>JAFIED010000142.1 GCA_020832805.1 Pararhodobacter sp.
AATCCTTCTGGCGCGCGAAACGCGACAACCGTATCCTTCGTCATGTGGCATATCCTTTTCTCTGCGAGAACTGTGGCGCGTCAACAACGCCTTGATATGCCACCCAATCACCCCATCACCAACTTTCGGCTATTGCTCAACAGGATATGGCGGTGGCGCAGGGGCATGTCGCTTTCGGGCAGTTCCTTCAGGCCCAGGATGATGGCATCCTCTGGCGCGCCCGGCCAGCTGGCACAGGGCACAGCCACGCATCCTGCCGCCAGATAGGGCGCCAGTGGCAGACAGCGTTGCGGGCTTTCCTCTATACTGATGCGGAATCCCTGCGCAATCAGTGCGGCCGCCCCCTTAGGGGTCAGGCCGACACGCGCTTCGTTATCACGCTGTTCCGCGCGCACCCACAGGTGAACCACGACCCCGCCCCCTTGTCTTGCCGCTGCAATCCCTGGCCAAACCGGCGTATGCTGGCGGCGACCGGGTACTGCCCCGCCTGCCCGCCCCGCCGGATGCCCGGATCAGTGCCCCAGAATCTGGCTGAGGAACAGTTTTGTCCGCTCGGACTGCGGGTTGCGGAAGAACTCGTAAGGTTCGTTCTGCTCGACAATCTGACCCTGATCCATGAACACCACCCGGTTGGCCACCGCCTGGGCAAAGCCCATCTCATGGGTGACGCACAGCATGGTCATGCCCTCTTCGGCAAGCTGGATCATGGTGTCCAGCACCTCCTTGATCATCTCGGGGTCAAGGGCCGATGTGGGTTCGTCGAACAACATGATGCGCGGCTTCATGCACAGCGACCGTGCAATGGCCACGCGCTGCTGCTGCCCGCCCGAAAGCTGGCCGGGATATTTCTGCGCCTGTTCCGGGATCTTGACCTTTTCCAGGAAATGCATGGCAATTTCCTCGGCCTCCTTGCGGGGGGTCTTGCGCACCCAGATCGGCGCCAGCGTGCAGTTTTCGAGGATCGTCAGATGCGGAAACAGGTTGAAGTGCTGAAACACCATGCCAACCTCGGAACGCACCTTGTCGATGTTCTTCAGGTCAGAGGTCAGCTCGGTGCCATCCACCACGATCTTGCCGGACTGATGCTCTTCCAGCCGGTTGATGCACCGGATCAGCGTTGACTTGCCGGAACCGGACGGGCCGCACACCACGATCCGCTCGCCCCGGTTGACGGTCATGTTGATGTCGCGCAGCACGTGAAACGTGCCGAACCACTTGTTCATGCCGACGATCTCGACGGCGATCTCGTCTGAGACCCTCATCTGCCGGGTATCGATTTCTCGGTCGATGCCCAGGTCGGCAACAAGATCGGGGACAGTATCGGTCATCCAGTGACTCCCTTAACGATGGTCGGTGCGCAGCCGGCGTTCGAGATACATCGAATAGCGCGACATGCCGAAGCAGAAGATAAAGAATACGGCACCAATAAAGATGAACAGTTCCCAGTAGATACCCTGCCAGTCGGAACTGGCCCGAATGGCGTTCGACAGGCCAACCGGGTCCAGCAGGCCGATGAACACGACCAGCGTTGTATCCTTGAACAACCCGATGAAGGTGTTGACAATACCCGGAATAGAGACTTTCAGCGCCTGGGGCATGATGATCAGCCGCTGGGCCCGCCAGTAGTCCAGCGCCAGCGCATCGGCGGCCTCGTACTGACCGCGGGGCAATGCGGCCAGGCCGCCCCGGATGACCTCGGCCAGGTAGGCGGCGGCGAACAGCGTGACCATGATGATCACCCGCAAGATCAGGTCAAAGGTGGTGCCGGGGGGCAGGAAATACCCCAACAGCAGCTGCGCGGTGAACAACAGCGTGATCAGCGGCACGCCGCGAATGAACTCGATGAACACCACGCAGACCGATTTGATCAGCACCATGTCCGATTGCCGGCCAAGCGCCAGCAGGATACCCAGCGGCAGAGACAGCCCGATACCGGTGAATCCGATCACCAGCGAAATCAGAAACCCGCCAAAGCGGTCAGAGCGCACGAAATCGATGCCCAGCGGCAGGATCGCATGCATGGCGCCGGCAACGCTGCCGGCCAGAAGGACCCACCACAGGATGGGTGCAAGGATCGCACCGACGGTGGATGCCAGTGTACCCAGCGGGCGCAACAGCACCAGCGCCGCATACCCCGCCACAAAGCCCAGCAGCGCCGAAACCGGCAGCCAGATCGACCCGCCCCACAGCAGGAAGAAACCCAGGAACGGATACAGGGCCGAAAACCACAGCATCTTGCGCGGCAAGGTGGGAAACAGGATCGGCGCCAGCGCAACGAACAGCAGGATCAGCGCCATGATCGGCCGCCAGTACAGATGCGTGGGGTAGAAGCCGAAAAGCAGCTGGTGCCAGCGGTCGTTGATCACCCCCCAGCAGGCGCCAGAGGGCGTGCCGGCCTCTGCCCACAGGCGGCGACATTCGCTCAGCGATCCGGCGTTCCAGATCGACAGCGACAGCCAGGGCAGGATCAGGGAAATCGACCAGGCGATGAACAGGATGGACAGCACGGTCAGCATCGCGCTCAGCCAACCGTCGAACAGGTTCTCGCGCATCCATTTCAGGGCACCGCGCTCGGTCGCGGGGGCAGGTTGTTCCGGCAACATCGTGTCGCGCACAAAGGCGACGGTCTGGGCGTGGGTATCGCTCATCTCACCGCTCCTTCAGTTTGACACGATTGTTGTAGACATTCATCAGGCCGGAAATGATCAGGCTGATCGACAGATAGATCAGCATCATCAACATCATGCCCTCCAGCTCTCGACCGGTCTGGTTGATGGTGATCCCCCCCAGGGTCGAGCGCAGGTCCATGTAGCCCACAGCCAGCCCCAGCGAGGTGTTCTTGGTGATGTTCAGGTATTGCGAGATCATCGGCGGGATGATCACCCGCAGCGCCTGCGGCAGGATCACCAGCCGCATCGTCTTACCCGGCTGCATGCCCAGCGCAAAGGCCGCCTCGGTCTGACCCTTTGAAATTGCCAGAATGCCGCCGCGCACCACTTCGGCGATAAAGGCGCCGGTATAGATGCCCAGGCCCAGCCACATGGCGATCAGCGAGTTGCGCATATGCACCCCGCCGGAAAAGTTGAAACCGCGCAGTTCGGGGTATTCCAGATGCGCGCCCAGCAACAGAAACACCACCGCCACTGGTCCCAGCAGGATCAGGATGGATTTCCACCAGGTCTTTGGCCGGATTCCGGTCGCGTTCTGTACCCGGGTTGCGTGGTCAACCAGCCGCTTGTTGGCATAGACACTGGCAATCAGCACGACCAGAACCAGCAGCCAGTTCAGGCTTGGCGAGACAGGGCCCAGATGCAGCACGCCCAGGTCAAGCTCGAACAGGATCGCCGGGACATAAACGCCCCGGTTGGTCACGGCGATCGATTCCCACAGCAGCATGCTGGCGGTGGCATCGTCGCCACGAAAGGCGCGCGGGGCCGGCATCGCCTCGGTCATGATGGCGCCAAAGATGAGGATCCACAAAAGCGTGGGGATATTGCGGAACACCTCGACATAAACGGTCATCAGCCGGGCGACGATCCAGTTGTTCGACAGCCGCAAGACCCCCGCGATGACCCCCACCACGGTAGCCAGCACGCAGGCCATGATCGCCAGGATGATGGTATTGAGCAAACCCACGAACGCGGCGCGTCCGTGGGTCATGGTACTGTCGTATTCAATGGGCCGCTGGCTTATGTCATAGCCGGAGGTATTCCACAGGAAAGCGAACGAGAAATCCTTGCCCAGCGATGCAAGGTTGCGCACAGTGTTATCCAGGAGCCAGGCAACGCCCAGCATCAGCAGCATCAGCACGAATATCTGGATCGTATAGGAACGGTAGCGCGTATCATAGATAAGCATACCCAGACGGAACGACTCACGCGGAGCCCCGCTTTCCAACGCCATCGGCATCTCCCTGTGTCCGCGCAGCTTGTTGTTTCCCCGGCAGCACATGCCGGGTTTGCGCGGTTGTTACCCGCAGGCAATGCCTGTGGGCGGATACTGACAAGAAAGAAGCGGGCGGCCCCGAGGCCCCCC
>JAFIED010000146.1 GCA_020832805.1 Pararhodobacter sp.
CAGGCCAATGGTCAGCGTGTGCCCGGATTCCAGCGTGATCGGACTGTCGCGCGTCTCACGGCCCCAGCCGCCGTCCGACGAAAGCCGAAGCAAACCGGTATCAACCAGATCCCACGCAAAGCTGTCGCTTGCCCGGCCGCCGATGGTGGTTTCGGCGTTGATGGTGATTTCGTGCCTGCCGGGTGCCGCCTCGGCGGTGGCGGTGATCTGCTTGGCGGCGGGGTCCCATTCAACCCCTGCAGGCAGCCCGCTGACGGTGTAATTCAGCGCCCCGCCCTGCGGATCGGTGAAATAGCTGTCCAGATCAAAGCCGTCAGCAGCGATATCCAGAAGGGTGACACGCGTATCGAACAAGGTCGAGACCGGCGCGCGCAGGGATTCCGGTATGGCCAGGATCAGATCGGCTGGCCAGCTGCTTCCTTCGCCGGGGTTGATGTCGGCCAGCAGGGTCAGGCCGCCGGCGGCGAGGTCAAGCTTGGCAATCTCGCGGCCAAGCCCGGGGGCGTTATAGGGCAGGATCAGGGTTTCGGCGTCGAAGAGAATGGCCTCACGGATTGTGAAGTCGCGCAACCGCGCTTCATCGGTGACGAAACCCGTGCCATCCCGGGTGCCGTCTGAAACCCAAATTTCATGGTCTTCCGCTCCAGTTGCAATCTCCAGCAGCACGCGGCCGTCGGACAGGTTCTGCTGGCCGACCATGAAGCTGCTGGTCTTGATCACCTTTGCCGTGCCGGCGGGCGTGCCATCCGTGACCCAGATGTCTTCGTCCGCGTCCGACTGCATGATGTGCCGCCCGTTCACCACCGCAAGGTGGCGGACGCCGCCGACCCCGTCGGCGATCTTGCTGGTGCCGGATGTGGTGCCATCGGTGATCCACAGCCCGCGTGCATTGTCACTCATGTCTGCCGAAGAGCCATCGATGGCCGTGAAGACGATGCGCCCGTCGGCGAGGCGCATGAAGTCGGCAGGGTTGCTGCCCCAATAGCCCGGATTGATGTCGGCCAGCAGTTGTGTGCCGTTCTCGGTGCCATCGGTGATCCACAGTTCGCGGCCAGTGGAAATGACACCGGTGATATCGGCCACGCGATGGGGCAGGTCAAAGGAAATCAGCGGCCCACCGAACGTCTCTCGTGTCTCGCCGATCACGGAAACGACCGAGATCGGCCCCTCGCCCAGTTCCTCCATGGTTCTGGTGGTGGGCGCAAGCCAGCGTGACCCTGGCTGGGGATACCCGCCGAAACTTTGGGTAACTGTCCCGTTACCCCCGGCATAGGTGATCTTGATGGTTACGGACTGGTCATTGGTAACGAAAACCGCAGGGCTGATGGCGGATATGGTGATAGGCCCGGACCCCAGTTCAAGAACCCTGTCATTGAACAGAGCCACCGAGGCGGTGCCCGTGGAGCGGATGTCGGCCGAGGTGAACGCGGTCCCATCGCTGCCCGAAAAGGCAACCGTGACGCGGGCACCTGCGTCACCGCGCAACTGAAAACCGATCGCCCCCTCGTTGGACGACGGCACCTGCTGGATCAGCGGGTGCCCGACCAGTTCCTGGGCGTCGAACTGCTGCGCCCCGTATCCCGCCAACAGGGTGCGCGTTTCGCTCAGTGCGATCTCATGGTAGGCGGGCCGGTCCGGATAGGGGGGGTCCCCCGGGCCGCGCTCGAAGACCTCTGGCTGCGCAGGGCCGATGACCAGATCGGGCTCATGGGGAACGGTGCCGGCGGGCGTGCCGTCGGTGACCCATTCCTCGCGGGTCCAGGGTTCGCCGTCGGCGCTGGGTGGCAGGCTGACCTGAAACTTCAGGCGACCGTCTTCCAGTTCTTCGCTGTTCAGGCTGAGGATGATCATGCTGCCTTGCGGCCCTGGCTGGAAATCGCGCAGCATCATGGTGCCGGCTTCGGTGCCATCGGTGACCCATAGCTCGCGCCCATGCACGCCGTCATCGGCGGTGAACACCACCTTGCCGTTGCGCAACGCCGTCAGGTATTCCGGGTTGCTGCTTTCCGGAATGTCCCATTCGCCAATGCCGGGATTGATATCTTTCAGCAGCCGGGTCCCCTCGGTGGTACCGTCGGTGATCCAAAGCTCGCGCCCGCTGTCGGCGTCGGGCTCGTTGCGGCCAGCCTCGGCGGAAAAGACGACCCGGCCATCGCCCAGCGGGGTCATGTAACGTGGAATGCCGTTGTCGTCTTCGCCGCCGATGTTCTTCAGCAGGAAGGTTCCCTCTTCGGTTCCGTCGCTGACCCACAGTTCGTCGCGCCGAAACAGGGCATCGCGCGCCTGAAACACGACACGGCCATCGGGCAGCGGGGCAAGGAAGCTTGGGTTGCTGCCGTTGAAGTTGGGGTCATCTGGCCAGGGTGTGTTTTCCCGTGGCAGGATGTCCTTGACCATCCGCGTGCCGGCAGGCGTGCCGTCGGTCACCCAAAGCTCCTGGCCATGCGTGCCGTCATCGGCGGAAAAAAAGACCAGTCGCGACATGATTGTCATCCCTTTTCGGAGACAGTGCCGACACCCCGAAACGCCGGGAATGCCTGCCGCCAGCACCTGCTACGCTTCTGTTATCGGCTTCAACAAAGCCTCTGTGGCAGGACGTCATGCAAAGCAGTTGGCGACGGCCTCTGCATTGATCCAGGTCAATCACCCGGAACAGGTTTGGCCCTGTCTGCTGCACAGGGTCAGGCCCAACGGAGAATGGCGCCGAGGCCGCACATACAGCGTTGGAAACGCTATCCTGTTCTGAAAGTTTGGAGGCGGGTACCGGAATCGAACCGGTCTACACGGATTTGCAATCCGCTGCGTAACCTCTCCGCCAACCCGCCGGCCAAGTCCCCCTTAGGTATTTCCTGTCAGGCCGTCAAGCCGCGATTGATGGCAAGGCCGGCAGCATGGCGGATGCATGCATGGGCGAATCCGGTGGTCGGGCGTGACACAACTACATCACCTTGAAGCCGTCCGGATTTGATCATCCGTTCCATGTGCCCTGCGAACTTGCCTGTGCCCGCCAAGCTGGCTAAGGTTGCCCGAAAAACAGACATGGCAGCGTGGCCATACCACTTGCACGCTGAGGGACACATCGAATGACCGCACTTCGCGCCGCCTGCACGGACGTCACAGGCAGGCCTTGTCAGCCCCTGCACAGATTGCCCCACGCTGACCGGCTGGCACAGGCCGGGCGGTTGCTGCTTCTTTGCGGCTTGGTTCCCTTGCTGATGGCCTGTGCCCTGCCACGGTCTGCCGCGATGCCCAGCGAGGTCTTGCGCGGCACCGATGCCGAAGACTCGGGTGTTCAGGTGATCGCCGTCACGCGCGAGAGTATCACGGACATTGCGGCCTGGCCGGCATCATCCATGCTGGCACGGCGGCACTGGGTGACGACCGGCGCCAGCCCGGTTGCCCGCCTGATACGGGCCGGTGACCGAATCTCGCTTGCCGTGTGGGACAGCCAGCGCGACTCGCTGATCAGCACCGAGCAGCAGCGCGTTGTAAACATGGAAAACATCGCCGTCGCATCCAGCGGCGACATCTTCATTCCCTATATCGGTGAGTTCCGCATTTCCGGCATGACATCAGACCGGGCACGGCGCGACATCCAGACTCGGATGGAAGCCATCGTACCGGATGCCCAGGTGCAGTTGGCGGTCGAGCCGGGTGTGGGCAATACGATCGATCTGGTGGGCGGGGTGGCCCGGCCGGGTCGCTTGCCGCTGGGGGAACTCAGCCCCACGCTGATAAGCGTGCTGGCCGAAGCCGGTGGCATCGATACCAACCTGCGCAATCCATTGGTCAGGCTGCAGCGTTCAGGCCAGTCCTACACCATTCCCGCCGCCGAATTGCTGGCCGATCCCGCGCGCGATGTTGCATTGCGTGGCGGCGACCGTGTCGTCGTCGAGGCCGATCAGCGCCATTACATCGCCCTTGGCGCTACCGGCACGCAACGGGTTGTGTATTTCGAGCGAGAGCGGATCAACGCGCTGGACGCCCTGTCGACGATCGGCGGTTTTGCCCAGCAACGCGCCGATCTCAGCGGGTTGATGATCCTGCGCGAATATCCGGAAAACCAGGTGGCACCCGGCCCGAATACGCCGGATCAGACACAGGTGATCTTTACCTTTGACATGCGCAATGCCGATGGCCTGTTTGCCGCGCGCCGGTTCGATATCATGCCGGGCGATCTGGTGCTTGCGACGGAATCGATCATTCCCGCCTTTACCCAGGTCATGGCGCTGTTTCGCAGCGTGAACAGCGCCGCCAACCTGTAGGGCGCGACCATCCTCTGCCGGGCCAGGGCCGGCAGGGGCTTGTCTGCGCATCGGTCAGGCTTTCTTGCGCGCCACCAGGCGCTTGTACGACACGCCCGGCGCGGTGGCATCTGGGCCATCGGCCTGCCCCTCGAACAGAAGTGGCATCAGAATGGCGGTCACGGCATTGCGCCGGCCCAGGTCAGACAGGATGCGCGACTGCATACGCACTTTCCAGTCACCGAAAAAGCGCATGGCAAAACCCTGAAGCTTGCGCACACTGGGCAGGGCATAAGGCGTTTCATCCTTGACCCAGTTCATCTTCAGCCCCGCGCGCTCCAGCGCGGCAGACCATTCCTCTGAACTGCGATACCCGGCCGGCACGCCCCAACCCACTTCCAGCAGGCGGGTGGCCAGGCGCATCTCGTCAGAAACGGGGCCTTTTTGGTCTTCGCGGAAACAGTCAAAGATAACCAGCCGGCCGCCCGGGTTCAGACTGTCGGCGATGGCCTGACAGACGGCATCAAGATCCTGCGCATAGCACAGGGTCTCTACCCCGAAGATGACATCGACCCCGCGCAGTGCTTTCGGAATAGGCTCGAAACTGCCTTGCACGAACTGAGCATTGGGCAGATCGCTGCTGCGCGCCGTGGCTTTCTGGACATGCTCTTTCAGCAGGTCCAGGCCGGTAAAGGTGATATCGGGGTGCAATCCCGCCAAGCGTATGGTGTTCAGGCCCTTGCCGCAGCCCACTTCCAGCACGCGTTCCACATTTCCCATCTGCCGGATGATGGTTTTCACCCCGCGTGCCTGCTCGTAAAACCCTTGCCGGCTGAATTGCCCGTCAAAGTTCAGGCCGAAATGCATGCAGCCCTCAACCGACAGGTACTTTTCGTAGAACTGTTCGTAGACCAGCACGGATTGCTTGTAATACGGCTCGACAAACTGCTTGCCTTCATCGTTCAGCAGTTTTTCCACGCCGAACTGGCGATCAATCAGGCCTATCGCCTCTTGCAGCGTGACAGGGGCCGGCGCCGGTGGCGGCAGATCGTTCATTGCCGAGTCATCAGTTTCCGCGCCTGTCATGCCCATACCCCGTAACCGCCCGTTGAAAGCGGTCGCACCCTACTCTGGGCGGGGCAGGTGAACAAGCCATGCCAGACCCCGGACAGCGCTGTGGCTATCCCGAAGGCGCGCTACCGCCCCCCGATCCGTTCGACAGTCAGCGCCCCGTTCGTATAGACGCAGATTTCAGCGGCAATCGCCATGGCCTTGCGGGCAACGCCTTCGGCATCAAGGTCTGTTTCCATCAGTCCGCGCGCCGCCGCCAGGGCAAAGTTGCCGCCAGAGCCAATGGCCGCAACGTCGTGCTCTGGCTCCAGCACATCGCCGGCACCGGTAATGACATACAGGTCCATGCCATCGGAAACGATCAGCATGGCTTCCAGATTGCGCAGATACTTGTCCATGCGCCAATCCTTGGCCAGATCGACGCAGGCCCGCGCCAGTTGACCGGGCTGGGCCTCCAGCTTGCGTTCAAGCCGTTCCAGCAAGGTAAACGCATCGGCGGTGGAACCGGCAAACCCGGCCAGAACCTCCTGTCCTGGCTTGCCCAGTCGCCGCACCTTGCGGGCAGTGCCCTTGATCACGGTCTGGCCCAGGCTGACCTGCCCGTCACCGGCGATCACCACTTCACCGCCGCGCCGGACCGCCAGAATGGTGGTGCCGTGCCAGCCGGGAAACCTGTCGTCGCTCATCGCCGGTCCTTTCTGCCCCTGCCCTGTCGCATGCTGCCCCTATATGGCGGCGGCGTTCCCCGCAGGCAAGGCACGCATGGCCCATCGCCTTTGGCAACGGCGCGCGCTAATCTGCCGCCATGTTCGACCCCTGCCCCACCCCGCGCCTGATGGCCATTGCCCCCGGCAACGATTTTGCCGCCGCCTTCGTGCAGGGGCTGCGCGCACGCATGGCGGGCCAACCGCCGCATGCCATGGCCAATGTGCTGATTCTGGTCAACAGCGCCGGCATGCTGACACGGCTGCGCGATGTGCTTGTCGGCGGTGGGCCGGGGTTCCTGCCCCGGCTGCGCCTGGTCACCGCACCCGGAGAGGATGCCGCACTGGTGCCGCCCCCTGTACCCCCTCTGCGGCGACGGCTGGAACTGGCGCAGCTGGTGCGCCGCCTGATCGAGGCAGAGCCTGATCTTGCCCCCCGCAGCGCCGCCTTTTCCCTGGCAGAGAGGCTGGCTGCGCTGATGGACGAAATGCAGGCCGAGGGCGTACCCTATGCGGTTCTGGACAAGCTGGATGTCAGCGACCACTCTGCCCATTGGGCTCGGGCACTGCGTTTTCTGCAACTGGTCGCCCGGTACCTGGGGCCGGCCGCCGCACCGGATATGCAGCGCCGCCAGCGTCTGGCGGTAGAGGCACAGATCGCCCGGTGGCAGGCTGCGCCGCCCGCGCATCCTGTGCTGGTGGTCGGCTCTACCGGCTCGCGCTCGGCCACGGCCATGCTGATGCAGGCGGTGGCACGGCTGCCGCAGGGCGCGGTGGTGCTGCCAGGGTTCGACTTTGACATGCCCGCGGCCATCTGGAACCGGATGGATGACCCGCTGGAGGCCGAGGACCACCCGCAGTTTCGCCATGCCGCGCTTTTGCATGCGCTGCACATGACCCCCGGCGATGTGACCCGCTGGAGCGACACGCCCGCACCGGACCCGATGCGCGCCAGGCTGATCTCGCTGGCGCTGCGCCCCGCGCCCGTTACAGACCAGTGGCGCGCCGAGGGGCGGGAACTGGGCGCCTTGATGCAGGCCACCGCCGGGCTGACGCTGATAGAGGCACCAACCCCCCGCGCCGAAGCGCTGGCCATCGCCCTTGCCCTGCGCGCTGGGGCCGCCAAGGGGCAGCGCACGGCCCTTGTCACCCCGGACCGAGCACTGGCGCGGCAGGTCTCGGCAGCGCTTGATCGCTGGCAAATCCGACCCGACGACAGCGCGGGCCGGCCATTGGGGCTGTCTGCCGCGGGCCGTTTCCTGCGCCATGGTGCCGATACGCTGGTCGGGCCGCTGACGGCCGAGGCGCTGGTGATTCTTCTCAAGCACCCCATCACCCATTCCGCCATCAATCGCGGCCCGCATCTGCTGCTGACCCGCGCGCTGGAACTGTTCCTGCGCAGGCGCGGTGTGCTGTACCCATCGACAGATACTTTGGCAGCATGGGCAGGCGACGACACCGAAAAACAGGCATGGGCCGCCTGGCTGGCCCCCTTGCTGACGCCGGCCGAACCGGATGCCGAAGCGTCGCTTTCGGTCTGGCTGGACCGTCACCTTGCCCGCGCCGCCCATCTGGCGCAGGGTGTGAACGGCCCGGATACCGGCGCCCTGTGGCAGGAGGCGCCCGGCGAAAAGGTGCGGGCCTTGATGGACATGCTGGGCACCGAGGCCGAACACGCCGGCCCGCTGACGCTGCTGGATTACCGCGCCCTGATCGATCGCCTGCTTTCGGCCGAGGCGCTGCGCGACACTGCCGCCGCCCATCCGCTGGTGTCCATTCACGGCATACGCGAAGCGCGCGAGGTTGCTGCCGATCTGGTCATCCTCGCCGGGCTGAACGAGGGCACCTGGCCCGCCATGCCCGCGCCTGACCCATGGTTGAACCGGCAGATGCGCCTGCAAGCCGGGTTGTTCCTGCCCGAACGCCAGATCGGTCTGGCCGCACATGACTTTCAGCAAGCCGCCTGTGCACCACAGGTCATGCTGACCCGCGCCCGGCGCAACGCCGAGGCCGAGACAGTGCCGGCGCGATGGCTGAACCGATTGACCAATCTGATTGCCGGGCTGAAGGAGCAGGGCGGCGAGACGGCGCTGGCAGCGATGCGCGCGCGCGGGCAGCAATGGCTTGCCAGTGTCGCAGCCCTCGAGGCTGATCACAGCGCATTACCGCCCGGCATTGCCACCCCATCGCCGCGGCCCGCCCCGGCGCCGCCCCGCCGGGCGCCGCCCCGCCCCCCGGCGGTGCCCCCGCAGAACGCGCCGGTTAGCGGCCCCCAAACCAGAATCGCCCCCCAAGTGCGGTGGCGGGCCCCCC
>JAFIED010000150.1 GCA_020832805.1 Pararhodobacter sp.
CCCCCCGGGCGCCCCCCGGGGCGCCCCGATGCCGGGGCCGGCCACGGCCGGTACCGCGGCACCCACCGTGCCAAGCCCGCAGGCGCCCCCCCCGGCAACGGCCAGCGCCGACGCCACGCCAGCGCGCCCTGCCGCCGCAGCGCCGCAGAACCCCGACTGGCCAAGCTTTGGCGTGCCGACCAACCTGACATCCGAGGTGCCGTTGGTGCGGGTCGATACCGTGCCCGGCGCGGCGGTCAATGGCCCCAATGTCATTGCCTATGCGCTGCGCACCACGCATCCGGTGGGGACCCAGCGCTATACCCGCCGCAACCCGCTGCGCTGGCAGGTCTGGGAACGGAACTGCCTGCAATTCGGCGACCAGAACGCCGCGCAAGAGGCATTCCTGGCAGCTGGCGGACCGGAAAACGACCGCGGCAACCTGGACCCCGATGGCGATGGCTATGCCTGCTGGTGGAACCCTGAACCGATCCGGCGTGCGATGCGCGCCGCGGCAGAGTAACGCCCGCTGCGGGCTGCCACGCGCCCCGTGATCCAGCACCCATCGCCAAATTTTGGTCACAGACGCAACGGGTTACAACCCGAACTTGTGGTGCTGCATTACACGCAGATGGCCAATGCACACGCCGCGCTGGAACGGCTTTGCGCGCCAGAGGCCCAGGTTTCGGCGCATTACCTGATCGGCGCCGACGGCACGGTCTGGCAACTGGTCGAAGAGGCTGCGCGCGCCTGGCATGCCGGCGCGGGCGAATGGGGCGGGCAAGGTGATGTGAACTCGCGTTCGATCGGGATCGAACTGGACAATGACGGTGCCAGCCCCTTTCCCGCGGCGCAGATGCTTGTGCTGGAGCGGCTTTTGGCCGCTGTCCTGCACCGCTGGGCCATCCCCCCTGCCGGGGTGATCGCCCATTCCGACATGGCACCTGCGCGCAAGGCCGATCCCGGCCCGCGATTCGACTGGCGCAGGCTGGCGCTGATGGGGCTGTCGGTCTGGCCGCGCCCCGGCGGGAATGCCGCGATACCGCTGGACAGATCACTTGACCGGCTGGGCTATCCCCCGGTGAGCGCTGATTTGCGGCTCAAAGCGTTCAGGCTGCGCTTTCGGCCTGGCACGGCAGGCCCCGAAAACGCCGATGACAGGGCCGCGGCGGCGGATCTGGCCGCCCAGGTGCGTGGGCAGGGCTGATCCTGCTTTCGAATCGAATGATCCTGCAAGCCACTGACAAAAAACAATATCAAAATGTCAGACACCAAAATGCCTGACATTAAGTCGATACTGTTTCCGACCGACTGGCGGCAAAAACCCCTGTTGGCTGTGCTGCTGCCGGCGCTTTTTCGCGCGACCGCCGGCATTCGCCGCCAGACCGCTTTCGCCATGCCGGCCGGCAGGGTATAGCAAAACCGTATTCCGCCCGGACAGCCATGCGCAGGAGGCACTTATGAAGGCAGCGGTGATCACCTTTCCCGGTTCGAACTGTGACCGCGATCTGGCCGTGGCCTTTGCCCGCGCGGGGGCAGAGGTGGTCAAGGTCTGGCACAAGGACGCCACACTGCCCGATGGCATCGATATTGTCGGCCTGCCGGGTGGTTTTTCCTTTGGCGATTACCTGCGCTGCGGCGCCATTGCCGCACGCGCGCCCATCACCCGCGCAATCGTCGATTTTGCCGGCCGCGGGGGCCATGTTCTGGGTATCTGCAACGGGTTTCAGGTGCTGGTCGAAAGCGGGCTGCTTCCCGGCGCCCTGATGCGCAACGCCGGTCTGAAATTTGTCTGCCGCCCGGTGCCGCTGATGGTGGCCAGCGCTGACAGCCCGTTCACGGCACAATATCAGGAGGGCGCGCAGATCACCATTCCCGTTGCCCACCACGATGGCAACTATCAGGCCGATCCTGACACGCTGCAACGTCTGGAAGGCGAGGGGCACATCGCCTTTCGCTATGCCGACAATCCCAACGGGTCGGCCCATGCCATCGCCGGTATCCTGTCCGGGAACCGCCGGGTTCTGGGCATGATGCCCCACCCCGAACGCGCCATCGATCCGGCGCACGGCGGCACCGATGGCGCGGCACTGTTTCAATCCCTCTGCACGGCGCTGATGCCTGCCTGATCAGGCATGATCGGGCACGCCGAAGATGGCCTGCACCGGCGATGCTTGAGCCATTCCCGCGGCAGGCATAGACTGGGCCGATGAAAAGCACCCCCGCCCCCCCGGCCGCGCGCCCCGTAGCCGCCGACACAGCCGCGCCCAGCCTGATCGGCATTCCGCTGTGGGGCAAGCTGGGCATCGGCGCGCTGATGCTGGCGGCGGCGGTCTCGGTCTGGGTGCTGAACCAGTGGCTGACCGAACGCTTCACGGTAGACACCCGCAACCGGGCAGAACTGCGCCTGGTGTTGTACGCCGGCAATATCGAGGCCGAATTGCAGCGCACGCAGGTTGTGCCGATCCTGCTGTCACGCGACCCCGCGTTGCGTGCGGCGCTGGAAAGCAGCAATTATGCGACCATCTCGCAAGTGCTGATCAACCTGCAGGGGGAACTGGGCGCCGCCTCTATCGAACTGCTGGATGCCGATGCCCAGGTCGTGGCCGCCACCGACCGCGACAGGCTGGCCGCCGTGCGCAGCGGCGAGGCCAGCTTTGTCGAGGCGCGCCGCACGGATGACACGGTTTTTACCGTATACGAACGCAGCACTGGCGGCTTTGGCTTTGCCTATTCCCGCGCGCTGAGGGCCGGCGATCAACTGCTGGGCGTGGTCATCGTCGAAGTCGATCTGATGAAATTCGAACGCAGTTGGGCGGGCTTTGCCGATCAGGTGGCGCTGACCGACAGCCAGGGACGGATCATTCTGGCCACCGAACCCCGATGGCGCGGCCGAACCGAGGAAGAGGCGCTGCGCCTGCGCGACCCGCCTTCGCCCTTTCTGCGGTTCCTGCGCAGCACCGCCGACTGGGCGGGGCGGGGGCCGGATGCGCATATCGCCAATATCGGTGTGCTGCGCGCCGAATCGCGGGTGGCGCATCGTGGCTGGCGGCTGATCTCGTTCAGCCGGTATGACGGGGTGCGCGAACAGGTGAATGGCGTGCTGGCGCTGGTCATCAGCGGCTACGCCCTGATCCTTGTGCTGGTGTTCTATCTGGTATCCCGGCGCGCCTGGTCGCAATCAGCGGCGTTCGAACGCGAATCGACCGAATTGCGCCGGCTGAACCTGCGCCTGCAACGCGAGATAGCGGCCCGCGAAAAGGCCCAGCAGGAACTGACCGTGGCCGAACAGACGCTGGCGCAATCGTCCAAGCTGGCGGTGCTGGGCGAAATGTCGGCGGCGGTCAGCCACGAGTTGAATCAACCGCTGGCGGCGATGAAAACCTATCTGGCCGGCGCGCGCCTGCTGTTGACCCGGCGCCGCGCCGAAGAGGCGCTGGTGGCCTTTCAGCGGCTGGACGATCTGATCGACCGCATGGGGGCGATCACGCGTCAGTTGAAATCCTATGCGCGCAAGGGGGGCGATGCCTTTGCGCCTGTGGACATGCGCGCCTGCATCGCCGAGGCCCTGGCGATGATGGAACCGCGCCTGCGCGAACGGCGCGTGCTGGTGGTGCGCACGCTGCCCAACACCCCGGTCATGGTCCAGGGCGACCGGCTGCGCCTGGAACAGGTAATCGTCAACCTGATGCGCAATGCCGTTGATGCCACCAAGGCGGTGAATGCGCCGCAGATCGACATCATCCTGACCGAGGGCGACACGGTCAACTTGCGCATTCGTGACAATGGCACCGGCATTACCGAGATCGACAAGATTTTCGAGCCCTTCTATACCTCGAAAGGGGCCGGCGAGGGGGTTGGGCTGGGTCTGGCGATTTCATCCGGGATCGTGGGCGATCACGGCGGGCGGCTGACCGCCCAGAATGCCGCCGAAGGGGGCGCGGTGTTCGAAATCACCTTGCCCGTGCTGGGAAATCACGCATCAGGGACCCTGGCGTCTGTTTCTGCGTTGTCCGAACGGACATTGCCATTCCGGCCCCGGGAAACATCACGCAGCGACGCCGACACGGTCTGACCGGCCAGGATGGGTCAACCGCGCAGAATACGACAGCCGAAAGGAAACCGAAGGCCATGAACACAACCGAGACAGCGGCCCGGGAGAGCGAGGCAAAGGGACCACAGATCGTCATCATCGACGATGAACATGACATGCGCGCTTCGATCAGCCAATGGCTGTCTCTGTCAGGCTTTCACCCGCATACCTGTGCCAGCGCGGAAGAGGCCCTGCGCATGCTGGGCCCGGATTTCGACGGTATCGTGATCACCGATATCCGGATGCCGGGCATGGGGGGCATGGACCTGCTGAAAAAGCTGGCCGGCATGGATGCCACCCTGCCCGTTATCCTGATCACCGGGCATGGCGATGTGCCGATGGCGGTCGAGGCCATGCGCCTAGGCGCCTTTGACTTTCTGGAAAAGCCGTTCGACCCCGAAAAGATGACCAAACTTGCCCGCCGCGCCCTGAAGGCCCGCGCGCTGGCCCTGGAAAGCCGCGCCCTGCGCCAGGAACTGGCCGACGGCAAGACACTGATGCGCCGGCTTGTCGGCAATGCGCCAGAAATGGTGCGCTTGCGCGAGGACATCCTGGATTACGGTCAGGCCGACGGGCATGTGCTGATTGACGGCGAAACCGGCACCGGCAAGACGCTGGTGGCCCATGCGCTGCACGCCGTGGGGCCCAGGGCGGGCAAGCGTTTCGTGTCGGTCTCATGCCTGGGGCAGGATGACGAGTCGCTGGCGGCGCGGCTGTTCGGGCCGGTTGTGGCCGCTGGCCTGCCCCTGGCGGAAGAGGCGCGCGGCGGCACCCTGTGCCTTGAGGATATCGAGGCGCTGAGCCCGGCGATGCAGGCCCGGCTTCTGGCCTTCATCAACGAACAGGGCAGCCCCGCATCCACCCGCATCGTGGCGATCTGCAATGCGCATGAGCCGGGTCGCACATTGGAAGATGCGCTGCGCCCCGATCTGTATTTCCGGCTGGCAGCGATGAAGATCACCCTGCCCCCGCTGCGCGCCCGTGGCGAGGATATCCTGGCGCTGTTCAATGCCTATGCCGCGCAGTTCGCCGAGGAATACGGCTGCCCCGCGCCGGAACTGTCGGCACAGGATGCCGCACATCTGCTGCAGGCGCCCTGGCCCGGCAATGTCCGGCAATTGATCGCCATCGCCGAACAGGCGGTCCTGCAGAACCGGCGCGCCAGCGGGTCGGTCGTATCGCTGGTCATGGCCGACAACGAGTCGGCGGGCAGCGCGCTGACCACCGAGGGCAAACCGCTGAAGGAATATGTGGAAGCCTTTGAACGCACACTGATCGACAATACCATGCGCCGGCACAAGGGATCCATCACTGCGGTGATGGAAGAGCTGTGCCTGCCCCGCCGCACGCTGAACGAAAAGATGGCGAAATACGGGTTGAGCCGGTCAGACTATGTCTGACGCCATCTGCCTGTGAGGGTTCGGGTGCAGGCTGCGCGGTTGTCGGGCAAGCCCGCCCGACAGACGGGCAAAAAACGCCCGGTACCGGAAAAACAGGCAGGCTTTCGCCCCGGCTTTGCAATTGTGATCTGGAAAGCGGGTAAATCGTGCTAGATGTTTCGTCACTGTAACTGGAGGGTTGACCATGAAAGTGAAGACGTTTCTGGCCGCCGCCGCGCTGGCCCTGATGCCCGGCTTTGCACTGGCCATGGGGGGCTGCGGCTCAATGGCACCGCAAAGCGCCTCGGCCTGTGGTGAAGGGCAGGTCTGGGATGCGGCAACGCAAGCCTGCGTGACGCCTGTCAGCAGCTGATCACAGCGCCCCCTGGCAATGACAGGTCGCCCCCCTTGTGGTGCGGCACAAGGCCCCGGTCGAACATCGGCCGGGGCCTTGTCATGCCGCATCATTCGCTGTCTGTATGGCGTGACATACCCGAAAAGGGAAAGGGGGGAGGGCCACCGTGAAACGCTTTCTTGTTCGTCTGGGATATCTGCTGCTGGTGTTGATCGTGCTGGCCGCGGCGGCCGCGTTCTGGAAGCGCGACGAGATCACGCGCCTGCTGGCCGTCAACACGCTGTTCCGCGAGGATAGGATCGTCACCAATTTCTCGAATATGGACACGCTCTTTTACCATACCGAGATGCGCACCGGCGCGGCCTCGCCCCTGCCAAACGGGCCGGCCGCCCCGATGCCCGCCGGTTTCGACAACTGGGTCGCCGACCGGCGCGTGACCGGGCTTGTGGTCCTGCATCGCGGCCAGATCGTGCATGAAAGCTATCACCTGGGCACAACGGGCGATGACAGGCGCATGTCCTGGTCGGTGGCGAAATCGGCGCTGTCGCTGCTGTTGGGCATCCTGCACGACGAAGGCGTCATCCCTGATCTGGACGCCCCGGTCACCGATTTCGTGCCGGCGCTGCGGGGTTCGGCCTATCGCGGGGTCAGCATCCGGCAGGTGGCGCAGATGGCCTCTGGCGTGGCCTTCAACGAGGATTACCACGATTTCTGGTCTGACATAAACCGGATGGGCCGTGTGCTGGCGCTTGGGGGCAGCATGGACGGCTTTGCCATTGGCCAGACCGAACGGCGCGGCAGGCCGGGCGACGACTGGCAATATGTGTCGATCGACACCCATGTTCTGGGCATGGTGCTGCGCGGCGCCAGCGGGCGCAGCGTGATCGAACTGATGGAGGAGCGTCTGTTCATCCCGCTGGGGCTTGAACGCGCGCCCTATTTCGTCACCGACGGGCATGGGGTGGCGTTTGTGCTGGGCGGGCTGAACCTGACCACGCGTGATTATGCGCGGTTGGGCCAGTTGGTGGCGCAAGGCGGTGCATGGCAGGGCCGGCAGATCGTGCCCACCGCATGGATCGACGAATCGACCGTCGCCAGTGCGCCGGGCGGCGTGGGCTATGGCTATCAAGGGTGGCTACCCGCCGATGCCGAACCCGGAGAGGTCTATGCACGCGGCGTCTATGGCCAGTTCCTGTGGATCGACCGTGAGCGCGAGGTGGTGATCGCCGCCAACGGCGCCGATCGCGCGTTCCGGCAGCCCGGCGTTCTTGACAGCAATGTCGCCATGTTCCGCGCCATCGCGCGCGGTCTGGCACCGTAGTAACCGAAAGGACAGCGCATGAAACCGCAACCTGACTGCCCGCAAAAGGCGCCCTACCCCGTCGATGTCGAGGCCGGGAAAACCTATTTCTGGTGCGCATGCGGGCGATCGGCGCGGCAGCCGTTTTGCGATGGTGCGCACAAGGGCACCGGGTTCGAGCCACAGCGCTGGCAGGCCGACAGCACGCGGCGGGTTTTCCTTTGCGGTTGCAAACGCACTGCCGCGCCCCCGATGTGCGACGGATCGCACAATCTGATGGGCCGGGAAAACAAGGGAGCAAGCACATGAAAGAGCCATCCATGAACGTGCTGGGCGGCGTGCTGGAGACCTGTTCCACCGATCCGATGACCGGGTACTTTCGCAATGGCTGTTGCGATACCGGCCCCGAAGACCGTGGGCTGCACACCGTTTGCGCCCAGATGACGGCGGAATTCCTGGCGCTGTCCAAATACCTCGGCAACGACCTCAGCACGCCCCGCCCGGAATGGGGCTTTGCCGGGCTGAAGCCGGGCGACAGCTGGTGCCTGTGTGCCGCGCGCTTTCTGCAGGCCCATGACGAAGGGGCAGCGCCCCGGATCAGGCTGGCGGCGACCCATCAGCGCACGCTGGATGTGGTGCCGATCGAGGTGTTGCGCGAACATGCGCTGGATGCGCAGGACGGATCATAGCGCCGAACGTCGACCCTGCAATGACGGACTGCGCGCAGGGGGGCGCTGCCCCCC
>JAFIED010000153.1 GCA_020832805.1 Pararhodobacter sp.
CCGCCCCCCCCCCCCCCCCCCCCCCCCCCCCCCCCCCCCCCCCTGGCAATCGTCATGCCTCCGGCCCGGGTGTTTCCTGCTTTTCCCGCCCGGACCGACGCGCCAGCTTGGCAACCAGATTGCCGCCCACCCCGGGCCGCGAAAAGGGGCAGACGGCCAGGCAGATGCCGCAGCCTGCGGTTTCGTTGAAGAAAGGCAGGCAGCGGTCAAAGTCGACATACCATTTCCGCGCGCCGCGCACGGTCTGCTTTTCGGGCAATATGGCCAGGGGCGGGCAGTGGTCGGCGCAGATGCGGCAATGGGTGCAAAAGCCATCGGCGCCAAAATCCAGCGGCATATCGGTGTCAAGCTCCATGTCGGTCAGCACCGCCGCCAGACGAAAGCATGACCCCAGCTTCGGGTGGATCAGCGAGCCGTGCTTGCCCAGCTCCCCCAGACCCGCGGCAATGGCGGCCGGAATCAGCACCATATCGCCTGACATGGGGCCTTGTGCCGGCACGGCGTCATGGCCTTTTCGGCGCAACCAGCCCGCCAACCCGCGCGCAACCTGTGCGCAGCGGGTATACTGACGCATCACCTCCAGCGCTGCCGCGGTCTCGGGCGCCGACTGCATCGCGTCATGGTCCATGGCGATGGCCAGCACGATGATGAACCGCTGGCTGATGGCACGGCCCTCATAGGCCCAATCGGGGTTGACGCGGGCGATACCCACCGCCTCTGCCCCCAAAGCCGTGGCCTTGGCCTTGATGTCTGCGCTCCATGCTGCTGGCGTGCCGGGTCGTGGTTCAGGCGCGGTGTCGGGCAGCGGTTGCGCCTGTATCGCGGCACGGGTCGCGCGCTCCTGGGTAAAGGCGGGGTCCGTGTTGCGGCCATGGTACCACAGTTGCGCCTGTCCGTGGGGTATGCTGGTGGGGTCGTCGGCCCAATAGACATGGCGCGGGCGGCGAAAGGTATCTTCGCCCAGCCCATTGATGTCATTGCCGGAAACTTCGGGCCAGCAGGCCATCTGTTCCGGATCCGGATGCCAGTCACGGGGCACGGTCACCATGGCGGCTGTCATCCCTTGAAGCGGCTGTCGCGGTCAGCCTATCCTGTCGCCGGGGCCGTGGGCAACCGCTCTGTGGTGATATCCGGCAGATGCCTGGCCCCCTGGGCGTGAACCTGTCAGGGGGCTGATAATGCAGCCAGCCATTTCCGGCGCCGGGCAAGACGGCAATCAGGCTGCGCCGCCCCGCGTGGCCAACCGGCAGGCGGGTGTCGCCATCATCGGGGCGGGGGTGATCGGGCTGTGTTGCGCGCTGCGCCTGGCGCAGGATGGGCATGATGTCGTGTTGTTCGACCCCGCGGCGCCGGGTTCCGGCGCCTCTTTCGGCAACGCCGGCACCGTCGCCGATTATGCGGTCTTGCCTGTGGCAAATCCGGGCCTGCTGCGGGAATTGCCGCGCATCCTGTTTGCCGCCGACAGCCCGCTGGGGCTGCGCTGGCGCGGCCTGGGCCGGATGCTTCCATGGCTGGCCTTGTTCGGCTGGAACTGTCTGCCCCATCGCAGCCGGGCAAACGCCGCCGCGCTGGCCGCGCTACTGGTCGATTCGGCGCCGCGCTGGCAGGCACTGGCGCGACGCCTCGGCGCGGCGGATCTGCTGCGCGCGACTGGCTGTCTGTATGCGATGGAAACGGCAGCCCTGCACGCCGCCGGTGCCGGTGATGCGGTCTTTCGACGCCGCCTTGGTGTGGCCTTGCGCGACCTGACGCCAGCCGAGGTGGCGGCGCTGGAACCCGGGCTGCCACCGGTTGCCGGTGCGCATTTCTTTGCTTCGGCGCTGCATCTGGCCGATCCGGGCGCGATGATGGCGCGTCTGGCCACGGCCTGCCGGACGGCGGGCGTGCGCATCCTGTCAGAGCGCGTGACAGGGCTGGAGCCTCTGCCGGCGGGCGCGCGGCTGCATCTGTCCGGTCGGCATATGGCGGTCGCGCAGGTGGTCATCGCTGCCGGCGCACAGTCGGCACAATTGGCGCGACAGGCAGGCGAGCGTGTCCTGCTGGATACCGAGCGCGGCTATCATCTGGAATTCGACATGGCACAGCCGCTTTTGTCGCGGCCTGTGGCCTCGGCCATGGGCGGGTTCTACATGGTGCCCATGCAGGGGCGCCTGCGTGTGGCGGGCACGGTCGAACTGGGCGGCACCCGGCTATCCCCTGATCCCGCACGGCTGGCCATGCTGGAGCGTGGCGCGCGGCGGTTCTTTCCTGATCTGCCCCGGCCAGACCGCCATTGGTCAGGTTTTCGCCCCTCGGTGCCCGGCATGGTGCCCGTGATCCGACGGGCGCGGCGGTACCCGGCGGTAATCATGGCGTTTGGTCATGGTCATCTGGGCCTGACCCTGGCGCCAATCACAGCTGCGCGGGTGGCCGCGCTGTCCGGTGCGCCGGTTTCGGGTCAGGTTTGCAGGCAAGGCGGGGACTGGCCCGGCTGAGTGTCAGCCGGCATTGCGCAGATCGGCAATCATACGGTCCAGATTGCCGCCACGGCGTTCCAGCATGGTGCCGATTTCCTGCCGTTCGGCGGCCAGCAGGTTCACCCCCTCGATGATCAGGTTGAAGAACCGATGTTGCCCGCTGCGGTCGGATACATGCCAGCGCACCTCGAACGGGGCTTCGCCGCGCATGGTCATCGTGCTGATGACCTCCCAGTACTGCTGGACCTGGCGTGCCCCGGTGACCTGTACCGAGGCGCCGATGAAGCGCCGGAATTGCCGGCCATACTTGCGCGCCATATAGCCGCGAAAGGCTTCGGTAAAGGCGTTCAGTTGTGCAGCGCTGGCCGTGCGGGCCGGTGGCCCCAGGACCGAGCGCGCAATGACCGGGATATCGCCATGGCGCTGGAACAGCTGTTCGAAATCGCCGATCATCTGATTTTCACTGCGCCCGGAGTTGATGATCCGGTTCACATCCTGCATCACCGTGTCGATCAGGGTACGCGCCTGCGCCTGCGTCATGGCGAAAGCGGGCAGCGCCGGCAACAGCACCATTGTACCCGTCAAGGCACCGAGGCCGGCCAGAAAGGCGCGACGATCAATCAGGGAAGTCGGCATAGGGGTCAATGAAGTCATCCTCGCTTTCCATCCCCAGATGATGCCGGCGCGCCTGCAGGAATAAAAGCCTTGCCTGCACATAGGGGTCTTCCGAGCGCATCACATTTGCGTCGATCACATCGCTGAAGGCTGCCTGATCGGCCAGCCGTCCCGCCAGGCGGGCGGCGCTGGCAGCGGCATGTTCGCGTCCTGGCAGCACATGGCGCAGCGGGTCCAGCATCAGGTCAACCACCATCCCGGCGGCATCCCTTTCGGTCGAGGGGCCAAAGAAGGGCAATACCACATAGGCACCCTCGTTTGCGCCCCAGCGATGCAGCGTCTCGCCGAAATCGGTGGGCCTGCCCTGCAGGCCCATCGCTGCGGCCGGATCGAACAGGCCCCCCAGACCGATGGTGGAATTGATGACGAAGCGCCATGCATTTTCTGCCGCGCGATCCGGGCGCAGTTGCAGCAGGTCGTTGACCACATAGCGCGGGTGCGAAAGGTTCGACCCGAAACGCCGCACACGCCGCTGCAGCACGTCACCGCCCGTCGGCGCGGGGGTCATGGTCGGTGCATCGGCCGAATGCAGCGCATCAGCCGTGTCAGATGGGCGCTGCACGGCGCTGGCAAGGGCCAGGTTGCGGTCGAACCAGGTGCGATTGACCGTCTCGAAAGGGTCATGCGTTTCCGTGTCTGCGGGGCGCGGGCTACAGGCCGAGACAACAGCCAGCACAGCGGCCAGGGCAAGCGCGGCGCCAATGCGCCGCAGCGCGGATGTCTGCGTCAAGACATGGTCCTCCTGCCATCGCAGCGTGGTTGTTTACCAGTCGATAGCAAACGAACTGATACAGTAAGCGTATAGGGTTCGTGCGGTGAAAGGCAACCGCAGGGACCGTCAGGCAGGACGGGAACACATGGTCGCCTATGGCTTCAGCGCCGAGCAACGCCCCGGATTCCGGCTGAAAGCAGGCGCTGGCCGACACGCCGCCCGCGCAGCCCTGTTGCGCGGCAATACGGCGATCCTGGCCTGTGCAATCGGTTTTGGTATTCTGGTCAATCTGCTGATGCTGACAGGCCCGGTCTTCATGCTGCAGGTCTATGACCGCGTGCTGGCTGCCCGGTCAGAGGCAACGCTGGTGGCCCTGTTCGGGCTTGTGTGCTTTCTCTATGCGATGATGGCGCTGCTGGACCACGCGCGCGGGCGCCTTATGGCGCGAATCGGCGCGCGCTTTCAGGCACGGCTGGACCGGCAGCTGTTCGATGCGGGCCTCGCGCGATGCGCTGTGCAGCCGGGTGACAGGCGCGCGGCGCAGATACAGGGCGATGTCGAAATGGTGCAGCGGCTGCTGGGCACACCGCTGATCACGGCGCTGCAGGACGCTGTCTGGACGCCGTTGTTCATCGCGGTGATCTTTGCGTTTCATTCGCAACTGGGCCTGCTGGCGCTTGCGGGTGCGCTGGTTCTGCTGGGGCTGGCCGCACTCAACCGGCTTCGGCTTGCACGCCCCGCCGAAAGGGCGGCTCACGCCGGGGTGGCGGCTCAGCGGTTGGGCCTGTCGTTCCAGCAGTAGGCCGACAGTCTGGTCGCTCTGGGCATGCGCCGCCATGCGCTGGGACAGTGGGCCAGGCCGCGGGCGCTGGCGCTGGGGCAGGGCATACTGGCCAGCGATCGCGCCGGGTTCTACAATGCCATCGCCCGCAGTTTCCGCCTTTTCCTGCAATCGGCGATGCTGGCTCTGGGTGCCTGGCTGGTGATCCAGGAACAGATCAGCCCGGGTGTGATGATTGCAGCGTCGATCATGCTGGGCCGCGCGTTGGCCCCGCTGGAGCAAACCGTGATGCAATGGCCAGCGCTGCAGGCCGCATTCCGGGGCTGGCAAAGGGTTGTTGCCTTTTTGCAGGCCCAGCCGCCGCCTGTGCCGCGTATGGCGCTGCCAAGACCGTCTGCGCGGCTGGTCGTTGACAGCGTTTCCGTCTTCCCGCCCGGTGCTGCTGTTGCCGCCTTGCGGCTGCTTGATTTTACGCTGGCACCGGGGCGCGCGCTGGGCGTGATCGGCCCGTCAGGTGCCGGCAAGTCGTCACTGGCGCGCTGTCTGACCGGCGTCTGGCCCCCGGCGGCCGGCACAGTCAGGCTGGGCGATGTGCCGCTGAACCAGTTTGACACGGATGTTCTGGGCGGGCTGATCGGTTATGTTCCCCAACGCATAACCCTGTTCGAAGGAAGTGTTGCGGACAATATCGCGCGGCTGGACCCTGACGCCGATCCCGCCCGCGTGGTGCAAGCGGCCGAACATGCCGGCGTGCATCGCATGATCCTGGCGCTGCCACAGGGCTATGACACACCCATCATGGCGGATGGGGCGCCACTTTCGGGCGGGCAGATGCAGGGCATCGCCCTGGCGCGCGCCTTTTTCGGCGATCCTCTGATGCTGGTGCTGGACGAACCCAACGCCCATCTGGACGCCGAGGGCGCCAACGCGCTGAACCGGGCGATTCGGGCAGCCAAGGCCCGCGGCATGGCCGTGGTAATCATGGCGCACCGGCCAGCAGCGATACAGGAATGCGACGATCTTCTGGTGCTTGAGGGCGGGGTGCAGACGGCCTTTGGCCCGCGCGATGCGGTCTTGCGCGACCGCGTGCGCAATCATACCGAGATCGTGCAGGCCGCCACAGGGGCGGGCGCCACACCCCCATCCAGCGAGGGGTTGGGGCGATGACGGGCGCTTCCTTGCCGCCATCGCCGGATGCCGCGCCTGATCCGGGCGCGGCATGGGGGGCAGGGCGCGCTGTTGCGCTGGGCCTGCTTGCCACTTTTCTGGTGGTGGCGGGCTTCGGTGGCTGGGCCGCAACGGCCCGCCTGCAGGGCGCCGTCGTCGCGCCCGCGCGGGTAGCCGTGTCGCTGGACCGTCAGGTGGTGCAGCATCCCCAGGGTGGGGTGGTCACCGATATTCTGGTTTACGAGGGGCAACCTGTCAGCGCGGGCGCGCCACTGATGCGCCTGGATGCCGGGATCATCAATGCGGAACTGGCGATCCTTGACAGCCATCTTGTGGAAACGCTGGCGCGGCTGGCGCGGCTGGCCGCCGAACGGGATGATGCCCGGGCGGTGGTGTTGTCAGCGCCTCTGGCTGCTGCCATGACGGAAAGCGAGGATGCCCGCGCGCTGGTCGAGGGGCAGATCAGGCTGTTCGAGGGGCGCGCGGCTGCGCGTGCGCGCCAGCGTGCCCAGATCAGCCAGCGCCAGCGGCAGGCCCGCGCCCAGATCGCCGGGCTGGCGGCGCAGGTCCACGCCAACGAGGCAGAAGCCGCGCTTGTTGCGCAGGATCTGGACCGGCAGCACAGGCTGGTGGAACAAGGGTTGAGCCAGACCGCCCGCCTGATCGCCCTGCAACGAGAAGCGGCGCGCCTGGCCGGTGCGCGTGGCGCGCTGGACGCTGAATCCGCGCGTTTGCGGGGGGTGCTGGCGGAACTGGCGCAACAGGCCATGGCGCTGGATGCCGATCACCGCACACTGGCTGAAACCGAGATGCGCGATCTGGGCGTCCACGCATTGGAACTGGCCCAACGCCGCATCGCGCTGCTTGACCGGGCCGAAGGGCTGACCCTGCGTGCGCCGGTGTCCGGCCGGGTGCATGGCCTGGCGATCACCACACCGGGCGCGGTGTTGCAGCCCGCCCAGCCCGCGTTGCATGTCGTGCCGCAGGACCGCCCGCTGATACTGATCGCGCGTATCCGGCCCGAGGATATCGGCACCTTGCATCCTGGCCAGCCTGTCATGGTGCAGGTCATGGTGCCCGGCATGCGCGATCGTCCGCCGATCCGGGCCCATGTTGCGCAGGTTTCGGCGGATGCTTTTGACGATGGGCCGGGTGGTGCGCGCCATTTCCGGGCCGAGATCACCTTGGCGCAGGACGCGCAGGACAGTCTTGGCGACAGGCCCTTGCTGCCAGGCATGTCGGCCGAACTGTATATCGAGACCGGCGCGCGCACGGCGCTTGATTACCTGTCAGAGCCGATACGCACGATCCTGCGCCGCGCTTGGCGCGAGCCATGACAGGGGCAGGGCGATCTGCCCCCTGCTGGCACGTAAATCCGTGTGCTGCATGGGCCGCACGGGGGCGGCATGCCGGGCGTTCAGCGCGTCGCCGGCAGTACTTCGCGCTGCCGGATGCCGACCACACAAAGCTGTTCAGCCACCCTGCGCACGGCAGAAGGGGCTTTCCCTGACACCCGGCCTGTGCTTTTTTGCCACCCGAACAGCAGGAAGGCCCGTCAGATGCCCCATGAGATCGACACCAGACTTGCCGCGCTTGGCCTGAGCCTGCCTTCGGCGCCGGCACCGGCCGCAAATTATGTGCCCTATGTGATTACCGGCGGGCTGGTCCATGTC
>JAFIED010000165.1 GCA_020832805.1 Pararhodobacter sp.
ACCCGGGGGGGGGCCGGGGCGGGGGGTTACAACGGCTAACGGGGGGGGGGGGGGGGTCGCCCCCGGTCCCGCCTGGTACCGGGGGTGGACTCCCCCAGAGTATTTCAGGCAAGATGATGGGGCGCGGAACGTGCGCCTTTCAAGGGGCCGATGCAAGGTTCAGCGGTGGCAGAACCGCCTTGATGCGGTCGCGCAAGGGCTCGTGCTGGGGCGGCAGTTTCAGTTGCCTGCCCAGCGCATCTGGGGCCTCGTCGGTGGCAAAGCCGGGCGCATCGGTGGCGATTTCGAACAGCACCCCGCCCGGCTCGCGGAAATAGATCGACTCGAAATAGCTGCGGTCCTTTCTGTCGGTCGGGTACAGGCCGCGCGCAACAAGCGCCTGCGCGAGGGCATCCTGATGCGCCCGGTCGCGCGCGCGAAAGGCGATGTGGTGCACCGTGCCCGCGCCAGAGCGCGCAGGTGCCGCCCCGGGGCGTTGCAGGAGATCGATCATCCGCCCCGCCGCCGTGCCCGGCCGGACAAGCCGGCGGCGTTGGCCGGGAGCCTCTGCCTCGGGCGTGTCGGGTTCGGTGCCGGTGTCGACGTAGCCGAATACCTGGGTCAGCAGTTGAGCGGTGGGCTCGGGGTCATCGAGCCACAGGGTCACACCCTGCAGCCCGCCCGGCCCCTCGGCCAGTTCCAGGGGCTGACCGTCGGGGTCGGCAAAGGCCCATGTCGCGGCGCCAAAGCGCATGACTTGCTGCACCGGCACGCCCTGATCAGCCAGCGACTTTGCCCGCGCGCGGGCATCGGGCAGGCCATAGACGATGGTCGATGCCATGCCCGCCCCCACCCGGCCGGCACGCGCGTTGGGAAAGGGAAAGCTGGTGTAGATGGTGCCGGGGTTGCCCTGAGCATCGCCGAAATAGAGGTGGTACACACCGGGATCATCAAAATTGACCGTGGTCTTGACCAGATGCTGACCCAGCGCCTGGCAATAAAAGTCCAGATTGCGCTGTGGATCGCCGGCAATAGCGGTAACATGGTGAAGGCCGGCAACGGCAAGGGTGTCGGACATGGAGAGGTTCCTTTTCCTGATGCCCGCAACATAGACCCGTTGGCGGGTTGCGAAAACGATCACCCCCGCGCCGCCTGTGTGCATTGGCGCACATCGCGCGCTGTCAGCGCGCCGCCGGGTCAGCCGAACCGGCGCGCGGCTTCGATCAGGCGCACTGCAGCCGTCAGCAGGCACAGCGCGCCAAACCCCCAGGCCAGCGCGGCAAAGGCAGCGGGCAGCAGGCACAGCAGCAACATAAAGACAATGGTTTCAGCCCCTTCCAGCAAGCCGGACGAGAAATAGATCGATTTCCGACCCTGGGCATCGGTCTGCATGCGCTGCTTTTCTGCCAAGGCGGCGAAGCCCAGAAAGCTGGCGGCGTTGACATAATAGCTGGCCAGCAGAAAGGCCCCGGCCAACCCGTTGGCACCGGGGTCATGCCAGACAAAGGCCAACGGAATGGCGGCATAGGTGATGAAATCGGCGACAATGTCCAGAAAACCGCCAAAGTCGCTCAGCCGGGTGGCGCGTGCCACGGCCCCGTCCAGCCCGTCGGCCAGGCGCGAGGCCAGGATCAGCATGAAAGCCAGCCAGAAAACGCCCTGCGTGATGGCCAGCGCCGCGGCCAACCCAAAGGCCAGCCCGGCCAGCGTGACATGATTGGCCCGCACCCCGGCTTGCGCCAGGCGATGCCCCAGCCGGTTCAGCGGTGGATCGATCAGGGGGCGCAGCTTGTGGTCGAACATGCGCCCCTCCGCCGGGCAGCCGGACAGGCCGGGAAACCGCAGCGCGGCGGCCGCCACCGTTTACGGGGCGGCGGGATCGGTCTGTTCGGCCGTGATCAGCAGCGCGCTGCCAGCAAACAGGTGCAGCATGCCATCGTCAGCCAGTTGATAACCGTCAATTCGATCCAGCGCCGCAAGAAACTGCTCTTCCAGCGTGGCGGCCCGGCCCTGGCACGCCATGCGCGTACTGGCCAGCGCGCCGAACGCAAGCCCGGCGATTTCTGCCCCGCCCTGGGGCGTATCGGCGCCAGCCATGTCTGTTTGCAGATCGCCCGCCTCAAAGCCGCCCGTATAACGGTTGCAGGCTGACCGTCCGGCGACACGGCCATCGGCAAAGGCAATGGTCACCTCGTCATCCGGCAAAAGGGCGGTGTCGTCCAGCAAGACGACGCGCCATGCCGTACCATCCAGCCCGTTCGCCACCGCATGCCCGACCATCGGTTCGTCGGCTTCGGTCTGGGCATGGGCGGCTTCTGCCTGCCCCATGTCTTGGCCCGGGTTCAGCCCGTTGCCCAGAACCGGCGCCGCAACGCCAAGCCCGGCAACCAGCAGTACCGACAACAACCCCTTGTGCATCAACGCCTCCACAAGTGCAGGCCGGCCGGCGGGTCAGGCGCGTTCGGCGTATTCGAATGTCTCGGTATTGACGATAATGCTTTCGTCAGGGCCAACGAAGGGGGGCACCATCACCCTCACGCCATTGTCAAGGATCGCCGGCTTGTAGCTGTTGGCGGCCGTCTGCCCCTTTACCACGGGCTCGGTCTCCACGATCTTGCACGTCACCTTTTGCGGGATCGTCATGTTCAACGCTTCCTCGCCGTAATACTCGATGGTCACGGTCATGCCATCCTGCAGAAAGGGGCGGCGGTCGCCCAGCAGATCGGAGGGCAACTCGATCTGCTCGAAGCTTTCCATATCCATCACCACCAGCATGCCGTCGTTTTCATACAGGAATTGCTGGTCCTTCTGTTCCAGCCGCACGCGCTCGACCTTGTCTTCGCTGCGAAAGCGCTCGTTCAGCTTGCGCCCGTCGCGCAGGTTCTTCATCTCGACCTGGGCAAAGGCACCACCCTTGCCGGGCTTCACATGGCCAACCTTCACCACGCCCCACAGGCCGCCGTCATGTTCAAGCACATTGCCAATCTTGATTTCGTTTCCGTTGATCTTGGGCATGGTCAATCTCTTGCAGATCGGTTGCGACATTGGTTGTTAGGTGGCCGGGACTTCCTATATCTTGCGGGGGTGGGCCTGGCAAGCTTACGAAATCCAGTTGCCCCGGCGCCAGAGCCATGCATCGCCATCATGGCTGCCATGCGTTTAATCGGTAGCGAATCAGAGTCGATACCGGGTACGTAGGCCGACGCCAGAAATGCAAGAGCAAGAACAAGGACGGTAGAAATGTTTGACTTCGTGGATGGCACCGCGCAAAACCACGAGCAGGGCCAGCGCGCACGCAAGCTGTTTGCGGCGGTTGTTCTGGCTGCGCTGGACGACGCCATCGCCGACGACAAGAAATACGGCAACGGCCCCGAGCAGATTGCCCGCTGGGCCCGTTCTCGTGATGGGCGTGAAGTCCTGAGCTGTGCCGGCATCGACCCGAACGAGCGCGTGGTGCAGGGGCTGATGAACTTTGTGGCCGCCGGCGTGCGCACATCGGTTGCGCTGTCTCGCGAAGAAAGCGAGCGGCGCCATGCGGCGGCAGTCGCCGAGTCAGAGGCTGCCTGAACCAATCAGCCCGGGCGGGTCGCGGTAACCGCCAAAGGCCAGGAATAACGAACCGACCCCGTGCATTGCCCGGGGTCGGTTCGTTTTAGCAGGGCAAAGTGAGCCGCTGACACCGTGCGCCCGGTTCAGCCAGTAACGGGGTGGCCGGCAGGCATCAATGACATCTGATCAGGGGCAGCATCCGGCTGACGGTCAAGACCATGTCGTTGCATCCAGGTTCCGATCAGCCCGGCACATTCTGCGGCATGGGTAATCGGCACCATGTGGCCCGCGCCCTGAATGCAAGCGGTTTCCGCCCGCCCCAGCCGGGCTGCCAGCGCGCGGGACACTGCCTGAAAGATCCCAGGCGACTGCGCGCCGGTGATCAGCAGAACCGGGCAGGCAAACCCCTCCATCCGGCCCGGCGCCAGTTGTGCGCCGCTGTCGTCGAACACCCCGGGCCGGCTGGCCGCGATCAGCGGCATCTGTGCCATGAACCGGCTGCGCTGCTTTTCCGGCAGGCTTTCCCACGCGGGCGCATCGCCATTGATCTGCATGAAATGGCGTGCCGCGCTTTCAAGATCGCCACGCTGCAGGCTTTCAGAGAAATCGACCTCGTCGCGCAGGTGATCCTGAAATTCCGGCTCATCGGCGGCGGCGGCAAAAAAGACCGGTTCGAACAGCACCAGCCCGCGCACCATGTCAGGCCGCTGCAACGCATGGCGCAGCGCCACCGTGGCCCCAAAGGAGTGGCCGACCAGCAACGAGGGGTGCCGGACCAGCCCCGCCAGAATGGCCGTGACATCGGCCTGATAGTCGCCCTGCCCCGTGGCATCGGCCCAGGGGTCGGACCGGCCGTGGCCCGGCATGTCAAAGGCCAGCGCATCAAGACCGGGCGCGATGGCCTGATCCAACGCCTGCACCAGCCCGGCCCAGCCGCCGCTATGGCCCAGAAAACAATGCGCCATGACAGTAGGCAGCCCCCCGGGCCGGCCCATTCTGACCGTGTAGGGCGCGCTCACAGCTTGCCGTCCAGAAACAGGGCCATGTCGTCGATCCGGTCCTGGCCCCAGAACTTTTCTTCACCAATGACGAAAAAGGGAAAACCGAAGGCACCCGCCTCGACCGCCGCACGCAGGTTGCGCTGATAGATTTCGGCGCCTTGCAACATGCCGGACATGGCCAGACCGGGGTCAAAGCCCGCGGCGGCCAGGCAATCACGGATCACCGCATCATCGGCGATGTCGCGCTCTTCTTCCCAGCAGGCGCGGGTCAGGCCGGTGACAAGGGCATGCAGATCCCCCCCGTCGGCGCCGGCTTCCTGCGCCGCGATGATGGCATAGGCGGCGGGCGCGGGATTGGTGGGAACATGGCGCGGCTGCAGGTTCAGCGGGATACCCATTTTCGCCGACTGCCGGCGCAACTCCTGCAGGCGATAGGCGCGCCGGCTTTCGTGGCGCTCGTTCAGCATCACCCCCCCGGTCTGCGCAAACAGCGCCGCCGGATCAACCGGCATGTACCGCAGCGTCAGGCCGTGGCGCGCGGCCAGTTCGGCGGGCCGGCGGCCGGCCATGTGCACCCAGGGCGAAAGCGGTGTCAGATAATAGTCGATCTGTGGCATCGGTGAACTCCGAAAGAGGCCGGCTCACCGGCTTTGCAAGACCGTAGTGGGGTGGTAAGCGGTGTCAACCTGCCGAATCCTCTTGCCCATGCCTCTCTACCAGACCCCATCAGGATGCCATGCCCGAGATGAACGAGCCGAAGCTGATTTCCGGCAACGCCAACCGCCCCCTTGCCGAAGCGATCGCGCGTCGCATGTCGATGCATCGGGGCCGTTCCGTAAGACTGGTCGATGCTCGGGTCGAGCGGTTCAATGATCAGGAAGTCTTTGTCGAGGTGTACGAGAACGTGCGCGGCGAGGACATGTTCATCATCCAGCCGACATCGAACCCGGCCAATGACAACCTGATGGAACTGCTGATCATCGCCGACGCACTGAAACGTTCGTCGGCGGCGCGCACCACGGCAGTGATCCCGTATTTCGGTTATGCACGGCAGGACCGGCGCACCAAGGCGCGCACGCCGATCTCGGCCAAGCTGGTGGCGAACATGATCACCCATGCCGGCATTGACCGGGTGCTGACGCTGGATCTGCACGCCACACAGATTCAGGGCTTCTTCGATATCCCGGTGGACAACCTGTATTCCGCCCCGATCTTTGCACTGGATCTGCTGCATAATTTCCGGGGCAATCTGGACAATGTCACCGTGGTCTCGCCCGATGTGGGCGGCGTTTCGCGCGCGCGCGAACTGGCCAAAAGGATCGGTTGCGCGCTGGCCATCGTGGACAAGCGGCGCGAGAAACCCGGCGAGATCGCCGAGATGACCGTGATCGGCGATGTAGCGGGCAAGACCTGTGTGATTGTGGACGACATCTGCGATACGGCCGGCACGCTGTGCAAGGCGGCAGAGGTGCTTGTTGAAGCCGGCGCAACCGAGGTGCATTCCTATATCACGCATGGTGTGCTGTCCGGCCCGGCGGTAGAGCGGATCACGAAATCGGTGATGAAATCACTGGTGATCACGGATTCCATCGCGCCGACCGCACAGGTCAGCGCGGCGCCCAACATTCGCATTGTGCCCACCGCGCCGCTGTTTGCACAGGCGATCCTGAACACCTGGAACGGTACCTCGGTCTCGTCGCTGTTCGACATGGAGACCTTGCAACCGATCTACGAGGGCATCTATCTTCCCGGCTGACCGCGCGCTCCTGACGCCCGCCCGCAGGGCGCAGTGATCAGTTCCGGCTCTGCCGGCGCAGCAGGATGCCGGCAATGATGACCGCCGTGGTGACAATGCCGATGATGATGGCGGCAAGCGCGTTCACATCCGGGCTGACACCCAGTCGCACCTTGGAAAAGATGACCATGGGCAGGGTGCTGGCACCGGGGCCGGAAACGAAACTGGCGATCACCAGATCATCCAGTGACAGGGTAAAGGCCAGCAGCCAGCCCGATACCAGCGCCGGCGCGATGACTGGCAGCGTGACATCAAAGAACACCCGCACCGGCCCCGCGCCCAGGTCGCGCGCCGCCTCCTCCAGGCTTTCGTCCATGTCGCGCAGGCGCGACTGGGCAATCACCGCCACGAAGGCCGCGCAAAAGGTGGTATGCGCAATGATGATGGTGGTCAGCCCCCGCCCCGCCGGCCAGCCCAGCG
>JAFIED010000168.1 GCA_020832805.1 Pararhodobacter sp.
GACATCGGGCAGGATCTTCCAGCAGCGCGCGCATTTCTGCCCCTCCGCCCGGGCAAAGACCACGGCAATATGCGGCACCTCCGGCAAGACAAAAGCCCCTTCCGGCGCCAGGTCGGTGGTGATCGTCAGGCTTGACGTGATGCACAGGTCAGCCAGGTATTCGGCGTCCGGCAGATAGCCCAGCACGTTCTCGTCCATATGTACGACGGGCGCGGCTTCCAGGCTGGCGCCGATGGCCTTTGCCCGGCGTTCGACCTCCAGCGCCGAGGTGACCACCCGCCGGACCATTCTCAGCCCCGCCATGGCGCCGTGCAGATCGCTGTCCAGCCATTCCGCCGGCGTCTCGGGGAAATCCTGCAGATGCACCGACTGCTCCTCGCCCGGAAAACGCGAGAGCCAGACATCTTCCATCGTGAACACCAGCATCGGCGCCAGCCAGGTGGTCAGGCGATGGAACAGCGCGTCCAGCACCGTGCGCGCCGCACGCCGGCGCAGGCTGTCGGCCGCGTCGCAGTAAAGCGCATCCTTGCGGACATCGAAATAGAACGACGAGAGGTCCGAGGTGGCAAAGCTGAAAAGCTTCTGGAACACACCCTGAAAGTCATAGGCCGCGTAGCCCTCGCGGGCCTGCCCGTCCAGAACCGCCAGCCGGTGCAACACCCAGCGCTCCAGCTCGGGCATCTCGGCCGGCGCCACGCGCTCGCTCTCGTCCCAGTCCTTCAGATTGGCCAGCATGAAGCGCAGCGTGTTGCGCAACCGGCGGTAACTGTCGGCGACGCCCTTCAGGATTTCCGGCCCGATGCGCTGGTCGGCGGTATAGTCGGCCTGCGCCACCCACAGCCGCAGGATATCGGCCCCGTACTGGTCGATTACCTGCTGCGGGACCACGGTATTGCCCAGCGACTTGGACATCTTCATGCCCTTTTCGCCCCGCGTGAACCCGGGCGTCAGCACGCCCCGATAAGGCGCGCGCCCCTTCGTGGCACAAGCCTGCAGCATCGAGGAATGGAACCAGCCGCGATGCTGGTCGGTCCCCTCCAGATAGAGATCCGCAATCCCGTCCGGCGCGCCATCGGCGCGTTCACGCAGCACGAAGGCATGGGTGGACCCGCTGTCGAACCACACGTCCAGAATATCGAACACCTGCTCCCACTCGGCCGGGTCATGCAGCCCGTCCAGCACCCGTTCCTTGAAGCCCTCGGCGTACCAGACATCCGCGCCCTCGGCCTCGAAGGCTTCCACGATACGTGCGTTCACCGCCGCATCGCGCAGCAGGAAATCCGGTGCATCCGGCCGCGCGCCCCGCTTCGTGAAACAGGTCAGCGGCACGCCCCAGGCCCGCTGGCGGCTCAGTACCCAGTCGGGGCGGGTCTCGATCATCGAATAAAGCCGGATGCGCCCCGATGCCGGCGTCCAGGTCACCAGCTTGTCGATCGAGGCAAGCGCGCGCGCGCGGATCGTGCGACCATGCTCATCCATCCCGTCGCCCAGGTCGCGGTCGATGGCGGCAAACCATTGCGGCGTGTTGCGATAGATCACCGGCGCCTTCGACCGCCAGCTATGCGGATAGGAATGCTTCAGCTTGCCCTTGGCAAACAGCATCCCCGCCCCGGCCAGCGCCTTGATGACCGAGACATTCGCCGGCCCCTCCTTGCCCTCGGACGTGATGATGTGCTGGCCGCCGAACAGCGGCAGGTCGGGGCGATAGCTGCCATCCTCCAGCACGTTGAATGTCATCGCCAGCCCGTGCTTCAGGCCGATCTGATAATCGTCATCGCCATGGCTTGGCGCGGTATGCACGAAGCCGGTGCCGGCCTCGTCGGTAACATGGTCGCCGGGCAGCATGGGCACGTCGTAATCCCACTCGCCCGCGCCGCCCTCGACGCCGCGCAAGGGATGCGCCAGCACCAGCGCGGCCAACTCATCCGCGCTGACATCCCGCACCCGCCGCGCCTCGACCCGCGCGGCGGCAAAGCAGCTCTCGGCCAGCGCATCGGCCAGCAGCACATGCTCGCCGACCTCGGCCTTCGCATGCTCGCCCAGCCCGGTCACCTCATAGACGCCATAGGTGATCCCGGGCCCGAAACACACTGCCCGGTTCTGCGGGACGGTCCAGGGCGTCGTGGTCCAGATCACCACCGACAACCCCTTCATCTTGCCAAAAATACTCAAATCCGCCGCGTCGGCCCCCAAAGCCACCACCGGGAATTTCACCCAGACCGTATGGCTCGCATGGTCCTTGTACTCGACTTCGGCCTCGGCCAGCGCGGTCTTTTCCACCGGCGACCACATCACCGGCTTTGATCCCTGATACAGCGCCCCGTTCATCACGAATTTCATGAACTCAGCCGAGATCACCGCCTCGGCGTGGTAATCCATCGTCAGATAGGGCTTGTCCCAGTTGCCGGTCACGCCCAGCCGCTTGAACTCGTCGCGCTGGATATCGATCCAGCCTTCGGCAAAGCGCCGGCATTCCTGGCGGAAATCGACCACCGGCACGGCATCCTTGTCCAGCCCCCTGGCGCGGTACTGTTCCTCGATCTTCCATTCGATGGGCAGGCCGTGGCAGTCCCAGCCGGGCACATAGCGCGCATCAAAGCCCAGCATCTGCTGGGAACGCGTGATGAAATCCTTCAGCACCTTGTTCAGCGCGTGGCCGATATGCAGATGCCCGTTCGCATAGGGCGGGCCGTCATGCAGGATAAAGGGCGGGCGGCCAGGCTTGGCGCGCAGCCGGTCATAGATGCCCAGACGCGCCCAGCGTTCCAGCCATTCGGGTTCGCGCGCGGGCAGGCCGGCGCGCATCGGAAAGGCGGTGTCGGGCAGGAACAGCGTCTCGCGGTAGTCAGGCGTATCGGCGCACATGATCAATCCTCGGGGTCTTTTCCGCGCGTCCACCCGTTCAGGGCGACGTCAGGCGGGAGATGGGCAGGCATGGGGCTGCGCGGGCGGTCGGCGAACGCAGCGCGAGTGACAGTGTCCCGGCGGGCGGCCGGTCAGCCCGCCGGGCCGGTAATTCGCTGAATCTGCGCGTGCCACGGTCCCATGAGCGCGCTTATAGGCCGCGCCTTGGCAAGGGTCCAGAGGGGGCGTTGGCCCTGCCTCAGCGGAACGGGGCATCACCGGGTCTGACCAGCTGCGTCACTCGGTCATGTTTCGTTTCCTGAATATGTCGCGCAGGCTTGCACCGTGCCACCGGGCGCAGACCGCCCGGCATCGGCATGACCGGACCATGACACAGACAGAAGGATGCCTCCATGACCTATCGAAACACCGCCCTGGCTGTCGGGCTTGCCGCCGTCCTGGTCGCCGGCGGCGCACTGGCCCCCGGCGGCGGCGCCCGGGCCGAGACGCCTGCGTCGCTGGTCACGGTGGTCACCGCCGCCGAAGCCCAGACGCAGTTGATGGCGATGGTGCTGACCGCGCAGGCAGTGGAACAGGGCGCACAGGTGCAGATGCTGCTGTGCGGCCCGGGCGGCGATATCGCCCTGCGCGATGCGCCCGACAGCGCAACCGCACCGCAACCCCCGCGCGATGCCAGCCCGCAGGGCATACTGTCGATGCTGATCGAGCGCGGCGTGACGGTAGAGGTCTGCGCGATCTATCTGCCGGGCATGGGCGCCGATGCCGGCGCCCTGATCGACGGGGTCGGCGTGGCACAGCCGCCGGCGATGGCCGGCGCCATGCTGGCCGAGGGCACGCGGGTCTGGTCGTTCTGATCCAGCCGGATTGCATGGTATGAGGGGGCGGGCCTGTTGCGGGCCTGCCCCTTTCGTTACCCCTCGATCCGCGTCAGATCGGCCACCTGCAGGCAGGTGGCGCGGATGCGGTGCAACAGGTTCAGCCGGTTGCGGCGGATGATCTGGTTATCGGTGTTGATCTGCACCGCCTCGAAAAACGCATCGATGGGCGCGCGCAACCCCGCCATGGCGGCCATCGCGGCGGGAAAATCCTCGGCCTTCATGGCCGGGGCGATGGCCTGTTCGGCATGGTCGAGGGCGGCGAAGAGGGTTTTTTCCTCTCCGGTCTCGGCCAGCGCGGGGTCGGGGCCAAAGGAGTATTCGACCCCGTCCTTCTGCTCGGCCTGCGTCAGGATGTTGTTGGCGCGCCTGAACCCCTGAATGAGGTTCTCGCCGTCGTCGGTTTTCAGAAAGGCGCTCAGAGCCTCGGCGCGATTGACGAGCAGGGTGAGGTCGTCGTTGCCGGGCATGGCGAGGCAGGCGTCGATGACATCGTGGCGGATGCCCTCGTCGCGAAGGTGGACCTTCAGGCGGTCGTGGAGGAAGGCGAGAAGATCGGCAGCCCTACTTGACTTGCCGACAAGCGCATCAACCAGCCTGTCGCCCGTTGAAGGCAAAGGCATAAGCCGCAGCCGCGTTTCGCTCTCAGATTTGTTCCCTGCTGCAAAGTCGGAGACTATTTGTTCGATCGATCCTTCGAAGCCGGCGCCGCCGACCGTCTTATCCCAAGTATCGTTCAGTTTCCGGTTCAAAATGAACAGTTCGTTAAGGGCGTCTCCGTCATTCAGGAGACGAAGCAACGGACTTGAGATGTTGTTCTTCTGCACCAACCTAATCACCCCCAGCGCCGCCCGACGTAGTGCGTAAGGGTCCTTGCTGCCGGTAGGTTTCTCGTCGATGGCCCAGAAGCCGGTGAGCGTGTCGATCTTGTCGGCCAGCGCCACGGCGACCGAGACCAGGTTGGTAGGCACGCTGTCAGACGGGCCGAGGGGTTGGTAGTGTTCGCGGCAGGCAAGCGCCACGGCCTCGGGCAGGGGGGCGCCGTCGGGCTGGGGGGCGCGGGCGTAGTAGAGGCCCATGGCGCCCTGAAGCTCCGGGAACTCGCCGACCATGTCCGAGCGCAGGTCGGCCTTCGCCACGCGGGCGGCCAGCGCGGCCTGGTTGGGGTCGGCGTTGACAAGGGGGGCGATCTCTCGTGCCAGGGCCTCGATGCGACTTATGCGATCTTTCTGGCTGCCGAGCTTGTTGTGGAAGGTAACCTTGGCCAGCCCCTCGGCCATCCCTTCCAGCCCGATCTGCCTGACATTTCGAAGATCGTTTTCCCAGAAGAACTTGGCATCCGAAAGCCGCGCCGCCAGCACCTTCTGGTTCCCCGCCAGGATGGTCGCCCCGCCATCCGCGGTTTCCCGGTTTGCTACTGTCACAAATCGAACAATCTGTCCCGATTTCGGATCACGCAGCGAAAAGAACTTCTGATGCTCGCGCATCGAGGTCTGCAACACCTCGGGCGGCAGGTCCAGGAACTCGGGCCCGATCTCGCCCACCAGGACCACCGGCCATTCCACCAGCCCCGCCACCTCGGCCAGCAGCGCGCGATCGGCAACCGGCTCCAGCCCCAGCGCAAAGGCGCGCTGGTCGATCTCATGCGCGATCAGGTCCATGCGTTCCTGTGCGTCCAGGATCACGAAGGCGCGTTTCAGCCGGGCGGCGTAATCCTCGAACCCCGTCACCGCAAAACGCTCGGGCGCCATGAAACGGTGGCCCCCGGTGGTATCGCCCGCGTGCATGCCGTCCACCTCCAGCGGCACCACCTGCGCGCCCGCCTCATCGCTGAGGATACACAGGATCGAATGCAGCGGCCGCACCCAGCGCAGGCTGCCCGAGCCCCAGCGCATCGATTTCGGCCAGGGAAAGGCGCGGATCACCCCGTCCAGCACCTCGGCCAGAATCGCGCCCGCCGGGCGGCCGGGTTGTTCGATCACCGCCATGTAGACCGCGCCCTTCTTGTCGTCGCGCGTCTGCAACTGGTCCAGTGTCAGCCCGGTCGAACGCAAAAACCCCTCGATGGCCTGTTGCGGCGCGTCCACCTTTGGGCCCTTGCGTTCTTCGCGCCGGGTCGGGCTTTGCGCGGTCAGCCCCTCGATGGCCAGCACCAGCCGGCGTGGCGTGGCAAAGGCGCGGGCATGGGCATAGGTCAGCCCGGCCTGCACCAGCCCCTCTGTCACCAGGCGCTTCAGGTCATCGGCCGCGCGGGCCTGCATGCGGGCGGGGATTTCCTCGGAGAAGAGTTCGATCAGGGCATCGGGCATGGGGAACCTTCGGGGCGCGGTTTTGCGGGGGGGCGCGGTATGACGGGGCGCGGTTTCACGGGGCGGGCGGGCAGCCCGGCGGCAGCGGGCGGCCGTCGAAATGGGCCTGACCACAGGTATTCATCTGATGCCAGACAAAGGCGCGGCCATCAGGATACAGCGCCATCACCCGGTCAAAGCCGAAGCGGAAATCCTCCTCGACCAGATGCGCGCTGGCACGGCCGGCAGCCAGATCGGCGGCAATGGCAGAGGCATCGAAACAGGTAAACCAGCGCGGCGCATGCAGCGGCGTGGGCGCGGGATAGACGGGCAGGTCCATCATCGGGGGCAGCACGGTGAAACAGGCGCGATACCGCAGGGGCGAACTGTCGGAATCGATGCCCTGGAAATCGGCGATGGACAGGCGCGTCGCCCCGCCATCGGGCAGGTCCAGTGTCATGCTGATGCGGGGTTCAAGCCGGTCATACAGGGCGTGGACCTGCAGGTAATACATCGCCCCGCCGGCCAGAACGCCCGCCACCACCAGCACGATGGCCACCAGCTTGCCCGTCACGCCGGCGCTCCGGCCGCTGCGCCGCCCGCCTCGGTCATGACAAAGGCGTCGGCGCATTTCCTGGCCAGCGCCCGCACCCGGCCGATATAGGCCTGCCGTTCGGTCACCGAAATCACGCCGCGCGCATCCAGCAGGTTGAACAGATGCGACGCCTTGATGCACTGGTCATAGGCCGGGTGCGCCATGACGATGGCCCGCCCCGCCGCATCGGCCCCGGGCGCGGCAAGGATACGCTCGCATTCGGCCTCGGCATCCTGAAAATGCTGAAACAGCATGTCGGTATCGGCCTGGTCGAAATTCCAGCGCGAATATTCCTGTTCTGTCTGGCGAAACACATCGCCATAAGTCAGCGGGATGGGCGCATCGGGGTCATTGAAGGGCATGTCCATGACATGATCCACGCCCAGCACATACATCGCCAGCCGTTCCAGCCCATAGGTCAGCTCGCCCGAAACCGGGCGGCAGTCATGCCCGCCGACCTGCTGGAAATAGGTGAACTGGCTGACCTCCATGCCGTCGCACCACACCTCCCAGCCCAGCCCCCAGGCGCCCAGCGTGGGGCTTTCCCAGTCATCCTCGACAAAACGGATATCATGCAGCGTATCGTCGATACCGATGGCGCGCAGGCTGCCCAGATACAGCGCCTGCAGGTCCGGCGGCGAGGGTTTGATCAGCACCTGATACTGGTAATAGTGCTGCAGCCGGTTGGGGTTTTCGCCATAGCGCCCGTCGGTGGGCCGGCGCGAGGGCTGGACATAGGCGGCCGCCCAAGGGCGGTTGCCCAGGGCGCGCAACGTGGTGGCGGGGTGAAAGGTGCCCGCGCCGCCTTCCATGTCATAGGGCTGCAGGATGGCGCAGCCCTTGGTGGCCCAATAGGTTTGCAGGCGCAGGATGATTTCCTGAAAGCTGCGCGGGCCCTGTGTGGTCTGTGTCATGCGCGGTTCCTGGCGGTTGCGTGATCGGCCTGACCCTGGCAGCACACCTGCGGGCAGCGGCCGGTTGTGTCACGCGCCTCCTTAGGCAAGCGCGCGCCGCTGGTCAATCTTGCGCCAACCATCGGCCGGCGCTGCAACGGGTGCGGTTTTGTGTTGCTTGCCAGCATCCTGCACCGCTCTCGGGTCTTGTCATGGCTGCGCCGAGCCACTAACCGTTTTTTTACCTGTTTTGTGCCGTGGTGCTGGTAGGGTCGCGGAACTGAAGCAAAAACAATCACAAGTGAATGGGACAGCCGTGATCGATCGCATTGTGAAGGCCACCATGGCCGCTATCGCCTTTGTCGCGTTCCTGCCTGCCGCCGTGGCAGCACAGGAAAGATACTGGGTGCAGATGGAGGCCCATGCCACCATTCGAACAGCCCAGGAATTTGCGCGCCGCTATGAACAAAGCATTGGCAATGTCGCCGGCTTCCGGCTGATGGGTGGCTGGTATGCCCTGGCTGCGGGGCCATTCAACACACCGGACGAGGCCGACACCCTGCGCCGTGACCTGATGGCCCGGCGCATCATCCGGTCGGATGCCTATGTGACCGACAGCAGCATTTACGGCGAACAATTCTGGCCAGAGGATGGCACACTGCCCCCGCCACCCGCCGCCGCCGCCACGCCCGATCCGACCCCCGAAGCGATACCAGAGCCGGAAATCACCGCCCCGGCCCCGACCGACGAACCTGAAGCCGCAACCGAAACCGCTGCCGCCGATGACGACACGGTCGAACCGCCTGCTGCGCCTGCCCAGATCGAAATCCCCGAAGAAACCCTGGCCGAGGCGCGCCGCAACGAGGCTGGCCTGACGCGCGACGAACGCGCCGATATTCAGACCGCGCTGGCCTGGTTCGGGCATTACACCATGGCGATCGACGCCGCCTTTGGCCCCGGCACACGCCGCGCCATGTCAGCCTGGCAAGAGGCCGAGGGGCTGGATACCACCGGCGTGCTGACCACCCGCCAGCGCGCGCAGCTGTTGCAGGATTACGCCGATGCGCTGGCCCGTTACGGTTTCGCCGAACTGACCGACGATACCGCCGGCGTGCAGATCACCCTGCCGATGAACATGATCGCCTTCAACCGGTATGAAAGCCCCTTTGCCCATTTCGACGAGGCCAACGACAGTGGCATGCGTGTGCTGCTGATCAGCCAGGAAGGCACCCAGGCCACTCTTTTCGGCCTGTACGAGATCATGCAGACGCTGGAAGTCATCCCGCTTGAAGGCCGGCGCGAACGCCGGGGCAACGGCTTTCTTCTGACCGGCCAGTCCGACACCGCGCGCGCGCATGCCGTGGCCCAGTATCGCGGCGGCGAGATCAAGGGCTGGGTCTTGTTGTGGGAACCCCGCGCCGACGAGGACGCGGCGCTTGTGCTGTCCACCATGGAAAGCTCGTTTCGCATGCTGCCCGGCATCCTGCCCAGCGCAACCGGCGCGTCGATCTCGGCGGTATCGCGGCGTGACCTGCTTGCCGGGCTGGAAGTGCGCCGGCCCGTGCGCTCGCGCTCGGGGTTCTTTGTCGATGCAGTGGGCACCGTGGTCACCACGGCCGAGGCCGTGGCCGGCTGCGGCCGCGTCACCATCGACGAAGCCTATGACGCCGAGGTCCGCTTGCTGGACGAAGACAACGGCATCGCCGTCATCGCGCCGCGTACATCGCTGGTGCCGCTGGCCTTTGCCCAGTTTGCCGGGTCCGACCCACGCCTGAACACCTCGGTGCGCCTGTCCGGCTTTTCCTATCAGGATACGCTCACCCGCCCCATCATCACCTTTGGCGAACTGGCCGACATGCAGGGCCTGAACGGCGAGGAAACGCTGCGTCGCCTGGCAATCGAGGTGCAGCCGGGCGACAGCGGTGGGCCGGTATTCGATGCCAATGGCGCGGTGATGGGCATGCTGCTGCCACGGGTCGAGCAACCCGGCAGGATGCTGCCCGAAGACGTGAATTTCGCGCTCTCGGCACAGGCAGTCATGCAGGCGCTGGAACGCGCCCAACGTCGAGGGGCGCTCAGCCGCGAGAATGCGACCATGCCCGCAGAGATCCTGACACGCGTGTCGGCAGACCTGACCGTGCTGGTCTCCTGCTGGAACTGACAGCCGATCGCACGGGGCTTGCCCCAGCGTGAGGCTCAACAGGAAAGGCGGCGTCCCTTGCCGGGGATGCCGCCTTGTGCATGCACCCCCTTTTCCGGGGGGCAGCGGGCGGCTATATGCCGGCCATGTCATCACATGCCCCCCTGAACCCGCCCTCGCTGCGCCCCGATCTGGCGCCCCGTGCCCGCCTGCCGGAACGCGGCCGCCCCGGCCAGCCCAGTATCGGCATGGTGTCGCTGGGCTGCCCCAAGGCGCTGGTCGACAGCGAGCGTATCCTGACCCGCCTGCGCGCTGAAGGCTACGCCATCAGCCCCGGCTATGACGGCGCCGATGCCGTGATCGTCAATACCTGCGGCTTTCTGGACAGCGCCAAGGCCGAAAGCCTGGAAGCCATCGGCGAGGCCCTGGCCGAAAACGGGCGCGTCATCGTCACCGGTTGCCTGGGCGCCGAGCCCGAGTATATCACCGGCGCCCACCCCAGGGTGCTGGCCGTCACCGGCCCGCATCAGTACGAGCAGGTGCTGGATGCCGTCCACGCCGCCGTGCCCCCCGCCCCGGACCCGTTCATCGACCTGATCCCGCCGCAGGGCATCAAGCTGACCCCGCGCCACTACAGCTACCTGAAGATTTCAGAGGGCTGCAACCACGCCTGCCGCTTCTGCATCATCCCCTCCATGCGCGGCCGCCTGCAAAGCCGCCCCGCCCATGCGATCCTGCGCGAGGCCGAGAAACTGGTTGCCGCAGGGGTGCGCGAGCTGCTGGTCATCAGCCAGGATACCAGCGCCTACGGGCTGGACCTCAAACACGCCACCGAACGCGACCACCGCGCCCATATCACCGATCTGGCGCGCGATCTGGGCAGCCTGGGCGCCTGGGTGCGGCTGCACTATGTCTACCCCTACCCCCATGTGCGCGACCTGATCCCGCTGATGGCCCAGGGACTGGTGCTGCCCTATCTGGATATCCCCTTTCAGCATGCCCACCCCGACACGCTGAAGCGCATGGCCCGGCCCGCCGCGGCGGCGAAAACCCTGGATGAAATCGCCCGCTGGCGGGCCATCTGCCCTGATCTCACCCTGCGCTCTACCTTCATCGTCGGCTACCCCGGCGAGACCGACGAAGAGTTTCAGACCCTGCTGGACTGGCTGGACGCGGCACAACTCGATCGTGTCGGCTGCTTCCAGTATGAAAACGTCGCCGGGGCGCGGTCGAATGCCCTGCCCGACCATGTCCCTGAAGCGGTAAAGCAGGATCGCTGGGAACGGTTCATGCAAAAGGCGCAAGCCATCTCGGCGGCTCGGCTGGCGGCCAGGGTCGGCCGCCGCCTGCCGGTTATCGTCGACGCGGTCGACGATCAGGGCGCCACCTGCCGCACCATGGCCGATGCGCCGGAAATCGACGGCAACCTGTTCATCGACGAGGGCTTTGCCGGGCTGTCCCCCGGCGACATGCTGACGGTCGAGGTAGAGGAAGCCGGCGATTACGATCTCTGGGGCCGCCCCGTCTGACTGGCCAGCCAGACGCGCCGCCCCCTTCATCTTGCGCAAAATACTCCAGGGGGTGAGCCGCGCCAGCGGCGAGGGGGGCCGCCCCCCCCAGCCCTCAGACCACGGCCAGTTGCAGCGCCACGGCGCTCCCAAACCCGTCGCCGCCATTATT
>JAFIED010000184.1 GCA_020832805.1 Pararhodobacter sp.
GGGGGCCGGGGGGTGCCCCCCCCGCCGCGGCGCGCGCCTGCGCCACTCCCCTCGGCTGGGGCCGGGCGCGCGCCGGCGGCGCGCGCGGTTGCGCCAGAGCCCGTGCGGGCGACCCGCCCGCCCAACGCATACGAAGAAGGACCCGGATCATGACGGCCCAAGCCCCATTGCCTGAAACCATGCTGGCCATTCGCTATGCCGATTACGGCGGGCCAAAGGTGCTGCAGCCCGAATGGTTGCCCGTACCCCGCCCCGGACCTGGTACCGTGCTGGTGGCCCTGGCCGCGGCGAGTGTGGCGCCACTGGACTGGAAGCTGCGCGCCGGGCTGCTGTCGGCGCATTTCACGCCCGATCTGCCCAAGATACCGGGCCGCGACGGGGCCGGGGTGGTGCTGGCCGTGGGCGCCGGTGTCACGGAGTTCGCACCCGGCGACAAGGTGGGGGTGATGGTGCCACCGCCGGTCGCCGCGGGCACGTATGCCGGGGCAGTGCTGGCACAACCCGGGCAATTGGTCGCGCTGCCCCCAACCCTGCGCGCAGCCGAGGCAGTAGCCCTGATCAACGCCGGCCTTTCCGCCTGGATTGCGGCCGTCCGCTGCGCCGACGTACAGCATGGCCAGCAGGTGCTGATTCATGCCGGCGCGGGGGCGGTGGGGGGCGTTCTGGTGCAGCTTTGCGCGCATCTTGGTGCCCGGGTCACCGCCACCTGCCGCGCTGCGAACCGTGACTATGTGCTGGGCCTGGGCGCCACGCAGGTCGTGGCCTATGACACCGAGGATTTCACGGCCTTGCCGCCACAGGATATCGTCTTTGACCTGATGGGCGGGCCGGTGCATGCGCGATCATACGCCGTGTTGAAACGCGGCGGGCATCTGGTCTGGCTGACCGCCGCGCCCATCACCGACGAGGGCGCGGCACATGGTGTACGGGTCAGCCGCGCACCGATCACCGATGACCCCAAGGCAGTGGCACGGATCATGGCGCTGGCCGCACGCGGCATCATTCGCCCGCAGGTCGCCGCCAGATTGCCGCTGGCGCAGGCGGCAGAGGCGCAGCGGCGACAACAGGCGGGCGAAGTCACGCGCGGGCGGCTGGTGCTGGACATCGCCGACGCGCTGCGCGGGGCAGATGGAAAACCGTTTACAGCCCCTTGGGATGGGTCATGAATTCCTCGATGATCTCGTCCGGCGCCTTGACATATTCCGCCACCCTGCTGACGCCCAGCCCGGTCAGGCGGCGCAGCTTGACGGCGGTTTCGGCGGATTTGACCGTGATGGGGATGCCGTTGATTACCGGCGCCCCGTCGACACGGTGATCGGTCAACTGCGAGAACAACAGCATGGGTATCCCGCCGCCGGGGATCAGCACCTCGACCCCCTGTTCGACCAGTGGGCGGGCTTGCGCCTCGAACAGCGCCTGCACCTCGGCCAGCCGGGCGTCGCTGCCGAATGCACCAAGGATCTGCCCCGGCTCAAACTGCATGGCATGAACGCCCGTGATCCGTTCGCGCAGACCGTATTTGCCGATCTGGTGATGGAACCACGGAATGAAGCGCCGGTTGATGGTGACGATCCCGCTGCGCTGGCCCAGGGTGCAGGCATGCAGCATCGTCGCTTCGCCCAGCGACACCACCGGGATATCCACCACCGAGCGGCACTCATACAGGCCTGCATCCTGGAAATGGCCGATGACGAAGGCGTCATAGCCTTCTCGCTCGGCCCGTACCGCGTTGCAGATCACTTCGCGTGCGCAACGCATTTCCACGATGGGGTGGGCGTAGCTGTCATGCGGGGTGATGCCATGCACCACCACCTCGGTGCCGGGATCGACGATCTGCGCCAGATGGGCGCGCAGATGCTGCCAGTAGGTGGCGCCGTTTTCCTCGTCGACAAAGCTTTGATACCAGATGCGCATGGCGCTCCTCCCCAGTCCGTCAGTTCAACATGCGTTCGGGCAACCAGAGTGCGATCTGCGGGAACAGAACCAGCAACAGCACCAACAGCAGTGAGCAGCCCAGATACGGCAACGCGGCGCGCACCACCTCGCCGATCTTGGTGCCCGGCGGCCCCACACCGACCATCACGTAAAGCAGCAACCCGAATGGCGGCGTGACCAGGCTCATCTCCAGCGCCAGCAGCATGATCACGCCGAACCAGACCGGGTTGAACTCGAACGCGATGATCAGCGGGATGAAGATGGGCAGGGTCAGCATCATGATCGACAGCTGATCCATGAACATGCCCAGCACCACCAGCACGATGAACATGGCCAGAAGGACCATGTAAGGGTTCAGATCCATCCCGGTGGCCCAGCGGATCATGCCGTTGGAGGCGCCAGAGAAGGCAAGTATCTGGGAAAAGGTGGTCGAGCCCAGGATGATCATCAGCATCATGCAGGACACCAGAATCGTGCCCCGGAAGGACTTGACGATCGCTTCCAGCGTCAGCGCGCGCTTGATGAGCGCCAGCACCACCACCGAGGCGGCACCAAAGGCGGCGGATTCGGTCGGTGTGGCCCAGCCCAGCAGGATCAGCCCCACCACGCAGAATACGACCAGCCCCATGGGCGCCACGTCCAGCAGCATGGCGCGCGCGATCTCGCCCATCGGGGCGCGGGTGGCGGCATAGCCGGGCGCGGCCTCGGGGTCGCGTGCGATCTGGATGCGGATGGTGATCAGATACATCAACGCCAGCAGCAGACCGGGGATCAGCCCGGCAATCAGCAGCGCGCCCACATCGATCCGGCCCAGCGAGCCCAGCAGCACCGCCAGGGTTGACGGCGGGATGATCATGGCCAGGCCGCCGGTGGCAATGATGGGCCCGATGATCATGTGCTTCTTGTAACCACGCTTCATCATGTCGGGCGTCAGCGAGGCGCCCAGCATCGCGGTATTGGCCAGCGACGAACCAGAAAGCGTGGCAAACAGCGTGCCCCCGCCCACGGTCAGATAGGAAAGCCGCCCGCGGATGCCGCCCAGCAGCTTGTCCAGCGCATCGAACACCTTTCGCGCCAGGCCGGTGTTGAAGAACAGCTCGCCCATCAGCAGGAACAGCGCCACCGGCACCAGCGAAAAATTGGTGATCGACGCGGTGGCATTGGTGACGAACTGATCGACCCCGCGCATGCCGCCCATGAACAGCCAGACGCCCATCACGTTGACCGCGAAAAAGGCAAACGCCACGGGCATGCCCAGCCCCATCAGGAACAGCACCGCACCGATCATCAGTGCAAAGGTTTCATACCAGGCCCAGCCCATACGGCGCGTCCTTCGACTTTTGGTGTTTCAATACGGCACCGGGTCAGTGAGACTCGGTGCCGCCCATCGATCTGGAGCCCCGAAGCAGCATCCTCAGCACCTCGGTCGCCATCAGGCCAAAGCCGCTGGCAAGCAGGGCATAGGCAACCCAGCCGGGAATGTTGATCGACCGCATGTCCATCCCGCCCCAGGTGAGCTCGTCAATGCCGTTCAACACGGCGCGCCAGCACAACAGCGCCAGGACAGCAATGCTGAGGACCATGACGGCAAGCATGACCAACCGGTGCAGACCGCGCGGCAGCATGGCGACAAAGCTGTTGACGGCCACATGCGCGCCTTGCCGCAACACCCACGGCCCCGCGGCCATGGTGGCGAAAAGCAACGAGTATTCGACCAGCGCGCTGGTGGCCCGGATGGGCCGGTAGCCGAAGTTGCGCAGCGCCACATCGGTGATGATGCCGATCGTGGCCAGCCCGTAGACAACACCGGCCAGCACGGCCAGCCCGATGATGAGCAGATCATATCCGCGCAGGACAAGGCGCATGGCACAGGGCTCCGGTTACCGTTTCAGCAAGGGCGGCATGGCGGGACCTCAGGAACCGACCCGCCATGCCGAACGTATCAGCGGTCGTAATAGGCCTCGCGCAGTGCATCCAGCATGGGCGTGCCGGCTTCGGCCATGCGGCCCCAGGCGCTGTCATAGGCCATGTCAAGGAAGCGCGCGCGGGCTTCACCCTCCAGTTCGATCACGGTCATGCCTGCCTCACGCACGGCGGCGTCGGTGGCGGCGATCTCTTCCTGGAAATGGTCATACGAGATCTGCTCGTACTCGGCCGCCACCTCGGTGATGATGGCGCGTGCCTCGTCAGACAGCTGTGCCCAGGCGGCCGGGTTCACCGAAATCGCCAGGTCGGTCTGGAAGAATCCGGGATCGATGCGATAACGCAGGAAGCGATCCCAGTTCAGGTCACGAATGCCGATGATGGGCCAGCCGGCGCCGTCAAACGTGTTGCGTTCCAGTCCGGTATAGACATCCGGAACGGGCACGGTGATCGGCACTGCGCCCAGGGCCTCGAAAAAGGCGTTGTAGATCGGCGCCGAGCGGATCTGCAGACCATCCAGATTGACGCTGCCGTCCTCGTTGCGCTGCGGCTCGCGGGTCAGGTAGATGTGGAACTGTACCCCGGTGTCGATATGGGCCAGCAGTTCGACCCCCAGCCGGTCACGAAACGCCTGTTGCATCAACTCGAAGCCGCCGTTCTCGCGCGCCTGCGCTGCGGTCACCGTCGATCCGGTCCAGGCATCCCCTTCGGGCATGCGCCCAAGGTGGAAGCTGGCAGGGCCATACTGCATGTCCACGACGCCACGGCGCAGGGCGTCCATCTGCTGCATCTGCGGCACGGCTTCGGGCCCGCCGACATATTCGATGCGCACAACGCCCTCGCCGCGCTCGTTCACCATCTCGACGAAACCGAGAAAAGACCGGGCAAAGGCCAGCGCCTGCGGAAAGGCGGTGACAGCGCGCAGGGTTTCCTGTGCCTGGGCACTCAATGGCGCCAGACCCAGGACAAGCCCTGCGATGGCGGCCTTGGGAAGGGATTTCAGCATTTGGTCCTCCTGTTGATGGTGCGCCGGATTGATGTTTCCGGCCTTGGCCATGGTTGGGGTTACGGTTCCTGTTCCAGTTCCGGCGGCATGTGCCCGCCGACTCAGCCCTGCGGTGGCTGCATCAGCCCCTGACGTTGCAGCATATGAACGAAGGCGCCAAGCTTTTCGCGCCGAAAGGCATCGGCATCACGGTTACGGTAATCGTAGAACCCCTGCCCCGTGCGCAACCCGATGCGCCCCTCGGCCATGTTGCGCTCGACAATATCCGGGGCGCCATAGCGCGCATCGCCCGTGGCCTGGGTCATGTATCGGCTGGCATAGGCAAGAATGTCGCCGCCGCCCCAGTCGATGAATTCCAGCAGACCCAGAACCGCGAACCGAAGCCCGAAACCGTAGATCACCGCCTTGTCGACATCCTCGGCGCTGGCCACGCCTTCCTCGACAATCCGCGCGGCCTCGTTCATGGCCAGCATCTGGATGCGCGGCACGATGTACCCGGGCGCGGCGCGGCAGGTCACGGGCACCTTGCCCATGCCCTCCAGAAAGCCCTTCAGACGGTCCAGCACGGCGGGGTCTGTGCTGTCGGTGGGGCTGAGTTCCACCAGCGGCACCAGAAAGGCCGGATTCAGCCAGTGCGCATTAAGGAATTGCGCGGGCCGCGCCGTCAGCGCGGCCAGTTGCGTAGACACCATGGTCGAGGTGGTAGAAGCCAGAATCGCCCCCGGCGCCGCCACCTTGTCAAACAGCGCAAAGGCCTCGGCCTTGGCATCGCGTGTTTCCGGAACGCCCTCGAAAACGATGTCGGCATTGCCCATGGCCGCGTCGGCCTCGGCCAGCGGATGAACCGTGATACGCGCCATGATCGCCGGGATGGCGGCCGCGTCGAACGCGCCCAGGTCCGCCAGCATGGCCAGACCGCTTTCGATTTCCGACAAGGCCTCGGCCTTGAGCGCCTCAAAGCCCTGTGCATCGCGCTGTTTGGCATCCAGCAGCGCAACCGGATGTCCGGCATAGGCGGCAGCATGGGCGATGCCCCGCCCCATGCGCCCGGCCCCAAGACATGCCAGCCGGATCGTCCCTGCCGCGTTCATGCTCAAATCCCCTCGCGCAGCATGGTTTGCAGCGCGGCACGGTCCATCCCGGCCAGGTCCATGCTGCCCAGCGTGCGGCCTTCGGCCAGCCAGTCGCGGCCCGTCACGGCACCGGCGATGGCAAGCAGGCCCCGCGCCACCGGGCAGGGCACGCCCACCCAGTCGCCCACCGACACCAGGAACGCCAGCCCCTGGCCGATGTCCTCGGTCATGTAGCGATGGTCATACAGATCCAGCGGTTCGTGCCAGTCACCGGAGCCGACCAGCTTGTCATGGGCAAGGTTGCCATACATCCAGTCCGAGGTGTTGTAATGGTCAGCCAGCGGGAAATGCGGCGCGCCATAGCCCAATGCCTCGCGGATGGCGATGCGTTCGGCATCAAGCGCATCATGCACGGCGCGGGTGGCGGGCTGCGTGCCTTCGTTATGAATATCCCAGCTGTCGAAATGCTGGATCGGCCCGGCATTCATCAGGATCAGCGGCGGATGAATGATCGGCCCGGCGTTCATCAGGGCACCTGACAGCGCGTCCTCTACCGGCTCGATCGCGCCGGGAAAGGCCGCAGAGATGACGGCCAGCGCATGGTCACTCATCCGCGCGGGCAACACCCCGGTTGGCAGGCGCGAAGCGCGGGTCGTGATGCGCACGGTGCCCGCATCGGGTTTGCGGCACAGCCACGGCAGGGTGCCGGTTTCGGCAATGGCGATATCGGCGGTGCAGCTGGCATCGCGGATGGCCTTCATCATCAGATAGCTGCCAAAGGTACCGGGCGGCAGATAGATCACCTGCCCGTCCACCAGATGCGGCGCCAGTGCCTGCGCCAGTTCCTTTTGCCCAAAGGCCGGGATGGGCGCCAGAATCAACTCGGCGCCATCCAGCGCCCTGGCCAGATCGTCTGTCGGGCTGACCGGCACCTGCCGTGTGCCGGCATGGTCGATCACCGTGACCGAACGGCTTTCTGCAACCGGGCCAAAGCTGTCCATGCTGCGCCGCCACCAGCGCGTATCATGCCCGGCCTCGACAGCATCAACGACGGCAGCAAACGACCCGTTCCCGCCACCAATGACTGCCAGCTTCAGTTTCCGCTCTGCCATGCCTTCGGTCCATTCATGTAATTGCATTCATCGCGCCGCACACCGCAGCCTGCAGCAGACGGGAAAACTTTGAGCTTGAATTATATGAAATGTCAAGAACCCAACTTGCAAACGATCTATAGCGCCGCTGGCGGCCCTGATGGATGAGTGTGCGATCATCAAAGCTGACAGGCCAAGAGCAAAAACCGCATGCATATGCACGCTTTGTAGCTGGAACCTGCACTTTCAGGGTTTTTGGCAGCTCAGGACCGGCCACGCCAGCCCAGGTCGGCAGACAGGGCCCGCACGAATGACAGGGTGCGGGTCACTGCCGGGTCATCGGCCTCCAACCCCACCGAGCCGGTGGGGCCGATCACGGTGACCGCCAGCTTCATGGCGCCTGTGTGGTCGAACACGGGCGCGGCGACGGCACTGACACCGGGGATGGGCACATCGCGCGTGATCGCATGGCCCGCCTCGGCAACCTGCCGGACGCGGGCGCGATAGTCCTCCTCGCCCCGCGCCCAAGCCTGTGACCAGTCGCCCATCCGTGCCGCGATCTCGGCCCGAATCACCGTTTCGGTGCGGCGTGATGTATGCAGCGCGGCAAACAGAGCGCCCGTTGCCGTATTGGTCATGCCGAACACGCCGCCGGGCTGGACATTGGCGTGAATGCGGCTTGGGCTTTCCTCGACATAGACGATCGTCACGCCGTGCAGACCCCAGACCGACACCGCGACCATCAGCTGCAACTCTTCCATCAGCGCAGGCACCCGGCGAATGGTCTCGCGATAGGCATCCAGGTTGCGCAACCGGCTCAGCCCCAGTTCCAGCGCAAAAGGGCCCAGCGTATACAGCCCGCGATCGGTCTGTTCGACCAGCCCGATCGTGCGCAGGCTGACCAGATACGGGTGCAACTGCGAGGCAGACGCCTGCAACGCATCCGCCAGATCGCGCAGCATCACCGGCCCCTGTGCCGCCGCCAGATGGCGCAGGATGGTGCCGGCTGTCTCCAGCGACTGAACGCCGCGCTGGGCGCGCGGGGGCGGTCCTTGATGCGCGTCCCTGTCCTGACCGATCATCGCACCTTGCCCTTGCCGCCGCCCTATTGGTTGCCGCCCGCCATATGCCGTGCCGCGATATAGCCGAAGGTAATGGCAGGGCCCAGCGTGATGCCACCACCGGGATAATTGCCCCCCATGATCGAGGCGGCATCATTGCCCACCGTGTAAAGCCCTGCAATCGGCTGGCCGCTTTCGTCCAGCACGCGGGCGTTCTCGTCGGCCTTCAGCCCGGCAAAGGTGCCCAGGTCACCGATGACCAGCTTGACGGCATAGAAAGGCCCGGTCTGGATCGGGGCCAGACAGGGGTTGGGCTTGTGGTCCGGATCGCCAAGTGACCGGTTGTAGCTGGTGCTGCCCTTGCCGAATTCGGGGTCTTCGCCGTTGCGCGCATGGGTGTTGAACTGCGCCACCGTACGCTCCAGCGCCTCGCCATCGCCGCCGAACTGGGCAGCCAGCTTGCGCAGGCTGCGCCCCTGCAGCAGATAGCCATCGCGGATCAGCTTGCCAAAGGGCACCGGCGCGGGCTTTGCGAAACCAAGCCCGTAGCGGCGAAAGGCGCGGTGGTCAGTGATGAACCAGGCTGCAATCTCGCCCCCCTCCTGCCGGCAACGGGCAACCATGGCCTGACAGAAATCGTGATAGGAATCGGCCTCGTTCACAAAGCGGGTGCCGGAACGGGTCACGGCGATCACACCGGGTTTCGAACGGTCCACGAAATGCGGAAAGGTGCCCAGGGTGCCATCGGCCCGGCGCGGCCGCGAGATCGGCACCCAGGCCGCGGCATGGGGCAGCGAGGTGTCGACCGTGGCGCCCACGCTTTCGCCCAGGCGCAGCCCGTCGCCGGTATTGCCCGGCGGCGCGGGCGAGGCATGTTCATGGCCGGATGGCGCGTGCGGCATCAGCGCCTTGCGACGCACGGCATCTTGCGGAAAGCCGCCCGCCGCCAGCACCACTCCGCGCCGGGCATGCACCTGAACGGGGCCTTCGGGGCCGTGCACCACCGCGCCGGTCACGCGGCCCGCATCATCGCGGATCAGGTCGCGCACGGGCGCATCGGTCCATATCGGCACCCCCTTGGCAAAGGCCGATTTCGCCAGGCGCCCGACCAGCGCATTGCCGTTCATCAGCCGCATGGGCCGGCCATGAAACAGCATGTCGCGCAGGAACTTGAAGAACAGCACGGCCACATAGCCCGCCGACACGGGCGAGCGCAGGACATTGAAGAAATGCAGCAGCTCCTTGCCTGAACCGATCATCATGCCCAGAAAGGTGATTTCCGACAGGGGCGGGCGCAGGCGCTTGATCTCGCGCCCCAGTTCACGCCCGTCAAAGGGCCGCGCGACGATCGAGCGGCCACCATCCTTGCCGCCGGGCGCATCAGGGTGATAATCGGCAAAGGTCGGCCCCAGATCGAATTGCAGGGCGGTCTCGTTCTCGAAGAACTCGACAGCACGCGGCCCGGCATCCAGAAAGGCATCGACGCGGGCGGCATCGAAATGCGCGCCGGCTTCGTGCTGAAGATAGCGGCGCGCTTCTTCGACACTGTCCTGAACACCGGCGCGCTGCGCCGGTCCGTTGCAGGGTATCCACATCCACCCGCCTGACCGCGCTGTCGTGCCGCCGAATACCGGTTCCTTTTCGACGACCAGAACATCCAGCCGCCGATGCGCGGCGGCAACCGCCGTGGCCAAGCCGCCCGCGCCCGATCCCACGACCAGGACGTCGCATTCGTGTTGTTTCATTGCGTCCTCCTCTATGCTGCCGATCCGGTCATGCGGCCAAATAGCCGCCATCGACCGGCAGCAGCGCGCCAGTGATATAGCTTGACATGTCAGACGCCAGAAACAGGACCGGGCCGACCAGTTCCTCGGGCTGACCCGTGCGCCGCATCGGCGTATGCGCCATGAAACGGCCCAGCGCATCAGCGTCGGCGCGGGTGTCGGCGGTCATGGGCGTATCGATCACGCCGGGCGCCAGCGCGTTCACGCGCACACCGTCGGCCGCCAGTTCAACGGCCAGCGCGCGGGTCAATTGCAGCACCGCCCCCTTTGACGCCGCATAGGCCGCCACACCCGGCCCCGCCGTGACCGCCATGATGGACGCCAGATTAACCACCCGGCCCCGCGCCGCACGCAGTTGCGGCAGCAGGGCATGGGTCAGATTCAGCGTACCGGTGGCGTTGACCGCGATCGTGGCATCCCAGTCATCGGCAAAGTCCGGCGAGTCAGCCCGGCTGCGGCGAATGATGCCGGCGTTGTTCACCAGAATGGCCACTGTCCCCAGCGCCGCCTGCACCGCATCGGCGCACTGCGAACAGGCGGCCCGGTCGGCCACATCAAGCCCCCATGCCCGTGCCTGCCCCCCCTGCGCGGTAATGGCCTTGGCCGTGTCGCACGCCGATTCGGCGTCGATGTCGCACACCGCCACCACGGCGCCTGCCCGCGCCAGGCCCAGCGCAATGGCCCTGCCATTGCCGCGCCCCGCGCCAGAAACCACGGCAACCTGCCCGGCTATCCCGTCCATGTGGCCTCGCTTTTTTTGTCAGTTGCAAAACGATTAGACCATATCTAACGTCTTTTCCATGCCAAGGGTCAAGCTGCGCGGTTCCGAAAACCGCCCACTGGCCCGAAGCTGAGGGCAGGAGCCAGGCGCGGAGGGTGCCTCGGTCATGCCGGAAAACGGGAGGGAAAGACCATGAACAAGACAATCATCGCCGCCGCCGCAAGCACGGCGCTGCTGCTGGGGGCAACACCCATTTCGGCGCAAAATCTGACGTTCGATCTGCAAAGCGTGTTCGGGCTGAACGTGCCGTCGATCGGGCCCAGCCCGCAGCACTGGGCCGAGCGTGTGCATCTGATGAGCAATGGCGAGATCACCATCAACGTGCATGGCGCCGGCGATTTCGTGCCGCCGTTCGAGGTGTTCGGCGCCGTCAGCTCTGGCGCGCTGGAAATGGGTTTCGACTGGATCGGCTATTGGGCCAGCTCGATCCCGGTGGCCAATCTGGTGGGCTCGATGCCCTTTGGCCCCACCCCGGAAGTCGCCATGGGCTGGATGTTCGAGGGGGGCGGTCTGGACATCATCCAGCGCGCCTATGACCAGCACAACGTCAAGGTGCTGCCCTGCCACCTGGTGGTGCCCGAGGCCGGCGGCTGGTTCAACCGCGAGATCAACTCGGTCGACGACCTGCGCGGCCTGACCATGCGCATTGCCGGGCTGGGCGGAATGGCCCTCGCGGAGCTGGGTGCGAATGTGCAGATGGTGCCGGCGGGCGAGATTTACCTGTCGCTGGAAACCGGGCGCATCGACGCGGCCGAATTCTCGGCGCCGCAGCTGGACGTGGGCTTCGGCTTTCAGCGAATTTCGCAGTATTACTATTTCCCCGGCTGGCATCAGCCCTCGAGCTGGGACAGCATCATCATCAACATGGATGTCTGGAACGGGCTGAGCGAACGCCATCAGCGGATCATGGAAGAGGCATGCCTGGCCAATATCGCCTTCAACATGCATGACCAGATCAACGCCCAGGCTGCCGCCATCGCCACGATCCGCGAAGCCGGTGTCGAAGTGCGGCGTTTCCCCGACGAGGTGCTGGCCGCCCTGCGTGAAGCCAGCCACCGCGTGATGCAGGAAGAGGCCGAGCGCGACGAGTTCTTTGCCGAGGCGCTGGAATCGCTTACCGCCTACATGGAAACCGTGGGCGAGTGGTCCGTGCTGCAGGCCCTGCCGGCCGCCGACTGAACGACGCGAACGCAACACGGCGGCGGGCCTGACCCGGCCCGCCGGCCTGTGGGGCGGCAACGCAGATGCGGCGTCGACCGCCTCCATCAGGAACCGGGCATCGCATGACCAAGTTTTCAGACCGCCTGCTTGATCTGTTCAGCCTGCCGGGGCGCTGGGTTGGCTGGCTTGTCCTGCCGTTGTTCGTCTCGGTCATCGTGACCGTTGCATCGGCGCGGCTGGGGGTTAACACGTTGATCGACTGGCCCGGCCGCATTCCCGTTCTGGGTGCGCGGCTGACGGTGAACAGCCTGATCGATTTTCAATGGTATGTCTTTGCCATACTGGTGCTGTTCGGTGGCGTCTATGCCCTGCGCGATGACCGGCATGTCTCGGTGGATTTCCTGCATGTTCTGGCCCCGCCTCGGTTGCAGATCATGCTGCGCCTCCTGGGCGATCTGATCTTCCTGATCCCGTTCTGCCTGATCATCACCTATTACGGCTATTTCTTTGCGCTGACCGCCTGGAACACGGGCGAGGGCTCTCCTCATGGCGGGCTGCAAAGCCGCTGGATCGTTAAGGCCTGCATTCCCCTGGCCTTTGGCCTGCTGGCGCTGACAGGGGTGGTGCGGGTCATCACCGGCGTCACGGCGCTTTTCACCCGGCGCCAACCGGGACAAGGCTGAGGAGGTCAAGGGATGGATGCGCATGTGATGCCCATGTTGATGCTGCTGGCGCTGCTGGCCGGTATCTTTTCAGGCTACCCGGTGGCATTCGTGCTGGCCGGTGTCGGTATCGTCTTTGCCTATATGGCTGACCTGCCGATGATCTTTCTGTCCATGGGGGTGCAGCGCATCTATTCCGGGGTGCTGACCAACTGGTTGCTGGTGGCGGTGCCGCTGTTCGTGTTCATGGGGCTGATGCTGGAACGATCCGGCGTGGCCGAACGGTTGCTGGCCTCGCTGGCATCGCTGTTTCGCAACCTGCCGGGCGGCTATGCCTTTGCGGTGGCGATCATCGGCATCGTCATGGCCGCATCGACCGGGATCATCGGGGCATCGGTCGTGCTGATGGGGATGATGGCGCTGCCGGCCATGCGCGCGGCGGGCTATGATCTGCGACTGTCCAGCGGGCTGATCGCCGCCTCTGGCACGCTGGGCATTCTGATCCCGCCTTCGATCATGCTGATCATCCTGGGCGACCAGTTGCGCATTTCTGTGGGCGATCTGTTCATGGGGGCCATCGGGCCGGGGTTGATGCTGGGCGGGCTGTATACGCTGTTCCTGATCGCCGTGGCCATCATCGCCCCGCACAAGATGCCCGCGCCGGGCCGCGCCCTGGAAAGCCCGGGTTTCTGGCCCGTGGTCTGGTCACTGATCCGCGATCTGGTGGCGCCCGTTCTGCTGATCCTGTCGGTGCTGGGCACCATCATCGCCGGGGTGGCCACGCCCACCGAATCGGCGGCGATCGGGGCCGCCGGGGCGCTGTTGCTTGCGCTGCTGTCACGCCGCTTACACCTGCGGGTACTGGCTGCGGCACTGCGCGACACCACCAAGACCACCGCGATGATCGTTTTCGTCATGATCGGTGCAACCATCTTCAGCGTGGTTTTCCGCCGGCTTGGGGGCGACGCCATGATCATGGAGCTGTTTCAGCTCGATGGCCGAAACCCCTATATGGTGATGTTGTTCATCATGGCGATCATCTTTGTGCTGGGCTTCTTTCTGGAATGGGTGGAAATCACGCTGGTGGTGGTGCCGATCATCGCGCCGGTGGTGATGGCACTGGATTTCGGCATGCCAACCGAACAAGTCATGATCTGGTTTGCCATAGCCTTGGCCGTGAACCTGCAGACATCTTTCCTGACACCGCCATTCGGCTATGCACTGTTCTACCTGCGCGGCATTGCCAGCGACTTGCCGATCAAGGTGATCTATGCAGGGGTGTTGCCGTTTGTGGGGCTTCAATTGCTGGCCTTGGGCATCGTGCTGGCCTTTCCGGCGGTGATTCTGTGGCTGCCGCTGGCGATGCGCTGACGTTTCAGGCCCCTGCCGAACCACCGTTTTGATCCAGGTCAAGGAAATCTCTTGTTGCTGATGCAACGATCATCGGATCGTATCCGGCATCGCCGCCCGGCTGTGCCATCAGAAACAGGAGATGACGCCATGGGCTTTGCCGCAAAGATTGATCATCATGCCACGCTTTTCCAGCGCATGGCGGACACGGTTCACGCCGATCTGGGTGACGCGCTGATCGAAGGGCGTATCGACGGCCAGGCGCTGCGCGCTGCGGTGTTCCAGTGCATGAACTGCGATGGCGCCGACAAATGCCCCGGCTGGATGGACGCCCATGCCGAGGGCGCGGCACAAGCCCCCGAATACTGCCGCAACGCGCCGATGCTGCAACGTATCACGGCCTGACACCGCCCCGCAAACACCTGCCGAAACCCGGATGCCCTGACATCGGATCGCCCGCAGCGCCTGTCTGGCGTTGCGGGCGTTTTGCTGTGGCGGCCTGTCGGATTCAGACCTCGAAACGCATCGGCCGTACCTGACGGAACATGCCGGTATTGCGCAGCGTTTCCACGACCTTGGGGTCGATCGCCTGGTCCAGATACAGCAGCGCAATGGCATCCTGCCCGGCGCCAGACCGGCCCAGCGTGAAGTTGGCGATGTTCACGCCGCTCTTGCCCATCGTATTGCCCAAAAGGCCGATGATGCCGGGCACATCCTCGTTGGTGGTGTAAAGCATATGCGCGCCCACCTCGGCGTCGATGGTGATACCCTTGATCTGGATGAACCGCGGCTTGCCGTCCGAAAACACGGTCCCGGCGACGGAGCGTTCGCGCGTATCCGTTACCACCGTCAGTTTGATATAGCCGTCGAACACGCCGGATTTGCCCTGTGTGGTGGTGGACAGCTTGATCCCGCGTTCCTTGGCCACGATGGGCGCAGAGATCATGTTCACATCCGGGTTGGCGGCCTTCATCACGCCGGCAATGACCGCGCAATCCAGTGCCTTCAGGTTCATGTCGGCGGCCACGCCGTCATACAACACGTTGATGGCGCGGATCGGCTCGTCGGTCAACTGGCCCGCGAAATCGCCCAGGTGACCCGCCAGCTTGATCCAGGGGCCCATTACTGCGGCCTCTTCGGCGCTGACAGAGGGCATGTTCAGCGCGTTCTGCACCGCGCCGGACAACAGGTAATCGGCCATCTGTTCGGCCACCTGCAGCGCCACGTTTTCCTGCGCCTCTGATGTCGAGGCACCCAGATGCGGGGTGCACACCACATTGGGCAGGCCGAAGAGCGGGCTTTCGGTGGCGGGTTCGACCTCGAACACGTCCAGCCCCGCGCCTGCGACATGGCCGGATTTCAGCGCCTCGGCCAGCGCGGCCTCGTCGATCAGCCCGCCACGGGCGCAGTTGATGATGCGCACGCCCTTTTTCGTTTTCGCCAGGTTCTCTGCCGACAGGATGTTGCGGGTCTTGTCGGTCAGCGGTACATGCAAGGTGATGAAATCGGCGCGTTTCAGCAACTCGTCCAGCTCTACCTTCTGCACGCCCATCGACTTGGCGCGTTCCTCGCTCAGGAACGGATCATAGGCCACGACCTTCATGTGCAGGCCCAGCGCGCGGTCGCAGACGATCCCGCCGATATTGCCCGCGCCGATCACACCCAGCGTCTTGTTGAACAGCTCCACCCCCATGAAGCGGTTTTTCTCCCCCTTGCCGGCATGGGTGGACACCGACGCCTCGGGCAGTTGTCGGGCGACGGCGAACATCATCGCAATGGCATGTTCGGCGGTGGTGACGGAATTGCCGAAGGGCGTGTTCATGACGATCACGCCGCGCTTGCTGGCGGCAGGGATATCGACATTGTCCACCCCGATACCGGCCCGGCCCACGACCTTTAACCGGTCTGCCTTTTCCAGCAGCTTTTCGGTGACCTTGGTGGCCGAGCGGATGGCCAGACCGTCATACTGGCCGATGATCGCGGCCAGCTTTTCCTTGTCCTTGCCGATATCGGGCAGATAATCGCCATCGACACCGCGGTCGCGGAAAATCTGCACGGCGGTTTCAGACAGTTTATCGGATACGAGTACGCGCGGGGCGGCCATGATGGGCTCCATTCATTGAATAGCGAAAAAGGGGCAGGACGGGCTGTGCGCCCGGTCTGCAGACTGATTGTCAGTCGGCGCCTAGGCGGCTTGTTCCTGGGCGGCGATCTCGGCGTTGAACGCCCATTCGATCCAGGGCATCAGCGCCGCCACATCGGCGGTTTCCACCGTCGACCCGCACCAGATGCGCAGACCCGGCGGCGCATCGCGATACGCACCGATATCCAGCGCCACACCTTCCGCCTCCAGCCGTTTGGCAACGGCCTTGGCAAAGGCGGCACCATCCGCAATGCGCGGGTCGGTGAATTTCAGGCAGACGCTGGTGGTCGACGCCGTGGCGGGGTCTTCGGCCAGATTGGCGATCCAGTCGCGGCTTTCGATGAAATCCCACACCGTCTGCGCATTGGCATCGGCCCGCGCGATCAGGCCCTTCAGCCCGCCGATGGATTGCGCCCAGTCCAGCGCCACCAGATAATCCTCGACCGCCAGCAGCGAGGGCGTGGTGATCGTCTCGCCCTTGAAGATGCCCTCGATCAGCTTGCCGCCCTTGGTCAGGCGGAAAATCTTGGGCATCGGCCAGGGCGGGGTGTAGCTTTCCAACCGCTCTACAGCGCGCGGCGACAGGATCAGCATGCCATGCGCGGCCTCGCCGCCCAGGACTTTTTGCCAGCTGAAAGTCACCACATCCAGCTTGTCCCAGGGCAGGTCCATGGCAAAAGCCGCAGATGTGGCGTCGCAGATCGTCAGGCCGGCCCGATTTGCCGGTATGGCGTCGCCATTCGGCAGCCGCACGCCAGAGGTCGTGCCGTTCCAGGTGAACACGACATCCCTGTCGAAATACACCTCGGCCAGATCGACGATCTGGCCATAGGGTGCCTTGCGCACGGTGGCATCCAGCTTCAACTGCTTTACCGCATCGGTCACCCAGCCCTCGCCAAAGCTTTCCCAGGCCAGCATTTCCACCGGCCGGGCGCCCAGCAGCGACCACATCGCCATTTCCACCGCGCCCGTCTCAGAGGCGCGCACGATCCCGATGCGGTAATCGGCGCGAATACCCAGAACCGTGCGCGTGCGCTCTATGGCATCAGCCAGTCTGGCCTTGCCGCCTGCGGCACGATGCGACCGGCCAAGCGGCGCATCCGCAAGCAGATCAAGCGAGAATGTGGGGATCTTGGCACAAGGGCCAGAAGAGAAACGCGGATTTGCCGGCCGCGTGGCCGGGGTCATTGAGTCGCTCATGCTATCCTTCCAGATAAGCGCCCTTCGTTGGGGAAGGGTGTCCCACGTCCGGCGATACGGGAGAGCGCGCCCTGTGGCAAGGGGGAATCGCCGTCAGGCACGTTGCCACATGCTGGCCAATGCCCCGCAGCCGCGCTGCCCTACGGCCTGGTACCGCCTGACGGCAAGGGGGCACCTGCCTGGCGTTGCCGTATCGCCCGCGCAATGCGCGTGATTCCTTCGTCAATCCGGTCCTCGGTGATGGAACTGTAGGCGATGCGGTAGAAATGGCGGGGCGCCGCCGGGGCGCCGAAAAACGGCAGGCCGGGTTCGATCAGCACGCTGTCATGGTGCAGCGCGGCGGCAAGTGCGCCGGCGTCCGTGCCATCTGGCGTGCGCATCCACAGGCTGGACCCGCCACTGTCGGTACTGCCAGCCACCTGCAACCCATGCGCGCGCACCGCCGACAGCATCGCCTTTCGGCGCGCCTGAAACGCCCGCGCCGTGCGCCGCAGCAAGGCATCGTAATGCCCCAGTTGCAGGAAGTACGAGGCCGCGCGCTGGATCAGGCCGGGCGGATGGCGCAGCACGGTCGCGCGCAGCGCGCGCGCCTCACGGACAAAGGGTTCCGGCCCCACCAGAAACCCCAATCGCAGGCCGGGGAACAGGGATTTCGAGAAGGAACCGACATGAATGACGCGCCCCCCCTCGTCCAGCGACTTGAGTGCGGGCAAAGGGGCGCGGTCATGGGCGATTTCGAACTCGTAATCATCCTCGACGACAAGGAAGTTGTCTCGGGCTGCGGCCTCCAGCAACCGCCGGCGGGCGGCCATCGGCATGGTAGCGCCGGTTGGGCAATGATGGCTTGGCGTGCAGAAAACCACATCCACCGGTCGCGGCAGATGTGCCGGATCAAGCCCGGCACCGCCCACGGGCACCGACTGCATGCGGCACCGGGTCTGGCGCAGGATGTCGCGCAGGCCGGGATAACCCGGCTCCTCGATCGCGGCGATGCGCCGCTGGTTCAGCAACAGTTGCGCCGCCAGCCACAAGGCATTCTGCGCGCCCAGAGTCACCAGGATTTCCTCTGGCCGCGCCAGGATACCGCGCCGAGGCAGGGTGTGACGGGCGATGTATTCCAGCAGACCCGGGTCATCTTCCTCGAACCGGTCATCGGTCATGGCGTGGAAATCCTTGAACCCCAGCGCCATCAGGGTGCAGCCCCGCCAGTTCTGGTGGTCGAACAGGGTCTGATCGGCCTGACCGTAAATGAAAGGATATCGAAAATCTCGCCAGTTGCGGGGCTTGCCGGGGCCGCGCCTTTCGTCGTCGTCGGCACGTGGCAGACCCAGCGCGCGCGCCCAGTCCACAGTGCCGCCCCCTGGCGTGCGTGGTTCGCCGCGCGGAAAATCCTGTGGTTGCGGCGCATTGTCGGACACGAAAAACCCGGACCGGTCACGCGCACTCAGATAATCGTCTGCAACCAGATCGGCATAGGCCAGCGTTACCGTGATGCGGCTGACGTCCAGGTGTGCGGCCAGGCGGCGGCTTGAGGGCATCTTTTCGCCCCGGCGCAGCCGGCCTGCCAGAATGCCCTCGGCGACCATCTGCCTGATCTGGGCCTGCAAGGTGCCGGTTGCGCCCGGTCGCAGGAAAAAGCTGTCAACGGAAACGGCCATCATTCCCCTGATACGCTTGGCGCCGGCCAGGTTCGGCGCTTGTGGTTCTGGCTATAACTCTAGCCTTGCTCTGGGCCTAACGCCAGCGGGCGATTTCCGTCAAAGTCATACCATCCTGGCGGGGCGTTGCCAGCCGGCCGGATTGCAGCCCCCGCCCCTATTGCGTTGCAGCCTGCAAGACGAGGCCATGATGAACATCACCGCTCCGATAAACGATCTGTCGCATGTCGTGGCCGCCGACCGCGCCCATGTCTGGCACCATCTGACCCAGCACAAACCGTTCGAGACCATCGATCCCCGCGTGGTGGTCGAGGGCAAGGGCCTGCGTGTCTGGGATGCTGCGGGGCGCGAGACGCTGGACGCTGTATCCGGCGGCGTATGGACGGTAAATGTGGGCTACGGACAAGTGTCCATTGCCGATGCGGTGCGCGACCAGCTGGTCAAGATGAACTTCTTTGCCGGTGCCGTGGGTACTGTGCCGGGCGCGTTGTTTGCTCAGAAGCTGATCGAAAAGATGCCGGGCATGACGCGGGTCTATTATTCCAACTCGGGGTCCGAGGCGAATGAAAAGGCCTACAAGATGGTGCGCCAGATCGCCCATCGGCGTCATGGCGGCAACAAGTGGAAGATCCTGTACCGCGAGCGTGATTACCACGGCACCACCATTGCCGCGCTGGCATCCGGCGGGCAGGAAGAGCGCAAGGCGATGTATGGCCCCTTCCCCGCCGGGTTCATTCCGGTACCGCATTGCCTGGAGTACCGCAGCCAGTGGGGCGACGTGGCCGATTACGGGGTCCGCGCCGCCAATGCCATTGAAGAGGTGATCCTGCGCGAGGGGCCGGACAGTGTCGGCGCGCTGATCCTGGAGCCGGTGACCGCCGGCGGCGGCGTCATCACCCCGCCCGAGGGGTACTGGCCCCGCGTGCAGGAGATCTGCCGCAAATACGACATCCTGCTGATCATCGACGAGGTGGTCTGCGGTGTGGGGCGCACAGGCACCTGGTTCGGCTATCAGAATTACGGCGTGCAGCCCGATATCGTGAACATGGCAAAGGGCGTGGCATCCGGCTATGCGGCGATTTCCTGCACCGTGACGACCGAGCGGGTTTTCGAGCTGTTCAAGGACGATGCCGAAGACCCGATGAGCTATTTCCGCGACATTTCCACCTTTGGCGGCTGTACCGCCGGCCCGGCCGCGGCGCTGGAAAACATGCGCATCATCGAGGACGAGGGCTTGCTTGACAACTGCCTGACGATGGGCGCGCGGCTGATGGACAATCTGCACAGCCTGAAGGACCGTCACGCGGTTGTTGGTGATGTGCGCGGCAAGGGGCTGTTCTGTGGCGCAGAACTGGTTGGCGACCGCGCCACCCGCGAGCCGATGCCCGAAAAGCAGGTGGCGGCGGTGGTGGGCGCCGTGATGAAGCGCGGCGTGCAGATCGGCATGACCAACCGGTCGCTGCCAGGGCTGAACAATACCTTGTGCCTGAGCCCGGCACTGGTGGTGACGGCCGACCAGATCGACCAGATCACCAATGCCATCGACGGCGCACTGACTGAGGTCTGCGGCTGAATTGACGGTCTGATGAAGTAAAGCGCAGGCAAGCACCGTTCAGGTCCTTGCCTGTCTTGCGCGTTCAGTTGCGCGCCCAGAGTGCCGGGTCGGAAAATTCGATTGAATTGCCCGCTGGGTCACGAAAATAGATCGACCGTGCCCCGTTGGGCCAGACGAAATCGGCCTCGACCGGGTGACCTGCGGCGGCCAGCCTGGCCACCCATCCATCCAGCGCCGCAGGCTTGGCCGCAAAGCACAGATGCCCCGGCCCGCGCGCGCCGTGCGGCGGTACGGGCATGGCCGGGTTGTTTGGCGGCTGTTCCGAGGCCGAAGGGCGAAACAGCAGCAACATGCCTTCGCCCAGTCTGAAAAACACATGCCTGCCGGGCACCTGCGGCCCGCGTTCCAGCCCGATGACCTGTTCGTAGAAGGCAGCGCATTGTTCCAGGTCATCGGCGTAAAGCGCGATTTCCAGCGCGCGGACGGGCGGATCGATCTCTGGCAGGTTGGTCATGGACCCAGTGTGCCTGATCCGGTGGCGCGGCTCAAGCGGGCGGAAACGCCATCTGCCTGCGCCAGCCTATCGGGCCGCGCGGGCAACGCCCAGCGCGGCGCGCACAGGCCAGCGGATATGCGGGTCGGCCACGCCCGGCGCACCATCGCGCAAGCCCGCCCACCGCATGGAAAGACCGGCGCGCAGCAGGTACAGCCAGCGCGGCACAGGGCGGGCGATGGCGTCCATCTGGTCTTGCAGCAACCGCGCAGCCAGCACGGCGCGCCAGCTTTGCGGCAATGCAGCCGTATCCGCCCCGCCCAGCCGGCGCGCCCAACCGGTGATGGCAGCAGGCGCCATATACCCGCCGGGTGCCACCGCCGGCACCTGTGCCAGCGGCAGTGGCGTGAAGAACATGGACGGCGCCGCACAGGCTGCCCGCAAGGCCAGCTCGGCCAATGCCAGGGGATGCGACAGCGGCACTGACAGCGGCGCGATACCGGCCAACAACGGCCGTGCGATGACCCTTGCGGCACCGGAACCATGCAGCCGCAGCGCCTGTGCCGCCGATATCGGGCGGGGCGCGCCGGCGAAATCGGTCTGGTGCAGATCGGCGCCCGCCACGCGGTTGTCGCACCAGCCGTCGTGATAGCCCGTCTGTTGCCCAGCCCCGGCCCAATCCTGTGGCACCCGGTTGAAGCCGGCCATGCCAAACTGCACACCGTGCAAATCCATCCCGTTGATCAGATGCAAAAATGCATCTGGCGCCGGTTGATCGCCCGCCTGCAACAGGGCCAGATAACGGCTGTCAGTGGCGACCAGAAAATCCTCCAGCGGTGTATCGACGGACATCAGAGGCAACCCCTCTGACGCCCAGGTCTTGCCGATCACGGTAACGGTCATGTCCGGCAGGGTTTGCAATCGCAGCGCCGCCAGCGTGGCGGCCAGCGCCTGATCGTCGCCCCGGTCGATGACCGCCACAGCCAGCGCGGGGGCATCGTCACCGACCGTGCCAGGCCCCGGCGGGGCGGCCTGGCTGTCCGGCTGCGCTGCCAGATACGCCCGCCCCGCTGCCAGAAACCGTGCCCGCCGCGCGGGGCTGCGCAAGGCCAGACCACGTTCGTGGATCAACCGGCGCGAAAGCCGCAAAAACGCAGGCTGCGCATTCGGCCGCCCGATACCCCGAAACAACGGCGCCAGTCGATCAAGCACGGCAAACTGCTGGAACCCCCGCTCGTCATCGGCAGCGGTGATCTGGCCGGGTCGGTCACGGCTGTGCAGGTAAAGCGGTTGTGGCAGATAGGCAATGCGGTCAGTCCTAGATGCCAGAGCCCAGAACCACTCGTGGTCTTCAAACCAGGTACCCTCGACAAAGCGCAGATCGCCGATCAGGTCACGCCGATACAGCTTGTTCCAGGCCGATGGAAAATGGTCGACGATCCGCATGCAATCATCCAGGGGCAGGCTGCGCGGCGCAGCATCGTCTGCCGGAACCGCGCCATGGATCGCCGGATGATCCTGACCTTGCCCATCAGGAAAACAGAAACGAATGGCACAGGCGGCCCAGTCGGCGCCCGTCTGTTCCAGCGTCTGGCGCATACGGTACAGAAAATCCGGTGCGAACCGGTCGTCGCCATCCAGAAACGCCACCAATGGCGCACGCGCCAGCGCAAGCCCGGCATTGCGGGCGCCAGAGAGGCCGCGATTGTCCTGACGGATTACCCGAAAGCGCGGATCACCGGCAATGGTGGCGCGCGCAATCTCGCCGCTGCCATCGGTCGCGCCATCGTCGATCACCAACACCTCGAAATCGGGCTCGGTCTGATCGATCAGCGATTCAAGGCAGGCGGCGACGTGATCGGCGATGTCGAACACCGGCACAATGACCGAAATGGCAGGAACCGCCCCCTGCACGCCTAGCCGGTCCCGGCGGTGACTTGGTCAGATGAACGCGCCATAGACATCGTAATCCTCGGCATAAAACCGCTGCACCCGCGCCAGGCTGCCCGCCGACAGTGTTTCGACGGCAATCTTGGGCCCACCCTTTTGCAACCGCTGCAGACCGACCTCGCGCCCCGTGATCTTTTGCACATCGGCAGCCAGGCGCTTGGTATCTTCGATCCGGTAAAGCTGTGTATACCATCCCGGATCCCGCCCCAGATAGTCTACCATCGGCAACGCGTGATGGCCAATGGTGTCGACCGCCGCGCAATAATCATCCAGCAGCATGATGAAGGTATCCAGATCCGGATCGGCCGGCAGGCCGGCACGGGCCAGCTGCGCGCCCGCTTTCTTTTCCGACAGTTCCTTGTGATGGATTACCCTGTTGGAATAGCATGACAAAAGGCGCTTTACCGGATCACGCAACACGGCGATGCGGGTATGGTCTGCCATCGCTTCATGGCGCAACGTATCGAAGGGCACGGATCGGTAGAGTTCATGGATCCAGTAGCGGCGCCCGCTGGCCTTGAAGGCGCGAAAGGGAAACCCGTTTTCGATCTCGAAGAACATTGTCTTGAGCGACGTGCAGGCAATTTTCGGCACCGGGATGTAGCTCAGTTTGAACTCATCTATAATGACTGACATCCGGGCCCCCTTGTGCGCATGACAACAGCCTTACCGGCAGGCGATCAATGCACCGGCTTCGGGGCTTGCCATTAAGCCAATGGCTTTCTGGCTGCAATGTCTTTCGGCCCGGCTGATGCCCGGCATGTGGTGCCGCAACCACCGGCAGCCCTTGACCTTTGGGGCAGATGTCCCCTTATTTCACCCGAACCCATTCCAACACACGAGGCACAAGATGGCTTTCACCCTTCCCGATCTGCCCTACGCCCATGATGCGCTGGCGCCGCTCGGCATGAGCCGCGAAACGCTGGAGTATCACCACGACATCCACCACAAGGCTTATGTGGACAATGGCAACAAGCTGATCGCCGGGACCGAGTGGGAAGGCAAGAGCGTCGAGGACATCGTGCGCGGCACCTATCAGGCCGGCGCGGTGGCACAGTCCGGCATCTTCAACAACGCCAGCCAGCACTGGAACCACAACAAGTTCTGGGAATGGATGGCACCGGGCGAAAACAAGGGCATGCCCGGCGCACTGGAAAAGGCCCTGACCGAGGCTTTCGGATCGATCGACAAATTCAAGGATGAATTCAGCGCCGCCGGTGCAGGGCAGTTCGGCTCTGGCTGGTGCTGGCTGGTCAAGGACAAGGATGGCAGCCTGAAGGTCACCAAGACCGAAAACGGCGTCAATCCGCTGTGCTTTGGCCAGACCGCATTGCTGGGCTGCGATGTGTGGGAGCACAGCTATTACATCGACTTCCGCAACAAGCGGCCGGCCTACCTGAGCAACTTCCTGGACAAGCTGGTCAACTGGGAAGCGGTTGCCGCGGGGCTCTGACCCCGGTGGCGGGCCTGGGCGAGGCGCAGGAAGGGGGGCTGGCCCCCCTCGCCCTTCGGGCTCACCCCCCAGAGTATTTTCGGCAAGATGAAGGAGGCGCGGTTCCGGCTGCGCCTCTTTTGCTGGGCGGCGCGGGATTGCTGGTGGGGCTGTGGCTGTCGGCGCAGCTGCTGCCCGCCTTGCCCGATCCGGCTGCGGCGGTGCTGGTGCTGGGGCTTGGCGGGCTGATCGCCTTGCCCTGGGGCTGGGGGCTGGCCGTGTCACGGGGGCATGACCTGCGCAGATACACTGCCGGGGGATGGTTGCGCCCGCTGCTGGCCGGGCCGCTGGTTCGGCTGGTGGTGACGGGGCTGGGTGGCGCCCTGGCGTCAGCGCTTTTGTTGCTGCGCCTGACCGAGGCCGGACCTGCGCTGTGGGCGCTGGTGGTTCTGGCGTTGCCGCTGACCTGGTGCCTGATGGCGTGGCTTGGCCCATGGGGCCGGACCGAGCTGGTTGGCCTGCATGCGCGCCGATTGGTGCATCGCACGGCGGTGGCCCTGTCGGTTTCCGTGCTGACGGGTCTGTCTGCCCTGGCTGGATGGTTTTTGCCCTTGCCCGATCTGGCCCCGTTCGAGCCCCCCGCCGGCGCTGGGCCGCTGGTGGCCCAGGTGCTTGCCTTTGGGCATCTCTGGGCAGGGCTGGAGAGCTTTGCGCTGGGGCAGGCGGCAACATTCGGGGTCTGGGGGCGGGGACTGGCGCTATTGATCGCGGCGCTGGGTCAGGCGACGGTGTTCGGGGCGGCGGCAAGCCTGGCGGTGACCCTGGCCTTGCCTGGTCAGGAATGGCTCAGGGGGCTGGGGGTGGCCTCTGATGCGATACCCCGCCCGCCCACGGGCCGCGCGGGACCGATCATTGTACTGGCCCTTGCCCTGGCGCTGTTCGCCACCGTCGTTGTCACAAGCCGCTGGCTGGACGCCCAGCCCCCCGCGTTGCGACCGGACGCGCAGGTGATGGACCTGGTCGAGCGGATTGACGGCGTGCTGTATAGGCCCGGCACGCAACAGGCATTGAACGCCCTGCGCGCTGAAGCTCTGGCCGAAACCGAGACAGCCCGCCTGCGCGCCGAACGGCTGATCAATCAGGGCTTTGACAGCATGGTGGCGCATGTCGATGAATTCCTGGATGCGTATTATTCGCTTCCTGCCGAATATGGGCGCCTTTTGGCGGTAGCGACAGGTGATCTGGAAGCCCGTTTGCGATTGCAGTTGTCGTCGGCCCTGCTTGAGGGCGAGCCGTTCGCCCCGTTGGAGACGTTGCGCGCGCAGACCGAAGCACGGCTGGCTGTTCTGGCGCAGCGCGAGGCGACGATACTGGCCGAAAGCCGGGTGCCTGTGGGCAACCCGGCCATGATGCGGCTTTCCGACAGCCACCCAGAAGCGCTGTCGTCAGTCTTTGAGCTTTTGTCGGCCCAGCAGCAGGCAGCGGTCACCCGGCTTGCGCTGGCAGGCAGTGCCGGGGCGGTTTCGGCAGCGGTGGCGCGGCAGTTGGTGCTGCGGCTGGCACGGGGGCGCGTGGCCACGACAACAGCGCGTGTCATGACACGGGCAGGTGGCCCGCTGGTGGCGGTGGCCGTGGATTACGGGCTTCTCAGGCTGGATGCATACCGCAACCGCGACACCTTTCGGGCCGAGATCATCGAACAGATCGAAGAACAGCGTGCCGCGGCGCTGGCCATGCTGTCACCGCCAGGGTGACACGCGGGCCGTTCCATCGCCGCTAAAGCGGCAGCCCGCGAAAGGTTTTCAACTGGTCCATCACGATCTGGCTGTGCACCCGCGCCACCGCCGGATGCGGCAACAACCGGCCGTGGATGATCTGGTTGAGCGCGCCCAGATCGGCGCACCAGACGCGCAGCAGGTAATCGGATTCCCCGGTCAGGGTCCAGACGCTGACGATCTCGGGCAGTCCCTGCAGCAGCCGCTCGAACCCGCGGGCCTGATCCGGGGCGTGGCTTGCCATCTGTACCTGCACGAAAGCCTGCAAGCTCACCCCAAGCCGCGCCGGGTCCAGCCGCCCGGTGGTGGCGGTGACATAGCCCTCGGCCTCCAGCCGCGCACGCCGGCGGGCGGCCTGACTGGGCGACAGGTTGATCCGATCACCCAATGCCTGTGCGGTCAGCGTGGCGTCCTGCTGCAACGCTGCGAGAATTTTCCGGTCGTTCGGGTCAAGCATGCGCGTTTACCGCATTAAATATCATTCAGATGCGCGTAATGCGCGATACCTCTGAAAGTCTTGCCATCATTCGCGCACCCGGCGCAACCCGTTTGCCCTAAGATGCGCGGCAGAGTCAGGTAAGTACGATAGAAAGGGAGATATTCATGGGTCCGTTCCCGCATGCCGCCCCGCGCGCCAGCATCTCGGCAGAAAACCCCGCCGGCACCGACGGCTTCGAATTCGTCGAATTCGCGCATCCAGAACCCGAAAAGCTGCGCGAGGTGTTCAGCCGCATGGGCTATACGCTGACCGCCCGGCACAAGACCAAGGCCATCGAGCTGTGGCAGCAAGGCGATATCACCTATGTCCTGAACAACGAGCCCGGCAGCCATGCGCTGGCCTTTGTCGGTGAACATGGCCCCTGCGCCCCCTCGATGGGCTGGCGCGTGGTGGATCGGTTCAAGGCTTTCGAGCATGCGGTCGCCAAGGGCGCGGAACCCTATGAAGGGCCCGGCAAGATGATGGACACCCCGGCCATCAAGGGGATCGGTGGCAGCCTGATCTATTTCATCGATGCCTATGGCACCGAGGATCTGACCGGCCCCTATGCCGGCGAGTTCGACTTTGTCGCCGACCCCAAGCCGGCGGGTGTGGGCTTTTACTACCTCGACCACCTGACCCACAATGTCCACAAGGGCAACATGGATGTCTGGTTCCGCTTTTACGGCGATATATTCGGCTTCAAGGAAATCCGGTTCTTCAATATCGAGGGCAAGCACAGCGGGCTACTGAGCCGGGCGCTGACCTCGCCCTGCCAGCGTATCCGCATTCCGATCAACGAGGATCGGGGCGAAACCGGGCAGATTGTTGAATACCTCAAGCGATACAACGGCGAGGGTATTCAGCACATCGCGGTGGGCACCGAGGACATCTATGATGCCGTGGACGAGATCGCCGAACGCGGCGTGAAGTTCATGCCCGCCCCGCCTCCGATCTATTACGACATGAGCCATGAGCGCGTGCAGGGCCATGAGGAACCCATCGAACAGATGAAAAAGCACGGCATCCTGATTGACGGCGAGGGTGTGGTCGATGGAGGCGAAACCCGAATCCTGCTGCAGATTTTCTCGAAAACCGTAATCGGGCCGATCTTTTTCGAGTTCATCCAGCGCAAGGGCGACGACGGATTCGGCGAGGGCAATTTCAAGGCGCTGTTCGAATCGATCGAGCGCGACCAGATTGAACGCGGCGTGCTGAAAACGGCCTGACAATAGCGCATTGACTTTGTTCACCTGCACGCCCCGGCATCCCTGCCGGGGCGTTTTTTCTTGAATTTGGACAAAGCATGCGCCCTACTCAAATCATTGCGGTCAGACCGCAGCGATACCGGGCAACAGATCCGGAAACCTGAAGACAACAAACCCGACAGGAGAGACAGAGGATGACCAGCCTTACCCGCAGAACCGCCCTGGCGGCGGCCCTTGCCCTGCCGCTTGCCACGCTGGGCGGCACCGTTGATGCGCAGACCCGCACCTATGTGCTGACCACCGCCACCACTGGCGGCACCTATTATCCGGTCGGCGTGGCACTGGCCACATTGGCCAAGATTCATTTGCAGAACGCGCATGGCATCGACATGTCGGCCATCTCCTCGGCGGGTTCGGGCGAGAACACGGTACTGCTGCGCGAGAACCAGGCGCAGTTCGCCATCATGCAGGGTCTGTTCGGGCAATGGGCGCGCGAAGGCTCTGGTGCGCTGGAAGAGGCCGGCCCGCAGGACAACATGCGGTCCATTGCCATGCTGTGGCCGAATGTCGAACATTTCCTGCTGCACAGCAGCCTAGTCGAAACCGGCACCGCCGCAGACCTTGCCAATCTTTCGGGGCATGCCTTTTCGATCGGGGCACGCAATTCGGGCACCGAGCATTCCAACCGCTTTCTGTTCGACAATTTCGGGGTCGATTATGACAGCTGGGAACTGGTCTATCAGGGCTTTGGCCCGTCGATCGACTCGCTGATCAACGGTACCATCATGGGCACCAACATCAATTCAGGCATCGGGGTGGGTACGGTAACGCGCGCACGCGCCCAGATGGGCGATGCTGTCACCCTGCTCAGCGTCACGGATGAAGAACTCGCCCGTTTTGACGGGGGCACGGGGCTGTATTTTCATATCACCATCCCGGGCGGCACCTATCCCGGCATTGACGATGATGTGCTGACCATCGCACAACCGAATTTCCTGGCGGTGAATGCGGATGTGCCCGAGGAAGACGTCTATCTCTTCACGCGCACTGTCTATGAAAACCTTGGCTTTCTGTGCAACATCCACCCCGCCACCTGCGACATGAGCCTGGACAATGCCATGGCCGGCCTGCCGCTGCGGCTGCATCCGGGTGCCGCCCGTTTCTACGAGGAAGCCGGGCTCACCATCCCTGACAATATCGCCCCAGCAGACTGATCATGCCAGCTTGACAATGTCAGGCTGGCCGCGGTGGGGCGTTCACCGGTGACCACCCCACCGCCCCGGTTAAGTGAAACGGTATCGCGGTGACTGGCCCGGCCTGGCCGGACCGATTGCGCGCAAGCGGCGTGGCGAGGGTGGTATGGCACAGACAGGATCGGTCGCACCGGATACGGGCGACGAAGAGGGGCGTTATCACAGACCGGACGATAGCCTGCCCGGCCGCATGGCGTTCTGGTTCGGCATCGGCTTTTCGGTGCTGCATATCTGGTTCAATACCATCGGCACCTTGTCCGAGCTCTGGACATCGGTGATCCATTTTGCCGGTTTCGGCTTCATGTGTGCCCTTCTGTATCCGGCATGGCATGCGCGCACACCGCTGGGCCGCAAGGCAGTGCTGGCGGTGGATGTGATGCTGGGCGTGGCGGCGCTGTCGCTCTTTGCCTATCTGTATGTCAATGAGCTGGCTTTTTACCGCCGGATGCAGACCACCGGCTTTGCCTGGCAGGACTGGCTGTTCACCGGGCTGGCCGTGCTTTTGGGAATCGAATTCACCCGCCGCACCACGGGCTGGATCATTCCTGTCCTGATCATCCTGTCCTTTACCTACATTACCTTCTGGGGGCGCTATGTGGGTGGCATGCTGACCTTTGGCGGCCTGCGCACCGACACGATGCTGTTCAGGGTCTTCTACACCGATGACGGCATGTTCGGCACGGTTGCGCGCATTTCGTCCAGCTTTGTCTTCATGTTCATCCTGTTCGGTGCCTTCCTGATGCGCTCCGGCGCCGGCGCCTTCATCATCGATTTCGCGCAGGTGCTGGCGCGGCGCATGATCGGGGGGCCGGGTATCGTGGCGATCATCGGCTCTGGCCTGATGGGCACGATTTCAGGGTCGGCGGTGGCCAACACCGTATCGACAGGGTCGGTGACCATTCCGATGATGAAGCGCGCCGGCATGCCCGCGCGCACCGCCGCCGCGACCGAAGCCGCCAGTTCAACCGGCGGGCAGATCATGCCGCCGATCATGGGGGCCGGTGCCTTTGTCATGGCCTCGTTCACGCAGGTGCCTTATCTGACCATTGCCGCCGTCTCGGTGTTGCCGGCAGTGCTTTATTTCCTGTCGGTCGGTTTCTATGTGCGGATCACCGCCAAGCGGCTGAACCTGGCGCCGATGGACGCACCGGAAAAGACCCTGTGGCAGGTACTGAAAGACAACGGCCTGGCGTTTTTCCTGCCCATCGGCGTGCTGGTGGGACTGATGATCTGGGGATACACGCCCACTTATGCCGCCGGTGTTGCCATCATTGCGGTGGTAGTATCAAGTTGGGTCACCAAGAACCCCATGGGGCCCTGGGCGGTGCTGGAGGCCCTTGCCCTGGGCGCCAGGAACATGGTGATGACCGCTGTGCTGCTGGTCGCCATCGGGGTGGTCATCGCCGCTGTGACCATTTCGGGTATCGGCAACACATTTTCGCTGATGATCGGCACCTGGTCAGGCGGGTCGGTTCTGATTGCCGTGGTGCTGATCGCGCTGGCCTCGCTGGTGCTGGGCATGGGTTTGCCGGTGACAGCGGCGTATATTGTGATCGCCACCCTGTCGGCGCCCGCGCTGGCTGACCTGATCACCCGGGTCGAGCTGATCTCGGTCATCGCCTCGGGCGAGGTACCGCAAGCGGTCGGCGCCATGCTGATGCTGGGCGCGCCAGAGCATGCGGCGCTGATTGGCCAGCCCATGCCGCGCGAGCTTGCCACCGATATCCTGGCCGCCGCACCGCCCGAATTCATGCGCATGATCATCGAACAGACGCTCAGCAGAGATGTGATCATCGCCGCGCTGCTGGCCGCCCATCTGGTGATCTTCTGGCTGAGTCAGGACAGTTCGGTCACCCCGCCGGTCTGCCTGACGGCCTTTGCCGCCGCCGCCATCGCCGGGTCGCGCCCCATGGCCACGGGCTTTACGGCGTGGAAAATGGCCAAGGGTCTGTATATCGTGCCACTTCTGTTCATCTACACGCCGATCCTGCATGGCACGCTATGGGAGAAATTGCAGGTCACGCTGTTCACCGCTGCCGCCTTGTATTGCTTCGCCGCCGCACTTGAGGGGCATATGGAGGCCGCAATCAGTACCATCCAGAGGGTGCTGCTGGCCGTGCTGTGCGTGATCCTGATCTGGCCGGTCACGGCAACCTGGCATTGGGCCGCCCTGGCCGTCTTTTTGGCCCTGCTGGCGTGGAACGTGCTGCAGGACCGCCGGCAGCGCCAGCCCGCCCCCGCGTGAATCAGAAAGGGCGGTCGCCTGACCGCCCTTTCCGCTGTCGCCGGTTCCGGCCCGGTTATTCCGCCGGTACCGGCAAGGCAGTGCGCGGCGTGCCGAAATGGCGGCGGTTCAGATGCAGCACCAGCCAGATCATTGCCGCCTGCGCGACCAGCGCCGCCGCCGTCAGCGCCCAGAAGCCAAAGCCGAACTTGGCCATCAACCCGGCCTCGACCAGGCCCTTGTTGACAAAGAAATGCATCATCACCGCAAAGCCGACGCCGGGGCAGACCAGCGCATAGGCGCCCGGCGAGTTCTCGCGGCCGAACAGGAACCGACCTGCATAGCCCTGACGCGCCAGGATCAAGAGGCCGAACAGGCCGAACAGAACCTGCACCGACACCAGCTTGGCCAGAAAGGCCAGCGTCTCGCCCGGCACCGAACCCGCGGCCAGATGCTCGCCCAGCCCGTGGTCCTGGCGCAGCGTCAGGATGCCCAGCACGGTGACCAGCGGGATGATGATCATCAGCGTCGGCGCGGTTTCCGGGTTGGCGCCGTTTTCCATCATCGCGCGGATGCCCAGGATCAGCGCCACGGCGGCGATCAGCGCGGCGGTGACCAGAAAGAAGGTGGACAGCACCAGCCCGGTGGCAGCAATCGCCGGGGTCAGGCTGAGTGCGGCGGGCGCAGCCAGGCCCACGCCGACCATCGAAAAGGCAAAGGCCGGCAAAATCTGGCCGAAGTTGTTGTTGGCCGCGCAGTTGAAGCCGCCCTCGGTCAGCACCCGGCCGATGAAGCCGCCATAAAGCCGGAACGCCCAGGTGCCGATGGCCAGAAAGGCGATCATCGCCAGCGGGAACAGATATTCCACCACGCCCCACAGGCCAGGCACAAAGACCATGCCCAGGATGAAGCCGACATTGACCGCCATCGCCAGCGCCAGCGGCGCGGCCATGACCTGGCTTTGCGCATTGGTCTTTTCGAACTTGGCGAAAGCCTCGCTGCGGCGCCATTCGGCAAAGCGTTTCAGGCTCCAGATCAGCGATTTCACATGAAGGAAGGCAAAGCCGGCGATCCCGGCCATGGCGGCGGCGATCATCGCCTTGACAGTCAGCGAACCGGCAGCAAAGGCGGCGGCGATATCCTCGAACACCGGCACCGGCTGGCCGGGATGCGGAATCCAGAACATCAGCCACATGAAGAAGGTCACCACCAGCCCCCCGGCGCCCAGCGCGGCGAGAAAATAGAGGGGCGAATAGTTGTCGGATGGACGCGTCATTGCGGGCATGGATCGATTCCTTCTGATATATTCTGTCATATGAATATGAATTATTGAATGTGAGATTGCAAGAGCGGAAATTGGTGTACATCTTGTGGGCCAAGCCCTGATCATGTGCATATGATGTGGCTGCACCTTGACTCATGCCTGACTGACCGCGACACTGCCCACCAACAGGCAGAGGTTCCCTTGCGATTCACCCGGCTGCGCCTCAACGGATTCAAAAGCTTCGTCGACGCGACCGATCTGGTGATCCGCGACGGGCTGACGGGTGTTGTCGGGCCGAACGGCTGCGGCAAGTCCAACCTGCTGGAGGCGCTGCGCTGGGTCATGGGTGAAAACCGCCCCACCGCGATGCGCGGCGCGGGGATGGAGGATGTGGTATTCGCCGGCACCGGCACACGCAATCCACGCGCCTTTGCCGAGGTGGTGTTGCTTCTGGACAACAGCGACCGACGCGCGCCCGCCGGTTTCAACGACAGCGACATGCTGGAGGTGACCCGCCGCCTGACCCGTGACGCTGGCTCTTCCTATCGGCTGAATGGCAAGGAAGTACGCGCACGCGATGTGCAGATGCTGTTTGCCGATGCCTCGACCGG
>JAFIED010000191.1 GCA_020832805.1 Pararhodobacter sp.
GCCCGGCGCGCTTGCCCAACCCGAAACCGACCACTATCAACCCCAAGGACTCTCGTTATGAACGAGGGACGACCGGGGGGCAGGTCAGCCGCTGTGCCCGACTCCATCCCTGCTGTCTGCGCCCGGTCAATTCAGCCTGGCCGGCTTGAGGGGGCCAGGCCAGACCGCCGCGTTCATTTCTTGTAGTAGGTCTGCGCAACCTGATCTTCAGTGTTCTTTCCACATGAGATCGGCGCATGGCGCGCTGGGTTCTGTTCCGACTTGCATGTCGGAAAGGCATCGATGGTGGCGTCATAATTCACGCCAAAGAACTGCACCAGCGAGTAGCGGTGCTCTTGCGTGAGGTTCACCACACGGTGCGGCCGCGACAGGAACAGGTCATTGCTCCAGCGCTGCATCAGATTGCCGATGTTGACGACAAACGTACCCTCGATCGGCGAGATCTCGACCCAATCCTCGGTCACGCCCTTGACCTGCAAGCCAGGCTGGGGTGACTGCCAGACCGTGGTGAAGAGTTCGTAATCGCGGTGCGCGCCAATGCCGATCTGGCTGACATCCCAGTCCTTGTCCTGCGGCGGATAATAGCACGCGCGCATCCGGGACATCGGCTTGGTGTACATGGGGTCGAAATAGATTTCGGGAAGATCGAGCGCCAGGGCGAAGGCACGCAGCATGATCTTGCCGAATTCCAGCTGGGTGTCGAAATAGGTTCCCAGCGCCCAGCGGAAACAGGCGGGCTCTGCCGGCCACGCGTTCGGGCCATAGAACTTGATGCCTTTCAGATAGTCAGGGTCGTCCTCTGGCAGATCCTGCGCGGCCTCGAAGGCTTCGTGCATGTCTTTGCCCTTGAGTTCATGATCGGCGTTGATGTCGCCGCTGGAGACATACCCGCGGTGGTTCGGCGTCGACATGTAGTGCAGCTTCATCTTTTCTTCGCGCGGTAGCGCAAAATAGAGCTTCATTGCCTCATGTGCACGCCGCACGACGGCGTCTGGAATGCCGTGGTTCTTCAGGTAGAAGAACCCGACCTGCGTGCATGCCTGACGCAGAAGCGGGGCAATCGTTTTCCTGACGTCCGGATCGCTCGACAGCATGACGCTGAAGTCGATGACGGGAACGACGTCACTTGTATTGCGCTTGAAGCGAATACCCTTGCCCACGTTGATTTCTGTCTGACCCTGTTCGCTCATTGATCCCTCCACTGTCGAAGCCAATGACGATCAAAGCATGCCTGACAGGGCTTTGGATTGTTTCGAGGGGTACAAGTTATGGTATGTTGATGCGCCCTGCGAAGCCAGCATGCATCAGTCGTCGCTGACAGTGCGCCGGGCCTCTGCACGCGTCTCGCCTGGTGTTCGTCCGAACCGGCGCTTGTACAGCTTGTTGAAATGGGACTGGTCACAAAACCCGTACTGCTGGGCGATCATCGCCAGCGAGAGGCGCGTGCGCGGATTGCGCAACAGGCCATCGCATTCGAGCAGGCGCTGGCCGGTAATCCATCGCCGCATCGAAGTGCCCGTCGCGCTGAACAGCCTGTGCACATAACGCACAGAGAGGCCGCAGGCATCGGCGATATCGACGACTGACAGGTCCGGCTCCTGCAGGCGCTGCCGGACCACGGCCTTTATCCGACGCAAATGTGCCGCCTGAACCGATGAAATGTCGCTCTCGGGCACCTGATGGGTCCATTTGAGGCCGCCAACAAGCAACTCGATCAGATGGCGCCCTATCAGACTGTGTTGCCCCGGTTCCAGGTCATGCATCCCTGACATGACCGAGCGGGCATAATCGATGAACAGCCCGGACAATCCGGCAGGCTGACCAATCGTGTGCCCGGGAAAGCTGGCGCCACGCGGCAGATGCCCGTCGAGCACGGATTCCGGCACCCGAAGCACCAGAAGCTCGTTCGCGCCGGGCTGGTAAAGCTCGTATGGCAAATCGCCTTGCTCAGTCAGAAAACAATTGGGTGGGCAATGCGAGTGGCGACCGCCCTGATCGAAGAAGAGATCACCTGCCAGAGGAATGGTCACCAGATGAAAGGTTTCGTCCTCGCGCCGGATATGGTCGGCATGGCGCCGATAGGTCACCGGCGTGGACCGTATCCTGGACAGCGAGAGCGCCCCCAGCTCCAGCACCGTCAGTCGCCCCAGGAAATCGCACGTGCCTGCGGGTTGGGCTTCCTGCGGGTAATAGGTAGAGGAAATCAGGCGTTCCCAGTGGGTGGAGCTTGAGTTTGCGGTCTCTGCCAAGGCGCGCCCTGCATGCATCGTAAACTCCTGCAGTGATTCCCCGCCTTGCTGGGCTGCGCTTGCTTGACGCGAGTGGCTACCCCGGCGGACCGCGAAACACGCCAATACCATTGGCGACAAGCTTCGCACCGTGCAGGCGAGCATGCCGGATTGTGGACCTGCGAGCGATGGCACCGAGACCGATTTTCTGGCCAGACCGTGCCCTGTGCTTCAGAAAAAGGCACCAAACCGGTCTTTGTTCGTTTCATGGACAGCCCTGTGCGTGTCCGAGGCCCGATTTTCTGTCCGACCGCTCAGGGAAAAGAGCATCTTGCGAATCATTCATTGGCGCAATGTTTGTTGATGCCCGGCATGATCGGCGCGAACCGCCCCCTGTTTGGCAAGCGTGATCTTCGATGTTTCGGCGGGGTCTTCGATCGGACGTGAGTCAGGCCTCTGAACGTGGCCTTCCATGACGCCACGGGCCGGTATGCTGTTCGGAAGGTTGGGTTCACATCGGTTCAGAGAACTGCACGCGCTCGAGCCCCGGGTCTGAATCTCCCGCCTTGAACTTCGAAGTCCGTGTCGCTTACTCCTCGTCGATCGCTCACCCCGGCCTTGCGGCCATCCACCGCATCAGTTCAGCGCGATCGAGAAGGGAATCTCGGTGATGGTGACCATGATGCCACGCCCTGGAAAGCAGTGCCTGGCCACCGCCGAAGCGGCAGCGATGCCAAAGGCCACGTTCAGCGGCGCGACGATTATGGCAACGATCGTGATCAGCCAGATCGCTTGCAGCGTCGTCAGGTGAAGGATGTTCGCGGCACAGATCTGCCAGCCCTGCGAGAAAGCGCGTGCAACGATGAAGGTCAGCGTCGCCACGCTCATCGGCTGGCCTCGCGCTGGCGGGAGGTCTGGAATTGCAGCAGGTTCAAGACAAGGAGAAGCGCCAGAGCGAAGGCAAGCAGCTCCAGCGCGTTGGCGCCGAACTCACCGAGAGTGGCATAAGGTCAGAAATGGCCGGAGGCGGGCGGCGTGGCGCTTGCGACCGGAAAACCCGTGACGATATCCTCAACCATACGAATTGTCGCAATATGCGACAGCGTGTTCAGCGTGGCCTCCTGCGCGATCGGATCGGCGCAGGAGCAGGCATCGGAAGCGATCGTTACTTCCCAGCCCAGATCGACGGCCTGGGCTGCGGTCGTCAGCACCGTCGAGTTCGTGGCCACGCCACCGATGACAAGATGCGCCACGCCCAGCGCCTGGAGCCTCTCGGCCAAGGGGGTGCCGGTGAAGGCGCCGATGCGGGTGTGGTGCAGGACAAACTCACCGTCCAGCGGCGCCAGTTCGGGGACAAACTCGGCGCCCCATGTACCCTCAACCATAGCGCCCCGAGCCACGACATTGCGAAAGATCGGTGCGTTGCAGATCACCTCGGCATGGTCTGGACGAAAGGAGATGCGTACGGAAATCACGGGCACACCGGCGGACCGCGCCCCGGACAAAAGCGCACCCGCGGCAGCGATCACCTTGCCGGACGCGGCGGTGTCGCGCGCCACGCCCAACGAGATACGCCCCTCTGGGTGCAGCACCTCGTTCTGGTAATGCAAGGCGATGACGGCTGTTTTCATCACTTCGTGTCGATGTGATAGCGCAACGCGAAGCCGATCCACTCTGGAAAATGCCAGTCAGGATGCGCGGCCAAAATCGCTGGCTCCTCTTCGGCCAGGATCGTGTCGGTATCCTTGCCCGCAGCAATTGCCGCGGTTACGCGCGCGTCGACATCGGCGATATAGCCATGCACCGCCTCGATGATTTCCGCCCCGCCAACCTCGCCATGGCCCGGCACCACGATCCGGGGACCAAGCGCCGCGCAATCGGCCAGTGCGCGCATCCAGTTCGCACCATCGATATCGGTATCGTCGGGCGGAAACCACGGGAAGATGGGAAAGGTTTTCTCTTCCGCCAGATCACCGGTGAACAGCACACCGGCATCGGGTACCCAGACGATCTGATCGCCCCGGGTATGCGCCATGCCCCAGTTGCGCAGCACCACCTTGCGCCCGCCGAGGTCGATCTCGGCCTCGGCGCCGTCATACAGCGCATCGGCGTCTACCAGTTCCGTTCCCTCCAGCGCGGCAGCGACTTCCGGGCCCATGCCGCGGAACATGTCCAGATAGAATGGCCCCTTGGCGGCAAGATCCTCGGCCTGCGCGCGGTTGTAAAAGATATGAGCCTTTCCCTTAAAGGGGGCGGCGCCGAAAGCATGTTCGGGATGGAAATGAGTCAGCGTCAGGATCAGCTTGCGGTCCCCGGCCACCGCTTTCGCGGCCGCCAGCACGGCGGCACCGTTCCGGGGGCCCATGCCGGTATCGATCACCAGGGCGCTGTGCTCGCCCAGGACGATCCCGATATTGGGCACCAGGGGCACCCGATGATCGGGTATGACGAACACGCCCGGCGCGATCTCCAGGCGTGTGGCCGCATCGACGACGGGGGCTGGGGCAGTGTCGGACATGGCTGTCTCCTTGTCGGTCGTTTGAATGTGTTTCAGTCGCGCAGACCGCGCAGCGTAATCTCGCGCCCGCCGGTAATCCCCTGCGGGCGAAACAGGATGATCCCCAGCATCAGCGCGGCAAGCACCACATCGCCAAGGCCCGCTGGCGCCCTGATGGCAGCGTCAAGTCCGGGCAGGCGCAGGCCGACTTCCAGCAGGCGCAGGATTTCGGCCAGAGCAGAGATGACAATAACGCCGCTCACGGCGCCGGTAAGGCTGCGCATGCCCCCTACGACCAGCATGGTGATGTAGAGGAAGGTGGGATCAAGATAGAAATTCTCTACTCTCAGTGTGCCCAGGAAGTGGCCATAGAAGACACCGGCGATGCCGCAGATGAAGGCGCCAAGCACGAAGGCGGTCAATCTCTCGCGCACGACGCGGACCCCGGCAGCACGGGCGGCGACCTCATCCTCGCGCGATGCACGCAGCGCCAGGCAGGAGCGGCTTTCCTGATAGATGAAGGCCAGAATGATCGCGCCGATCGCTGCAAGCCCGGCATTCCAGACCGTCACATAGGTCGGCAACCCCATCAGCGAGCGCTGCCCGCCGGTAACGCCGGTCCAGTTACCCAGCACAATATAGCAGATGATCAGCAGCGATAGTGTGGCGATCCCGGCGCCGATACCGGAAAGGCGCATCAGCGGCAGCCCCACGATCAATGCTACCAACGCCGCGACCAGGCCGCCCGCCAGGATGCCGATCCACGGATCGAACTGCGCAGAGGCCAGCCAGTCAGGCAGATCGCGCAGGAAGGTGGCCTTGACCTGTGGGCGCATCGTCAGCAGGGCCGAGACATAGGCACCAATGGCCATGAAGGCGACCGAGGAGAAATTCAGCACCCCGGAATTGCCCATGAAAACATAAAGCCCCACCACCGAGATCATGCTGATGAAGCCCAACGTGATCCGTCGCTGCTGTACGATACCCAGTTGACCGGCCAGCAGCATGATTGCGGCCACGATTACCACCAGGATCAGCAGCGGTAACAGCCGCTCAAGCCCGGCGCGGCTTGGCAAGCTGTGGACAAAGCCCTTGGGGTTCTTGGCGAATGGGCTCGCGCGGTCAATCATATACGCTCCTTCAACCCGCGGGCTGGAAACAACCCCTGTGGCCGGAACAGCAGCACCACGATCACGATCAGAAACAGGAACGCCTCGCGGAAGGGACGCAGATCGGGTGGCAGGTAAGTCTGCAGAAGTGTGGCAACGACACCGACCAGAAACCCGCCCACCGCCGCGCCGAGCAGGTTACCCAAGCCGCCGATCACGGTGGCGACGAACGCAATGATGACGATCTGCAACCCGAATCGTGGCTGCACGAAACCCGTCTGAGCGGAAAACAGAACCGCCACCACCGCAGCCAGCAGCGCCGACAGCACGAACGCCGTGGCAATGACCCGGTTCGCTCGCACGCCCAGCAACCGCGACATGGTGAAGTCCTCTGCCGCGGCACGCATTTCCAACCCGAAGCGGGTGTATTTCAGAAACAGCGTCAGCGCGACCAGAAGCACGAGGCAGGTAATCACGGTGGTTAGCTTCAGCAGGTTGACCGAGACACCGAACAGCGGCACCGAGCCGGAAAGGAAAGCAAGCGGATCAACAGGTTTCAGCCTGCTGTCGAAGGCAAAAACCAGAAGGCGCTGCAAGAACATGCTGACCGTGAATGAGGCAATCAGCATTGTCGCCGGGTCGATCCCGCGCAGCGGCCGGAAGGCCGCGCGTTCCGTGGCCAGTGACAGCACCACCGCAACCAGCACGGCCGCCGAAATTGCCATCACCGTTGGCTGTGCCGACAGCACAAACAGCGCATAAGCTGGCACAGTGACAAACTCCGCATGCGCGAAATTCGCAAGGCGCATCACTGAAAAGATCAGCCCGATACCCAAAGCGGTCAGCGCGTAAAGCCCTCCCACACTGAAGGCATCGATCAGGACAGGAACCAGATTACTCATCGACCGATGCCCTCAGGCCGAAGTAGGCGGCCTCGAACTGCGGGTTGCCGGACAGTTCCTCGGCTGTTCCCGAAAGACGGATCGCCCCCCCATTCAGAACATGTGTCTTGTCCGCCACTGACAGCGCGCGGCGAGCATTCTGTTCCACGACAAGGATCGTCACACCGCGGGCGCGCGTTTGTGTGATCATGTCGTACACTTGGCCCACAATCCGCGGCGCCAGCCCAAGAGAGGGCTCGTCCAGCATCAGCAGCCGAGGGCGCGACATCAGCGCGCGGGCGATGACCAGCATCTGCTGTTCGCCCCCTGAAAGCCTGCCGGCTGGCTCGCCGCGCCTTTCGCGCAGGATGGGAAAGGCATCCAGAAACCCTTCCAGATCGGCCTTCACAGCCGCCAAATCCGTGCGGATGGTGGCGCCAAGGCGCAGGTTTTCCAGCACCGTCAGACCCGGCAAGACATGCCTTCCCTCCGGGACCATCGCGATGCCATGGCGCACGCTTTCCTCCAGCGGCAAGCGAAGCATCTCGGTACCGTCAAGGGTCACGCTGCCGCCGGCTGCCGGGACAACACCGGCGATCGCGTTAAGCAACGAGCTTTTGCCTGCCCCGTTCGGCCCGATGATGGCTACGATCTCGCCAACGCCAACCGAAAGGTCAATCTCCGACAACGCGGTGATGCGGCCATAACTCACCGTCAGTTTTCGGATTTCCAGAAGCGCGCTCATGCATCGGCCCCCAGATAGGCGTCCTTGAAGGCTGGATTGGCCATTACCTCGGCGGGCGTGCCTTCGGCGAGGGTGCGGCCGGTGGCCAGCACATGAAGCCGTTCGCACAGATTCATGACCAATGCCATGTTGTGCTCGATCACCAGAATGCCGCAGCTGAAATCGTCCCGTATGCGGGCAATCGTGCGATCCAACTCTTCGGCCTCGCCGATGTTCAGCCCCGCGGCCGGTTCATCGAGCAGCAGAAAACGTGGCTCCATCGCCAAGGCGCGGGCGATCCCCACGCGCCGTTCATCCCCATAGCTGAGCGCTTTGGCAGGCAAAGCAGCGCGCCCCGTCAGGCCCAGATAGTTCAGAATCTCCAATGCCTGGCCGCGCGCGGCAGCGCGGCCAAGTCCAGTCCCCACAAGCGCCGTTTCTACATTTTCGGCGACCGTCATTCCCGGGTAAAGCCGCACCGCCTGAAATGTCCGCACCACGCCGTTGCGGGCAAAGCGGTGGGCGGGCCAGCGGGTTGCATCCTCGCCGTTGAGCGCGATACGGCCGGCGCGCGGGCGCTGAAATCCGCTGAGCACATTGACAAGCGTCGTCTTGCCCGCCCCGTTTGGCCCGATCAGGCCGACGATTTCCCCTTGGTGCAGGCGCAGTGATACGTCTTCGACAGCCCGAATGCCGCCGAACCGCACGGTGATGGCTGAAGCCTCAAGTGTCATGCCACTGCTGCCTGCACCTGCCCGGTCAGTCCAGATGCACCGTTTCGGGCGCAAAGGTGCCCAGGGCGCTGAACGCGCCATCCTGCGCCTGCATGACCGTCATCGGTCGCGTGGTGGCAATGTGCAGATCAGGCGTGAAGGTGGTGGGGCCGATGGCCAGTGGTTCGTTCTCAAAGCGGTCAAGCTCTGCCGCAACGGCTTCGGCATCGAAAGAGCCCGCCCGTTCGGCGGCGCGCGCCCATGCCTGGAAAAGGGAATAGCCACGGATGCCGTAGGAAACGTCCGGCTGGCGGTCGAAGACTTCGGCATAACGGGCAAAGAAGTCGTTGACATCGGGGTTCGGATCATCGCCCACGAAGGAGCCATAATTCACCACGAAGAAGTTGCTTAACCCCGGCACCGCACCGATCCAGTAATCGCCGTCCATGGACTCCCCGGTCATGATCGGCTGATCGAGGCCTGCAGCGCGCAGCTGGCGGATCGCGCTCGGCCCGCCCGGCGCGTAGGAACACAGCATGATGACTTCCGGTGCCTCAGAAAGACCGCTGATGCGCGTGACTTGCGAGGAAATGGTTGGATCGTCATTGCGGAAGGTGTCCGAACCCAGCAGCGCATCTTGACCAGCGAGTTCCGCCCAGCGCCGATCAAATGCCGCGCATAGCGAGTTGGTAAAGGCGATCGTGGTATCCAGCAGCGTGTACGCGGTCCGCCAGCCCATCTCATTATAGGCCCACTCGGCCAACAGGGCGCCCTGGGACTGGGCTGCATTGGAAATCGAATAGGCAAAAGACCCGATCCCCTGCACGCCGAAGCTGGGGTCGGATGCGCTGGACAAGGAAATGACACCTGCGTCCTGCGCAATGAACGCACCCGGGGCGCCAAAGTCGAAGTCGCTGGGAAACAGGATGGCAACCGCGCCCTGGTCGATCACCTCGATCGCGCCATCAGCGCCCAGCGCGGGCTCCGAACGGTTGTCAAACTCAACGATCTCGATCTGCCGGCCCAGCACCCCGCCAGCGGCATTTATATCCTCAATGGCCAACCGTGCTCCGCGGATCGTGCTGGCATCGATTGGCTGGAACCAACCGCTGAAGGACATGACAAACCCGACAGTGACGGTATCGTCCGCCGCAACGGGTGCGGATACCGCAATTGCGGCGGCTGTCGTCGACATGAACAGACTTCTTCTGAGCATCGCGCATTCCCCCTGTTACTGGCGCGCCGCTAGGCTGCGCCTTTCATGGCTCCTGCCGCCGGAAACACCCATCACGGATGAGAGCCTCAACCTGTTCGTTTATTCACGAACGATTTTAATGTACTCTGAAAGGTAGAGATTCGCAAGATTATGTGCCATCTTGCGTGAAATGCGGTCGATAACGTCTGCTTGCCCTTCTAGGGTTCAGACGCTAAGGGACCTGTTGGAACTGGAAGGGCGTGTTGCTGTGAGGGCTTTATGGATTTCGACATTCGCGAGGCCAAGGGTGCCGACAGCGCCATGCTGCCGCTGGGCAGCAGCCTGGGCAACGTAGTCCGGCATGTGAACCGCCTTATTCAGCGCGATCTTGGTGAACGGATCGCTGCACTTGGACTGACATTGGGCCAATGGTATGCGTTGCGTACCCTGTGGGTGGCGGATGGTATCACGCAGATAGAAGTTGCTCAGCGTTCCGGGATCGCCGGGCCTGCGATGGTCAATGCCATCCGCTCATTGGTCGATATGGGGCTGGTCACGCGTCAGGTGGATCCGTGCGACCGACGAAAATATGTCATCACCCTTTCCGAACGCGGGCGCGCGCTGGAGAAGGCGGCGCTGCAGGCAGCGATCGACGCGAATGTCTCGGCGATTCAAGGGCTCCCTGACAGTGATGTGCAGACTTGCCTCCAGGTTTTGCGGCAGGTTCATCGAAACCTGTCCCAAAAACTGACCCAAGCGCCTGTCGTTCCAGAGACGGCAGAGCTACCGGCCGGCGAAACGGCCATGCTGTCGCCCCGAAGCGCTCAAAGCCGATGAAGACATGGCGCTTTTTCCAGCCAACCTGAACCAATGTGCCGATGCAAGCTAAGCGGCCGGAAGAGCGGCACGTGTCTTGGTTGTCAAGCTGATGCGGTTCTCTGTTCGCTCACGTTGCGGCAAGTGGTGACTTGCCGAAAGCGCGTCTGCCGGATGCATGAGCACCGCCAGTCTGCAAGCCACGGCGAAGGCGGCCCGCTTGAAGCCAGTCCTTTCTCGCTGCGTGAGCACCCATGTGCGCAAGTTGCTCTCGGCCCGGACCCGGGTCACGATGAGCGCCGACGGGCGTGGTCTTCCATGACAGCTACGGTTTTGACGGCACGATCCAGTGTGAGGAGGGTCAGAAAACGGTCCGGTGGACCGCTCTCCCGACGATCGCCTATGGCGCTTACACCCATCTGGACACGCCGAAGAAGCCATCGCCCATCGTCGAGGAGGCGCTGTTGCGCATCGCTGCCCTTTGCAAGATCGAGGCGGTCTTGCGCATCGCCCAGACGCTGACCACCCGGCATCTGGCCGATCAGTCCGGCAGTGTCTGGATGATCCCGGTCGAGGTCTGGCGCGCGGGCACGTTCCGATACTCCCCGCTGCTGCCGGCACTGGCGTGGTCCAGACGATCAATTGCGCACGGCCGCTGCAAGCGTTGTGATCTGGCCGACATCAACATCGCCAATCACGGAATAATCCAGACCGGCCTCTGTCCAGTAGGCGAGCCGACGCAATCCGCTCCGCCGAGGCCCCCGCTTCCAGACGGATCACCACCTCGCCTGCCACAATCTCCGGCCAGACCACGCCATCAACCTCGGCGCGCGGCGCATCCTCAGCTGGGCCGAGCATCAGTGCCGCGAATTCCACCGGAACCTCCGGCGCAGGCAGCACCAGCCGCGCCTTCCGCGCCAGTGTCCGCCAAGAGGACACATGGTTCGCAGGCACCCCGTGCTGCCGCGACACCGCATTCACGGTCACACCCGGCATCAGCGTCTCCGCCACGATCCGCGCCTTCACCTCATCCGGCCACTTCCGGTTCCGACGGCCGCGGCCGCCACCCGGGAGAAGCTCCAATGCAGACTCCATGGAGAAACTCCATCCCAACAATCATCTCGGTCCAATGAACCGATCAGGATGCCGCGCGGAAGGTGGGGGACAGAGAACGCTTACGATACAACTTGATCGCAACAAAGCTTCAAGAATGAGTGCAAATGAGTACATCAAGGCCCGCGCAGCCAAACTTCAAGCCCAAGCTGCACGGCGCACTGTTGACGCTATTCGCTGAGCGATCAGAACTTCATCAGCCGGCTGATCCGCGATGCCGATGGTCACGATCTTATCTTCGTGTCCACGAAGCCGGCAGCAGCCCACGACGAGTATCCGTTTTGGTCAAGGACGATCTGGCTGCCAGTCACGCCCTTCGCGGAGCAAGGTGTTTGCGAGAACGATGATGCGACGCATGACGGCGGTAATGGCGACCTTCTTCGCCTTCCCGGCCTTCAAGAGCTGCTG
>JAFIED010000192.1 GCA_020832805.1 Pararhodobacter sp.
CCGTCGCGGCGCGGCTGAACCCCGCCGCTTTTTAACGCGGGCCGTTGTCGCTCGGCGCTGTTCTGGCCTCACGCATGGTGATGGAGCCCCTGACCCTGCGCGATTGCTGCCTGCTCACCGATGGCGCGGGCGCTGTGGTGATGACACGTGCCGACAGGGCGCGTGACCAGCCGCGGCCACCTGTCTTTTTCCTGGGTGGCGGCAGCGCGGCGCATGCCCGTGCCGTCAGTGAAATGCCCTCGATCACCACCACCGCCGCCGTTGAATCCGGCGCGCGAGCCTATGCCATGGCGGGCATGGGTCCGGGCGACATGGATGTCTTGCAGCTTTATGATGCCTTTACCATCAATGTGATCCTGTTTCTGGAGGATCTGGGTTTTTGCAAGAAGGGCGAGGGGGGCGCCTTTGTTGCCGGCGGGCGGCTGGGACCGGATGGCGATTTGCCGGTCAACACCAATGGCGGCGGCCTGTCTTGTGTTCACCCCGGCATGTACGGCGTCTTTGCCCTGATCGAAGCCACGCGCCAATTGCGGGGCGAGGCTGGCGCGCGGCAGGTGGCCGGCGCTGCGACGGCGCTGTGCCACGGCAACGGCGGCACCCTGTCACATCAGGCAACGGCCATTCTGGGCACCGCCGATACGGTCTGATGCCTGTATCGCGGTCGGCGCCGCGCAGGACTGATACCGATGCGGGGCAACGGGCGCCACATGAGGCGCCGCCGCGGGATGCGCGTGGCACGCTCACTGCCCTGTCAGTTGTCGGAAATGCGCAATTGTGCGGCGGGTCCCTTCGTCCAGATCGACACGCGCCCAGCTTCCCAAAAGCGTTCGCAGCGGCGTATTGTCCAGCCCGGAGGGCGCCATGCGCGGCGTGTCAGAGGCGATCAGGTCAGCGTCAGGAACAACCCGACGAATGGCGGCGATCACCTCGTCGGTGGTGTTCGTCTCGGTGGTCAGATCGCTGACAACCGGCTTTTCCGGCTTTGCATCCAGACACCGCAGAAAAATATCCGTCACCTCGTCAACATGCTGAAAACACATCGCCCCGCTGAACGGAAACGCATAACGCTTTCGTTCGGCAGCCGCCCGCATTGCATGGGTAACAAAAGCGGTCTCGCCGATTTCGCGGCCCGGGCCGTATACCACATTCGGGCGCAGCCCGATGCTGGCCACGCCATGATCCATGAAATAGACCTTTGATATCTCTTCGCAGCAACGCTTGTAGACCCCATACAAATTGGCCGGCGAATCCAGCGGGGGGCGGGGGCGCGCCGCAATGGAACTGGTATAGACAACCGGGCCAATGCCCGCTGCGCGCGCCGCCTCCAGCACGTTGATATGACCGATCATGTTCACTTCGGCACCCAGGACCGGCTTTTCGCGACATGCCGGAATGACCATCGCCGCCAGATGCACGATATCGCTTGCCCCATGGTCCAGAACGGCGCGCATCACGCTGTCCGGATCTCGAATATCGCCCTGAACCGTGATGACACCCGGCGCCTTTGGCGCCGCGGTGCCGCGCGGCGGCGCCAGATCGAAAGAAACCACTTGCCGCCCGCGGGCCGTGAGTGCCGTAATCAGCGCCTGCCCCAGAAACCCGCTTCCGCCCGTGACGAATACCGCACCCTGTGCCAACGCTTCCCCCCCATTGACCCGGCACGCCGCCCCGCCGTGCCTTGGCAGAACCCTTGCACCGAAAGCAAGGCCATTGCCCGAATGCTGACGGATCGCTGATATTCGTGATAGAGCCAGAATTGCCTTCCCTCTATACCCAGGAACGGCGCAGGCACCGCAGCTTTCCGGCCAAGCCCCCGGCCCCCTGGCGCTGACAGCGCCACCTGTTCGGTTCACCGCCACCGACGCGTTGCGGGCTGACGGCGTCAAAAGATGCTGCAAACCCTTTAGTCTGCCACGACATACGCGCCAGCCACCCCACAACAACATGAAATCATTACCCCTTTCAGACTACAACATCGGGCATTGCTGCCTGGCCAAGATCGCGGGTTGACACGAATCAGACATGATGCAACTGATTAAGTGAAACATGAACCATATGTCATGTTTTTCAGGGAGGACCGCATGAGAATGATGAAAGCCGTCGCTGCGACGGCCCTTATCGCCTTGGCCGCACCGGCTATGGCGGAAATCCGTATTGCGCATATCCATGACCGGACCGGCGCGCTGGAAGCCTATGCGCACCAGACCCAGATCGGGCTGATGCTGGGGCTGGAATATGCCACCGATGGCACAATGGAGATCGACGGCCAGCCATTGCGTGTGATCGAAAAAGACAGCCAGCTGCGCCCGGATCTGGGCCGCGCCCTGCTGGCCGAAGCCTTTGGCGACGACGACGCCCATATCGCGGTGGGGCCGACCAGTTCGGGCGTCGCGCTGGCCATGCTGCCCGTCGCCGAAGAGTTCGAGCGTATCCTGATCGTCGAGCCGGCAGTGGCTGACTCGATCACCGGCGCCGAATGGAACCGCTACATCTTCCGTACCGGCCGCAACTCCAGCCAGGACGCCATCTCGAACGCCATTGCCCTGGGTCAGGAAGGCGTGGTGATCGCCACGCTGGCGCAGGACTATGCCTTTGGCCGCGATGGCATTGCCGCCTTCCGTGAGGCGCTGGCCGGCACGCCCGCCCAATTGGTGCACGAGGAATATGTGCCAACCGACACCACCGATTTCACGGCAGCGGCAGAGCGGATTTTCAACGCGCTGGAGGCACATGAAGGCGACAGGCGGCTGTTCGTCATCTGGGCCGGTGGCGGCAACCCGATGGGCCGCATTCAGGCCATGGACCCAGAACGCCGTGGCATTCGCCTGGCCACAGGCGGCAATATCCTGCCCGCCATGGCCGCCTATCGGGACTTCCCCGATATGGAGGGTGCGACCTATTACTACTATGAAATCCCGCAAAACCCGGTCAACGAATGGCTGGTTGCCACCCATATGGAACGCTTTGGCACGCCGCCTGACTTTTTCACCGCCGGTGGCATGGCTGCGGGACTGGCTGTGGTCGAGGCGATCCGCCGGGCCGGCGGGGCCGAGGATACCGAGGCGCTGATCGACGCCATGCGCGGCATGGAATGGGAAACGCCGAAAGGTACCATGCGCTTCCGCGCCGAAGATCATCAGGCGCTGCAGTCGATGTATCATTTCCGAATCCGTGTGGACGAAAACGTCGCCTGGGCGATCCCCGACCTGATCCGCGAGATCGGCATCGACGACATGGATGTGCCGATCCGCAACCAGTAAACACCATCGGCGCAGCGGGGTCACACCACCCGCTGTGCCCCTTCCCGCATCCTTGTTATTCCCGCAGCCCTGAACGCGCGCCGCTCGCGCCACGGATGACCCATGCCCGATACGATCGCCCCTTCGCTGGAAACGCATGACCTGACAGTGCGCTTTGGTGGCCATGTTGCGGTCGATGCTGTCAGTTGCACCTTTCGCCCCGGGGAACTGACCGCCATTGTCGGCCCCAACGGCGCCGGCAAGACAACCTATTTCAACCTGATATCCGGCCAGATTCCAGCCAGCGCCGGGCGCGTGATGCTGGAGGGGAAAGATATCACCCGCCTGTCGGTCGCCGCCCGCACCGCGCTGGGCCTGGGGCGCGCCTTTCAGCTGACCAATCTGTTCCCGCGGTTGAGCGTGCTTGAAAACATCCGGCTGGTTATCCAGGCGCGTACCCGCCGCGGCTTCCGGCTGTGGTCCATGGCGGCCAGCCAACATGACCTGCTGCAGGCTGCGGACGCTGTTCTGGAACGTGTTCGCCTGACCCACCTGGCGCATCTGCCCATCACCGCCCTGCCCCACGGCGACCAGCGCAAGGTCGAGGTGGCCGTGCTGATCGCCATGGAGCCACGCGTTTTCATGTTCGACGAACCCACCGCAGGCATGTCGATCGACGAGGCGCCGGTGATCCTGGACCTGATTGCCGGCATCAAGCGCGATCCCGCAGTCACCGTATTGCTGGTCGAACACAAGATGGACGTGATCCGCAGCCTGTCTGACCGCATCATCGTGCTGCACAACGGCGCGTTGGTGGCCGATGGGCCGCCGGCCGAAGTCATGGCATCAAGCGTGGTGCAGGAAGCCTATCTGGGCAAGGAACTGATCGATGTCTGAACCGATCCTGCAGTTGAGCGGCGTTCACACCAATATCGCCCAGTACCAGGTGCTGCACGGGGTGGATCTGACGGTTCCGCGCGGGGGCGTTACCATGCTTCTGGGCCGGAACGGTGCGGGCAAGACCACGACGCTGCGCACCATCATGGGCCTGTGGCGGGCGCGGGCGGGCGAGGTGCTGTTCGACGGCGACCCCATCCAGCGCCTGGCGCCACCTCAGATCGCCCGGCGCGGCATCGGTTTCGTGCCCGAGGACATGGGCATTTTCGCCGACCTCACGGTCGAGGAGAACCTGATCCTGGGCGCCGTATCCGGCCCCATCCGGCAAGACCGGCTGGACTGGGTGTTCGATGCGTTCCCTGCACTGGCCACCTTCTGGAAAATGCCCGCAGGCAATCTTTCGGGCGGGCAAAAGCAGATGCTGGCCATCGCGCGCGCGGTGATCGAGGAGCGCGGGCTTTACCTTATCGATGAACCCTCGAAGGGACTTGCGCCCGCCATCATCGCCACCATGGCAAAGGCGCTGAAGGACCTGAAGACAGCTGGCGCAACAATCCTGATGGTAGAGCAGAACTTCTCGCTGGCGCGCGCGCTGGGCGATCATGCGGCAGTCATGGATGAGGGCCGGATCGTCTGGACCGGCGCCATGGCCGATCTGGCCGGCGACAGCGCGCTGCAGGAAAGCCTGATGGGCCTGAAAGTGGAAACGGCATGACCATGACAACGACGACCCCCTCGCTTGCCCCCAAACATGCACCCAAGCTGGTGCGCCCCTCGCTGGCGCAGCGGCTGGAACCCTGGGCGCCGGTGCTGCTGATACCCGCGCTGATCCTGGTCGGCTGGCTGTCGATCTCGTCGCCCACGTCCTGGCTGACCCTGACCGTATCGGGGCTGGCGATGGGGATGATGATCTTTGTCATCGCCTCCGGCATGACGCTGGTCTTCGGGCTGATGGACGTGATCAACTTTGGCCATGGCGCCTTTGTCAGCTTTGGCGCCTTCGTGGGGGTTTCGGCGCTTCTGATGATGAGCGCCTGGACCGGCGCGCCTTCGGTGGCGTTGAACCTGCTGGCCGTCCTGGCCGCTATCCTGGCCGCAATGGCGGTGACCGGCGCGATGGGTTTCGCATTCGAGCGCGTGATCGTGCGACCCGTCTATGGCAGCCATCTGAAACAGATTCTGGTCACCATGGGTGGCCTGATCGTGGCCGAACAGCTGATCTTTGTCATCTGGGGGGGCGAGGAAATCTTCATCGGGCGCCCCGAAACGCTGAAGGGGTCTTTTGTCATCTTCGGTGCGACGCTGGAAAAGTATCGTGTGCTGGCGGTGGCTGTCGGTCTGGTTCTCTTCCTTGGCATGCGCGCCGTGCTGCGCGGCACCAGGCTGGGGCTGATCGTGCGCGCGGGCGTGGAAAACCGCGAGATGGTTCAGGTGCTGGGCTACCGCATCAACCGCGTGTTCATCATGGTCTTTGTCGCCGGCTCTGCCCTTGCAGGACTGGGCGGCGTGATGTGGGCGCTCTATCAGGAAATGATCACCGCCCATATGGGCATGGAGATCATGATCCTTGTGTTCATTGTTGTCATCATCGGCGGGCTTGGCTCGGTCGAGGGGTGTTTCATCGGCGCGCTGCTGGTGGGCCTGACCCAGAATTATGTCGCCTTTCTGGAACCCAAGCTGGCGCTGATTTCGAACATTGCCCTGATGGTGGTGATCCTGATGTGGCGCCCACAGGGCATGATGCCCGTGATCAAGGCGAAATGACCATGCACAACCCTGCCTGCCTTTTCCCCTGCACATCTGCGTGCCGCGTCGGCGCCGCGGTCGCCCTGCCAGCAACCAAACCTGAGGTCTGATCATGGTCCGCCTGTTTCTTTCCGGCGACGGCCCGCAAAGCCGCATCCTTGGGGCCATCCTGCTCCTGATCCTGTTTTGCCTGGCCTTTGCGCCGTTTCTGTTTCCCGGCACCCGCAGTCTTGAGACAGCCGCGCGCATCTGCATCTTCATCGTTCTTGTGGCCAGCTATGACCTGCTGCTGGGTTACGCCGGGATCGTCAGCTTTGCCCATACCATGTTCTTCGGCCTGGGCGCCTATGGGGTGGCGATCACCACCCAGCGGATGGGCACCAGCTATGAATCCCTGATTCTGGGCACGATGGCCGGCGCCGGGATTGCCGCGGTTCTGGCGCTGGTGATCGCGCTTTTCTCGCTGCGTGTGCGCGCGATCTTCTTTGCCATGATTACACTTGCCGTGGCCTCGGCGGTGGCGGTGCTGGTCTCGCAGCTTTCGGCCATAACCGGGGGCGAGGACGGCATGAACATTCGCATCCCGCGCGAACTGACTCCGGCGTTCCGTCCCTTTGACGAACCTGTCCTGGGCGTACGGTTCAGCGGCCGGCACCTGAATTATTATCTGGTGTTCTTCACATGCCTGATCCTGTTTCTGGGTATGCTGCGCATCGTCAATTCACCCTTTGGCCGCGTGTTGCAGGCGATCCGCGAAAATGCCTTCCGCGCCGAAGCCATCGGCTATCGCGTGATCTGGTATCGTGTCACCGCCACCATCCTGTCGGCGGTTGTGGCGGCGCTGGCGGGGTCGGTGTTTGCCGTCTGGCTGCGCTATGTGGGCCCCGCCACCACCCTGGGGGTGGAAATCATGCTGGACATCCTGTTGATCGTCGTCATCGGCGGCATGGGAACGATGTATGGCGCTGTCGTAGGCACGGCGATCTTTGTACTGGCGCAGAACTACCTGAAAGACTGGATGGGCGGCGCCTCGGACGCCGTGGGCTTCATGCCCTTGCTGCCCGACCTGCTGTCGCCTGACCGCTGGCTGATGTGGCTGGGTATCCTGTTCATCCTGTCGGTGTATTTCTTTCCCACCGGAATTGTCGGACGGCTGAGAGGCGTGACTTGAAGCTGATTCTTCTGCACGGGTGGACGATGGCAGGCGATGTCTTTGACCCGCTGATCGCGGCGCTGCCCGGGGTAAGCTGCCTTGCCCCCGACCTGCCGGGCCATGGCGCCACGGGCTATCCCGCCACCATCGGCGGCGGGGCAGAGATGCTGACCGATCTGCTGGCCGATGGCCCGGCGGTGCTGGTGGGGTGGTCAATGGGCGCGCTGGTGGCGTGGGAGCATATCGCGCGCCAAGGCACGGCGCAGGTGCGCGCTCTGATCAGCATCGACATGTCGCCCCGCCCCCTGCCGGACTGGCCATTCGGCCTGAGCCGCCAGACCGCCGAAGGCGTCCGCGCCCGCTCTGCCGCCTTTTACGCCGACTGGCCGGGCGCGGCGCAGGCAATGGCCGCCGCCCTGTTCGCCAGCCGTGACGGTGCCGCCACCATGACCCGTGCACAGGCCGCCGCCCGCATCGCCGCGCGCGACCCTGCCGTGATGGTGCCCTTCTGGGATCAGATACTGGCCGCTGATCACCGCCCGACCGTGGCCGCGTTGAGGGTGCCCAGCCTTGCCATTCACGGCGCCGAAAGCCGCGTCTATCCAGCCGGATGCGCCAACTGGTTGGCCGAGGCTGCGCCACGCGGGCAGGCCGCCATCATCCCTGGCACCGGTCATGCGCCGATCCTTGAGGCGCCGGCTGAAACCGCCGCCGCCATCACCGATTTCCTGAAAGACCTCCCATGACCCAGACCGCACGCCGCCCCCGTACCCGCCGCGGCCAGGAAACCCGTGCCGCACTGTTGCGCGCCGCCGAAGAGGTGATCGGTGCCAAGGGGTTTGCCGCCGCCGCAATCGCTGACATCACGCGCGCCGCGGGAATCGCACAGGGCACCTTCTACATCTATTTCGACAGCAAGGAGCATGTGTTCCGCGAACTGGTGCTGGAGATGGGCAGGCTGACACGAAAGACCTTGTCCGACGCTGTTGCCCATGCCCCTGACCGGCTGACGGCCGAAAGGCTGGGCCTGCGCGCCTTTCTTGAAATCGCCGCCACGCGCCCCACGCTGTATAATGTGGTGATGGAAGCGCGCTTTGTCGATCCCGGCAGCTATGACGCCTATTTTCAGGCCTTTTCCAAGAACTACACACGCAACCTGTCGGCGGCGGTTGCCGAAGGCACGATCAGGCCCGGCGATGCCGCCATCCGGTCATGGGCGTTGATGGGCATGGCCGTCACGCTGGGCGAGCGCTACGGCCTGTCGCGCGCGCATACCGATGCCGACCGCGACCGCGTGGTGGACGAGGTGTTCGACATGCTGGAACGAGGGTTGCGGCCATGACACGCACTGCGCGACTGGTTCGGCTGGAACACGACGGCGCCGTGGCCCGGGTGACCTTGGCCAACCCGGCCCGGTGCAATGCCTTGACGGTCGAATTGCTGGCCGATCTGGCCGACCTGCTGGACAGCCTGGATGCGCCGCGCGCGCTGGTCCTGCTGGCCGAAGGGCGGCATTTTTCAACCGGCGGCGATGTCGCGCGCCTGGCGTCAGAGGTCGCTGCCGGAAACGGCCCGGCGCATGCACAGGCACTGGTTGGCGCACTGAATGCCGCCATCCTGAAACTGGCCGCGCTGCCCTGTCCGGTGCTGGCCGGGGTGCAAGGCGCGCTGACGGGTGGCGCACTGGGTCTGGTGCTGGCTGCCGATCTGGTGGCGATGACGCCCGATGCGTTTGTTCAGCCCTGGTATGCCGCCGTCGGCTTCGCCCCTGACGGCGGCTGGACAGCGATGCTGCCCTCACGGATCGGCATGCGCAAGGCCTGTTCCCTGCAGATGCTGAACACCCGTCTTGGCGCGGCAGATGCCCTTGCACTGGGTCTCGCTGATGCCGTGACCGATACACCAGAGGCGCAGATTGCCGCCTGGCTGTCCAGGATTCTGGCCCATGACCCCGGCACCCTGGCCGATACCCGCCGCCTGAGCACCGATCTGCCCGCCCTGGCTGCCGCGCTTGAAGCCGAGCGCGCGGCCTTTGTCGCCCGCATCGCCAGCCCAGGCGCGCGGGCCGGGATGGACCGTTTCCTGTCAGCACGGAGCATCTGACATGGCCCGCGCACCTGATTTTTCTGCCCGCCGCGCCGAACTGTCGCCCAGCGCCATCGCCTTTGACGACCTGAGCACCGGCCGCCGCTGGACCTTTGCCCAGATCGACGCCGAGGCTGCGGCACTGGCGCGCGGCCTGCGCGCGCGCGGGCTTGCCCCCGGCGACCGTGTGGCAATCCTGGCGCTGAACCGGGCCGAAGTGTTCATCGCGCTTTTTGCCGCGCGCAAGGCCGGGCTGATCCTGTGCCCGCTGAACTGGCGCCAGCCTGTGGCGGAACTGACGCCGGTGCTGGACTCGGTCGCGGTACAGGTGGTGATCCATGATGCCGCGCTTGCCGAAACCGCCGTGGCGCTGGGCAGGCCCTGCATTGCCATGGCCCCGGATGGGGGCTTCGGGCTGGACGGCCCCGGCTTTGCCCCACAGGACAGTGATGAAGACGCACCCTGGTACCTGCTGTTTACCTCTGGCACGACCGGGGTGCCCAAGGCCGTGATCCAGACGCCCCGCATGGCCCTGGCCAATGCCATGAACATCGCCCAGGCCGCCGGCCTGACCGCCGCCGACCGCACCGCGTGTTTCCTGCCGCTGTTTCACACGGCGGGGATCAACCTGTACACCCTGCCGCTGTTCCTGTGGGGAGGTCGCGCCACCGTGCTGCCCAAATTCGAGTCGGCTGACCTGCTGGCACTGATTGGCGACGGCGCAATCACCAAGTTCTTTGGCGTACCGACGATCTATCAGGCGTTTCTGGCCCATCCCGGTTTTGATGGCGCCAATCTGTCGGCCGTCACGCATTGGGGTTGCGGCGGCGCAGCACTGCCCGAGGGGATGATCCGGGCGCTGGCCGCGCGGGGCGCGCGTGTCTGTGCGGGCTATGGCATGACCGAGACCGGACCCACCGGCTTTCTGCTGGATGCCGATCAGGCCGAGGCCCGCATCGGTTCCGTCGGTCTGCCCCGCCTGATGACCGAGGCACGGCTGGCCGGTGTCCCCGACGGCGAAGCCGGCGAGGGCGAATTGCAGATGCGCGGCGCAACGGTCACACCGGGCTATTTCGGCAATGCGCAAGCCACCGCAGCGGCCTTTACCCCGGATGGATGGTTGCGTTCCGGCGATGTGGCGCAGCGCGATGCCGACGGGTTCTACCGCATCGTCGACCGGATCAAGGACATGTATATTTCCGGCGGCGAGAACGTCTATCCAGCCGAGGTCGAGCGCGTGCTGGTCGAACACCCCGATGTCCTGGAGGCAGCGGTGATCGGTGTGCCTGATACGCAATGGGGCGAGGTTGGCGCCGCCTTTGTCATTGCGCAACCGGGAACCACCCCTGACCCTGCGGCAATGACGGGCTGGTTGCGGGAACGGCTGGCGGGATACAAGCTGCCGCATCATTGGCGCATCGTGGCCGACATGCCCCGCACCGCAGCCGGCAAGGTGCGCAAACCACAACTGAGGCAAGAGTTTCAATGATCCTGATTGATGCCGACTGGACCCCGACACAGGCAGAGTTCGACGCCTTTGCGCGGCTTTCCGGCGATGACAACCCCATTCATGTTGACGCAGAGTTCAGCGCACGCACCCGTTTCGGGCGTACCGTCAGCCACGGCATGCTGATCTATGGCAAGTTGTGGGCCCTGCTGCGCCAGGCGCGCCCGGGGGCGGTGCAGAAGATGCAAGCCCTGATGTTTCCGGCGCCCAGTTTCGCGGGCGAGGCGTTGCGGCTGGAGGTCAGACAAACCCCCGAGGGGCATTTGGCCATGACGGCAACACGGATTGCGGATCAGGTGATCGTGCTGCAGGGCCTGGCAGAGGAGGCATGATGCTGAAAACAGGTCAGACAGCCGAGGTGACTCGCCGCTTTGGCGCACAGGAAGTGGCAGAGTTTCTGACACTGACCGGGGCGCCGGGGCCCGCAGATCAGGTGCCAGAACCGCTGATCGGGGCGCTGTTTTCCTATCTTCTGGGGGTTCGGCTGCCTGGCTACGGGACCAACTACCTGAAACAGGAGATGCACTTTCTTGCCCCCGCACCGCTGGATCAGCCGCTGACCGCACAGGTGGTGCTGACACGGTTGCGGCCGGAAAAGCATCTGGCCGATCTGGAAACGCTGTGCACCGCGCCAGACGGCACCCTGATCTGCCAGGGGCGGGCGCTGGTTCTGGTGCGCGATGTGGGCGCTTGATGCCAGGCGGTGCCAGCACGCTGCAACGGCTGGAAATCGGGGCAAAAGGCACAACCTGCGCCGCAGCGCACAGGCCGATCGCCGCCACGGCCCACACATGCAGACAATCGGATTTTTCAACTGATTACCGGAACCGGCCAGACACGGCGGTGTTTGTCTCCAGAACGACTGCACTGAAACCATGCGTGCTGCACTGCCGCAGAATGCGCATCAGGTAACGGTGCATCAGGATGAACGCACCTGGGGGAGGCGCAAACACACAAGGAACCGTGCAATGACCGATAACCATCCGATACGCCAGCAGGCGCATGAAAACCTTCGCCGGCTCTATGCAGCGCCCCCCGCTGCACCACCCCCGCCCAGACTGGCCGCGCTGCTGGCGCAATTGTCGGGCAATGGCTCCACTCAGCCCGGGGCTCATGGCGCCACCAAGGCCATCCCGGCATCGCAGCATCCTGCAGATTCCGGTGCGCCACACTGATCATTCCGTTGCGCGCCTGCCTGCACTCTTTTTTTTATTAGCCCTCATGTGTGCCCGGCAACGGGTCAGATCGGCCAGAACAGCGGACTGACATGATCAGTTGCGCGGCGCGGATGATCAGGCGCAGGCATAGCAGAAGGATCGCGCGCGCCACGTTTTCCGGCACGGGTAACCTGGCAACGACAGGCAGGCGGCTGGAACCATTTGCGTCACGGGACGTTGATCAACCAATCGCGCGCCGGCCCGCCGGCGTGTTCCGAACCATCATCAAAGGAGATGACACATGCTTGGTTGGGCCCTTACCTTTCTCGTCGTGGCCTTGATTGCCGCTGCGCTTGGCTTCTCTGGCATTGCCGGCGCATCGGCCGGAATCGCCCAGATTCTATTCTTCATCTTCATCGTCCTGTTCGTTGTGGCGATGATTGCCCGTGCCGTGCGTGGGCAGCCGCCCGTATGACGCAGGCTGACTGATCCAGAAACACCGGCCGCATGGCCCCGGCATCCCCCTGCCGGGGCCGTCTGGTATTGCACCGCCCCGCTGAGCAGGGGCATGAGCGGCGGGCCTGTGCAGATCGGACCTGCGCAGGTCGGGCCGACACCGCCCCGGCGTCGCATCGGGTCTGACAGCGCATCGCACCGGCGCCGAAACGGTACAGCTATGTCATGGTTTATTGCAGCACCGGCAACAACAGGGCTGGATAGGGCATATGGCCCGGTCGTTTCCACGGGCGCTGAAAGGACACTGCCATGTCACGCCCTTGTCTGGTCATGCTGCGGCCGCCCCTTGTCGCGCGGGATCTGGCCCTGACCCTGCAAGACATCACAGGCTGCGCGCCCGTCGTCGCAGGAACAACCGACGAGGCCTGCCTGAAGCTTGCCGCACTGCGCCCGCCGTCACTGCATTTTGCCTTTGTTCAGACTGATGGCGCCAGCCTGCGCGGCAGCCGGTTGCTTGCCATGATCTGGCAATTGGGCGGCCGACCAGTGCTGGTTGGCCATGCAGCCGAGATGGAAGCCGCCGGCGGCGCAGCAGCAACTGGCTGGCCCGTTCTGGCCAAACCCTTTGGATCTACGCAGGTTGCGCAACTTCTTGCGCGCTATGCTAAGGAAATGGCGCAACCCCAGGGGCAGCCGCGTGCTGATTGCGTCTGACCAACGGCCGCGACGGCTGGCACAGGGCGGCCATTGTGCCCCGTGTGACCGCCCCCGCCCCCGGTTCAAGGGCGGCAAAGTGGCCGTCAGGCTTTGTCAGGGGCGTGACGCTGCAGCAGCGTGATCGTGTCGCCACGCATCTGATCAAGCGCTGCCCGCCGTTCGATGCTGGTTGCGGCGGCGATGGCGGCTTCCATATCCCCTAGCACCCTTTTCTCGCCATCGGCGATACCGTCCATGATGTTATGGCCGATTTCCGTAAACCACGACCGGACCTCGATCACGGCCCGGTTGACAGTGCCGATGACGGATCCATCGGCTTCCGGGTCATGGCCCAGTGCAGACAACATGGCCATGACCACTCTGGCATGTCCTTGATGCAGGGCGCGGAATTCCTCGACAACGCCCAGAAACTCGGGCTCGGCCTTTTCCGCCGCCTTGTCATAGCCATCAAGGGTATCGATCAGACGGGTGTGCAAATCGGCAAGTCTGGCGATTTCGTCATCCGGACGCGGCTCTGGGCCGCCCGGAATGGCGGCCGCGCCCGGAGGCGGTACTGGAATATCGGTCATTGGCCTTCTCCTGTGTCAACGCTTTCATGCTTCTCAATGCCACTGCGGCGCGGTTCGTTCCCTGACAACGCTGTGCGCGCCCTGGCGCCGCAGGCGCGCGCTGTCCCTTTCAGGAAACCGGCAGCTTCACATTGCCGGCATACAGGCGGCTGACGCGGTATTCTGCGACCCCAAACCGCACCACCACTCCCAGCGCAGCCGCCAGCGGCACGGCCACGATGGCCCCGGCCAGACCGAACAGGTAGCCAAAGGCCATCACGGCAAAGATCAGCCAGACAGGATGCAGGTTGATCGAACTGCCTACCAGCCGGGGCACCAGGACCTGGCTTTCCAGAAACTGCCCAAAGGCAAAGATCCCGACCACCACAAAGATGAAGATCGGCGTCTCCCAGAACTGATACAACGCCAGACCGATCGCCAAGGCACCGCTGATAAAGGCACCCACATAGGGGATGAAGGAAATCGCCCCGGCAACCACCCCCACCAGCAGCCCATAGGTCAGCCCTACCGCTGTCAGAAGTGATCCGTAATAGACCGCCAGAATCGCGCAGACCACCGCCACGCCCCGGACATACCCCGCCAGCGCCTTGTCGATGTCACTGGCCAGCGTGCGGATGGTGTGCACATTGGGCCGGGGCAACAGATCGTCAAGCGCCCGAAGCAGGCGCTGCCAGTCCATCAGCAGGTAAAACGCCACAACCGGCATGATGACCCAGAACAGCAGGGCGCGCAGAATGCCGTTGAGCCCCGACACCAACCCGCCGAACACGGTGGGGCTGGCCTCGGTCAGGGTTTCGCGCAGGCGGGCAAACACCTGTTCCAGCGCTTCGCTGACCTCGGCCCTGTCCAGCCCCGTCAGGCGCCAGGCGATTGCCCGCTGCGCATTTTCATAAAGGCCCGGCAGGGCACGGATCAGGGTGGTGGCCTCGGTCGCCAGCAGCGGCAGCAACAGCACCAGCCCCGCAATCAGCACCGCAATCATCAGCGTCAGCAAACCGGCCGATGCCAGTGCGCGCGGCATGCCAAGGCGCTCCAGCCTGCAGACGAGGGGGTCCAGCAAATAGGCAACGGCGGCACCGGCCGCGAAAGGCACCAGAACCGGACCCAGCAGCCAGAGCATGACGCCAAGGGCAAGCACCGCCACCAGCCATGACAGCACGCGAAACCGCCAGAGGGCCGATGCGTGCCTGCTTTCGGGCACGTCCGAGGCTGCCTGACCGGGTGCACCCGCACCCGCTGTCGGCGGCTCAGTCAAGAGAATATGCCGGTCCATCCGGTGAAAACGTCAGCGCAGGCGGCGCGGTTCCGCGTGGCCGTCAGGCGGGTTCCTGCTTCAAGCAGCGTTGTGCGCTGTCGGAACATGGGCGCCAGCAGCGGCAAATGGCGCAAGTCTGCGACAGCTTGGAACAACTGGCCGCAACGGGCGTTGGTGGTCATACGCAAACCCACTCACCAGCAAAGCGAGGTTTCCCTCATGGATAATCTGAAAGACGTCTACGTGGACCAGCTGCAGGACCTGTTCAGCGCCAACAAGCAAGCCAAGGGCGTAACGGGTGAACTGGCCAAGGCGGCTGACAACGACTCGTTGCGCAAGGCACTGGAACGCGGTGTCGCAGGCATCGACGACGGCCGGCAGCATCTGCAAAAGATCATCACCGCGCACGGCGCCGACCCGCGCGGCGAACATTGCAAAGGCATGGAAGGTCTGACGCGCGAGGCGCGTGCACACGCGCTGGACGCGTCATTCGGTTCGGCGGCCGCGCGTGATGCGATGATCGTGACCCAGTATCAGCGCATGGCGCATTATGCGATCGCGGGCTACGGCTGTGCACTGGCCTTTGCCAGGCAGCTTGGCCTGGACGATGATGCAAAGGCCCTGCAGGCACTGCTGGAAGCGGCCTATTCCGGGGACCGGACGATGACCGAACTGGCCGAGTCCGAGATCAACGAGACGGCGGCCTGATCGCCCGGCGCCAGCTTGCGCTTTGGAAGCATCGTGTTGGCAGGGTGCAGCGGCAGACAGAAAAGAGGGCCGGTACCAAAAGGTGCCGGCCCCTATGCATGTCACATCACGCCTTTTGCATCATGGATCGCGCAATGCTGGCACGTTGCGCAACGGTCACAGCCAATAGGGCGCAACGCCATAGTGCTGATGTGCGCGTTCCTGCCATTCGCGGTCATGGTACCAGTTGTCGTCATGGTGCGGGGCGGCCTCGAGCTGCTCTTTTGTCAGGTCGGTGACATAGGCCTCGCGCGTGCCGTCATACCGCAGCCGGCCAAACGGAATTGGAAAATAGTCTGAACCGATCCCCAGAAACCCGCCGAATTGCAGCACACCGTAGACAACACGTCCGCTAGCGGGTTCAACCACGACATCGTCGATATGGCCAAGGTCATCGCCATTGGGGCTGTAGACCTTGGTTCCCTGCACTGTCCTGCCGGAAATCAGCCGGCTGTGGCCGGCGTTGGTGCCGCTGGATGTGATGGTGGGGCCTGTTGCGTCGATGGGGCGATCTTGGCTTTGCATGAGTTTCTCCTTGTCCAGATCAGTCGGGGCGTTATCGTTTGCCTGAAGACCAACTCTGCAGCCTGCCTGGTGTTCCCTCCGCCCGGCCAGCCATACGGCTTTCCGCCGATGCACCCTTTGCTGCCCTTTGAAAAAAATGCATCCGACAGGCGCTGACTACGGTATTCTGGCGCATCGCCACGCGGCAATATGCCCGCCTGTCGGTACCCCTTGCGTGCGTACCCGGTCATTCCCGGCATGAAACCGTTTGCTATGTCATAGTTTATTGCGCCCTGTCCGTTGATCAGCAAGAACCCAGTCCCGAACCGACACAGACACAGGACCTGCATGACCACGAATCCCGCGCCTGCCCTGCCCCTCTGCCTGATCCTTGAACCCTTGCCGGTTGTTGCCCAGGATCTGGCTGTAACCTTGGGCGAGGAGTTGCGCCTCTCGCCGATTGTTGCGCTTACTGAAGCGGACGCGCTGGAAGCGCTGGCATCCCTGCCAGATGACACGCCACTGCATCTGGCCATTCTGCGCTGCTCGCCCGATGTCTTTGCCGCCAGCCCGCTGCGCCCCAGGATCGAAGAGCGCAGGGCACTGGTTGTGCTGATGGGGGCCGAGGCCGCCGCGCCGGCGTCAGAGGCACAATGGCCCTGGGCCATACTGGACTGGCCCTTCGGCACCCAACAGTTGCTCGCCCTGATCGGCAGTCTTGGCCCGCGTATCAGCCCCGGCTGACCAGCCCCTACAGCAGCGGGCGCTGAATTGGGCTGTCGCCGTTGCTTATGGCCAGCTTGGCCAACGCATCGCGGTTGGTTACACTCAACCGCCCGTTCGCCAGCCGGGCCCAGGGGCGCAGATGCGCCAGCGTCTTGTTGGTATGAACCAACGACAGGCCCAGGGCATCGGCCAGATCGCCCTGGCGGTAGGGAAAGGGCACCGAGCCATCCTGATCTGCCATACCGACAATCTCAAGTCGTTGATAAACTTTCAAAAGGGCCCAGGCCAGGCGCTGGGTGGCATTGCGCTGCCCCAGGGTGGCAATGGTCTCGCCCAGGAAATGCTCTTCCACCGCGGCGATCCAGGTCAGGGCATAGGCCCGCTCTGGCTGCCTGCCAAACAGTTCCGGCAATCGGTTCTTGCGAAAGCGGCAAAGGCGCATGTTCGAAACAGCCAGCATGGACGCTGTCGTTTCCCCTGTAACCGTGCCGGCCAGACCGACCAGATCACCGGGAAACACAAAGTTTACCAACTGACGATCACCATTCTGAAGGGTCTTGTAGCGGGCGCCCTGACCGGACAGCACGGTGTAGAAACTGGTCAGCGCATCGCCCTCGTGGAACAGCATGCTGCCAGAATCCAACTCAACCTCGCCGTCACGAAAATGCATCATGAACCGCAGGTCATCAGCCGAGAAAGGCATGAACAGCGGCGTTTTTCGCAAGGCACAGGATTGGCAGGGATGCACCGGCACCTCATTCACGCGGCATGTGCCGTATACTAGCATCTGTGCGGACGGCCGCAAGATAATCAGCCGGCACGACGGCCACACCCTGCACCAAGGTGGACAGTGCGCCCCCTTTGCGGCAGACAGGCATGTCACCGCAACGCGGCGCCCGGCCCGCTGCCGGACAGGCCGCAAAACCCGATGGCCGCGCGTTCGTTAACAGTCAGGGGCATTGGGAAAATGACGACGAAAACACTGCAGACAGCCCCCCTGGCTGCGGCTGCAGCCAGGAGCCACACGCCGGGTGACAGCACCGCCGGGCTGGTTGTCTGCCCCACCTGTGACGCGCTGTACAAACTGACCCCCGTTCCGGTGGGCACGCGCGGACGCTGCACGCGCTGCGGGACAACACTGTCCTTTCCGCGTGAACGGGCCATGTCGCGCATCGTGATGCTGGCAGCGACATCGCTTGTCCTGCTGTCGGCGGCGGTGTTCTTTCCCTTTCTGGAACTCAGCGCCGGCGGCATGACGCGCCGCGCCTCGGTCTTTGACGCGGCACTGGCCTTTTCCACGGGTCTGACGCTGCCCCTGGCGCTGGCAACGCTGGCGTTCATCATCCTGTTGCCGGCGCTGCGTCTGACGCTGATCATCTATGCGCTGGCGCCGATGTCGATGGGCTGGTATGCCGCCCCGCGTGCCATCACGGCCTTTCGCTGGGCCGAGGCAATGCGCCCCTGGGCCATGGCGGAAATCTTTGTGATCGGGGTCGCCGTGGCGCTGGTCAAGGTGGCGGGGCTGGCCAGCGTACATCTGGGCATCGCCTTCTGGGCAATGGTACTTCTGGTCTTGATCAACGTATTGAACGACAACTTCATGTGCAGGCTGACCCTATGGCGCACACTCGAACAACGCAGCCGGTTCTGACCGCGCATGCCGCCGGCCTGCGCGGGTGCCGCACCTGTGGGCGGGCCAACGCGGCCAGCGCCACAACCTGCCGGCGTTGCGGCGCCGGGCTGAGCCATGTGCCGGGGCTGCAATTGGTCTGGGCGTGGCTGATAGCCGGGATGGTGGTCTATGTACCGGCCAACGTCTATCCGATGCTGCGCACCCAGACCATGGGCCGCACCCAGGACAATACCATTCTGGGGGGCGTGTTCGATCTGGTACAGTCCGGTTACTGGCTGGTGGCATTCATCGTGTTCTTCGCCTCCATTGCCATTCCCGTCGCCAAGTTCGTGGTGATCGCCTATCTTGCGCTGGCGGTACAATGGCGCTGGCCGATGCGGGGCCATGCCCGGCATCGGCTGTATGAGGTGGTCGAGTTCATCGGGCGCTGGTCGATGATCGATGTCTTTGTCGTGGCGATTTTGTCAGCTCTGGTTCAGTTCAACCTTGCAGCCACCGTTGCGCCCGGTATTGCGGCGGTGAGCTTTGCGCTGTCGGTGGCCTTTACCATGCTTGCCGCGCAGGCCTTTGATCCGCGCCTGATCTGGCGTGCCGCCGAAAGCCCGATGCAATGAGAGCGCCTTGATGACCGACGCCCCCGAAATGGATGTCCAGCCCGCCCGAAAGGGGTTCTGGCGCAACCTGTCGCCCGTATGGCTGGTGCCGATCCTGGCGGTGGCAGTCTCGGTCTGGATCGGCTGGCGCAGCTATGTCGAACGGGGCGCCCTGATCGAGATCGCCTTTCCCAGTGCGGCGGGTGTTGTACCCGGTGAAACCACGGTACGTTTGCGCGAGGTGCAGGTCGGCCATGTTGAAAGCGTGGTCTTTTCGCCAGACCTGACACAGGTAGTGGTCAGCGCGCGGATCGATCGTGCGGTTGCCGATCTGTTGCCGCCCGACGCCGAATTCTGGGTTGTCCGACCAGAGGTCAGCGCCCGCGGCATTACCGGGCTGACCACTGTGCTGTCCGGTGTCTATATCGAGACCGCCTTCATTCCGCAGCGCGACCAGACGGTCGAGCGTGGCCTGCGCTCGTTCACAGGGCGCGAAAGTGCACCGCTGATCACGCCCGGCCGCGAGGGCACGCGGATTTCATTGCGCGCGCGCGATGGCAATCGCCTGACGCCCGGCGCGCCCGTCCTGCACCGCGGGATCGAGGTAGGCCATATCGAAAGCCCCAGTCTGGCCGAGGGCGCCGAGGGCGTGGTCTTTGATGCCTTCATCAACGCCCCCCATGACCAGCGGATCACCACGGCAACACGGTTCTGGGATACATCCGGTTTCTCTGTCTCACTGGGTACAGGCGGTGTGCGGCTGGGCGTGGGCAATCTGGCGTCCATCCTGACCGGCGGGATCGCCTTTGCCGAGGTGCAATCCGGCGGCGCGCCCTTGACCCAGAACACCGTGTTCGAGCTTTACCCCGACGAGACAAGCGCGCGGCGCAGTTCCACCCTGTCGGACCCCGGCGAGGCGCTGCGCATTGCAGCCGAGTTCGACGACTCGGTTCAGGGGCTGACCGTAGGGGCAGAGGTGCGCTATCGTGGCGTAAGGGTGGGCGAAGTGGCCGGCATTGCCGCCCGCCTGGTCGATATGGGCCCGGCGCCACGGGTGCGGATGCAGGCCTTGCTGTCATTGGAGCCACGCGCCTTTGGCCTGGGCGCCGAGACCGGGCCCGAAGAGCTGGAAAGCTTCATTGCCTCGCAGGTGGCGGCGGGGCTACGGGCGCGAATGGCGCCGACGGGGCTGTTTTCGACCACGCTGGTGATCGAGCTTGTCGAACTGCCCGACAGCGCGCCCGCCTCGCTTTTGCGCCCCGAGGACAGCGCAGCGGTCATCCCGTCGGCGCCGGCTGATCTGCAGGATCTGACGACCTCGGCACAGGGGCTGATCGAGCGGCTGGGCAACCTGCCGATCGAGGACGTGCTGGAACAGGCAATCGGTGTCATGGCCGCGGTCGAGGCATTGCTGGCCGATCCCGGCACCCGCGCCGCCCCCGGCGCCGCTGTCGCCCTGATCGACGAGGCCCGCACACTGATAGGCAGCCCTGCCCTGCAGGCATTGCCAGCCGACGTGCAGGGCACCGTGACCGAGCTGCGCACGATCCTGGCCGAATTTGCCGATGCCCGTGCCGCCGAACGGCTGGTGGCCACGCTGGAAAGTGCCCAGCAGGTTGCCGATGGCCTGGCCGAGGCCACGGGCGAGGTGCCTGCCCTGATCACGGAATTGCGCACACTGGTTGCCCGTGCCGCCGCACTGGAAGCCGAAGCGCTGATCGCCGCGGCGACCCGACTGATCGAAAGCGCCGACGCCTTTGTCAGTGACGAGGGCACGCAGGCCCTGCCGCCGGCGCTGGCAAGTGCCCTGGGCGAAGTCGAAGCGGTGCTGCACGATTTGCGCACCGGCGGTGTTGTCGAAAGTGTCAACCAGACCCTGGCATCGGCCAGCAGCGCCGCCGAAGCTGTGGCGCTGGCCACACAGGAGTTGCCGGCGCTGGCCCAGCGGCTGGACCGTCTGGTTGCCCAGGCCGAGGGGCTGGTCGCCGCCTACGGGCCGCGCTCGCCCATCAACGACGAGGCGCTGGCAACCCTGCGCGATGCCCGCGCGACGGCGCGCGCCTTTGCCCAGCTGGCCCGGGCCATCGAACGCAACCCCAATTCCCTGCTGTTTGGACGCTGATCATGACGCAAGCCACCCCGTTCACCCCATCCCGTCTGGTCATGTCGGTGCTTGCCGCGGCCTTGCTGACACTTGCCGCCTGCAGCGCCCCGCCCGCCACGCGCTACCTGATCGAGGCGGCACCCAGTGCCGAACAGGCGCCGGTTCGGCTGCGCGTTCGTACCATCGAGCTGCGTGATATCTCGCTGCCCGCCTATGGCGAGGGCAGCCAGATCCTGCGCGAGGGGTCGGCCGGGGTGCTGATGCCGATCAGGGGGGCCGAATGGGCCGATGGCTCTTCGACCGCAATTACCGGCGAACTGGCCCGCCGCCTGGACCTGCGCAGCAGCGCAACCGTCGCTGCCGAGCCCTGGCCGCTGGCCGACCCGGCCGATCTGCGGTTGGAAGTGCGTCTGTCACGGGTTGTGGCGCGGGCCGACGGGCGCTTTCAGTTGGCCGGGCAGTTCGCCGTTTCGGCACCCGAAGGGCAGATCCGGGATTTCATCGAACAGATCGACATTTCCGTACCCATGTCTGACGACGAGAACGACGCCCGTGCCGTTGCCGAAGCCTATGGCCGCGCGCTTGAAGACCTGGCCGAGGTCATACTGGCGCGTCTGACGCGGCGCTGACACGGCATTGGGCAGAAAGGCCGGGCCGATTGCCCGGGCCATGGCAACGCACAGGCAGTCGCGCCCAGCCCTATCCGGCGCCGGCGCTCAGGGCGCGTGGCCGGGGCGAAGGGGCGGTTTCGGCCGCGGCGCAGGGCGCACCTGCAGCTTCCGGCAGACGCGTGATCAGGGTGCGCAGCATGCGCACCAATATGGCGCAATTCTCGCGCCCTAGGACCCCCCACAGATGTTCCAGATGCTGTTGGGCCTTTTCTTCCATCCGGCGGTGCAGCGCCAGCCCCTTGTCGGTGACGAAGCTGGCATGCGCGCGGCGGTCGTCCCTGACCCTTTCTCGGCGGATCAGATCTTCGTCTTCCATGAAACGCAGGGCCTTGGTGACCCAGGATTTGTCACGTCCGGCAACCTTGCCGATGGTTGACTGGTTGATGCCCGGGTTGCGCCGGATCAGTGTCAGCACGGTAAAATAACCCGGATGCAAGGTGTCTTCGCCCAGAAGCCGGGCAAAATCCTGATACGCCCTCTCGTAGCCTACCCGCAGATAGGGGCCGGGGAACTCTGTTAACAGACCAAGATCAACCTCGCCCTCGGCCATGCCGAGGGCGATCAGGAAGCGGGCGGTGTCATCCTGTGTCTGTTGGGCACTTGTAGCGGTTGACACCATGGCATCGACTCCCGTTATGCAATCACTTGCGGTCAAGGCAGGTGATATAGCACCCACCGCCCCGCGCGACAGAGTGCCAGCCACCCTTTGGGCCGGCCATTGCAAAATGCGTCTCTCAGGCCTTGCCGCGCCCGCCAGACAAGGGCCGTTTCGCGCATTCGCGCAGCCGGTCGGCATCAAGCTCGAACCCGAGGCCCGGTTTCTCGGACAGCGGCAGCGTCTCGCCCTGACGCTCTGGCAGGCCGTTGAAGATGGCCCGAGACATCTCGACCGCAGCAAGGTGCCACTCCACCAGGCCACCATGCGCCAGCCCCGCATGCATATGCATGTTGTGAAAGGGGAACGCGCCGCCATTGGCCAGCGTGATATTCGCCGCCTCGGCCAGGGACGCGGCCTTCAGCCCCGCAGTCAGGCCGCCACAGATCACCACATTCGGTTGCAGGACATCCACGGCACCGGCGGCGATCAGGTCACGAAACCGCCAGACCTGGCCCTCGTTCTGGCCCGCAGCAACGCGCATGCCGGTTTGCGCACGCAGTGCCGCCATGCGGGCGGGATCGTTGTCACGCATCGGCTCTTCAAAGAACGCGATGCGACATTCAGCCAGCCGTTCGGCCAGCCAGCGCGCCGAATCGGGGTCCAGGCTGCAATTGGCGTCGATATAAAGCTCGGCATCGGGGCCAATGGCATCGCGGGCAATGCGCACGCGTTCAATATCCTCTTTCAGGATGGCGCGCAGATCCTGCCCGCGAATGCGCTTGTCCAGCGCATGATGACCGACGACCATCTTGAAACGGGTGATCCCCTCGGCGCGCAGGCTGCGGGCGGCCTCGGCCAGTTGCTCGCGGTCGAAGGACCCGAAGCCAAAGGTCACATACAGCGGCACCGTATCACGTGCCCCCCCGATCAGGCGCCAGCAGGGCAGGCCCGTCACCTTGCCCAGAATATCCCACAAGGCCAGGTCGATAGCCGATATGGCATGGCTGGCATACCCGGTCTGGCCGCGCGGGGTCATCAGCCAGTACAGCATTTCCGCCACGCGCTCCCGGTCCAGTGCATTGACCCCCGCAAGCGCGGGTGCGGCCAGATGCTGAATGGCCGGGGCAACGACCTCTTCCTCGGTGATGGCGGTAAAGCCGTGCCCCGTCACGCCGTCGGCGGTGGTCACCTGGACCACAACGCAGGACAGGCTGGTGTCCGCACTGGCATTGCCGATTGCGAGGGTCATGGGAATATTGAGCGGCACCGCCGTGATTTCGCGGATCGTCGTATCCAAGGCGAATCTCCTTGCGTCTGAAAGGCGTTTGGTTCCGGCCATTTGCGGCGCCAAGGGCACAATGGCAGGGGACAGGACACATTGTTACGATAGAAGAATGTTGACAGCAAGAATATCTTTAAAGAGAGTAATGAGCGGAAACAATCGATCAGGGGGAGTTCGGAATGAAGACGTTACTGAAGCTTGCAGCACTGGTGCCCTTCATGGGTTTCGCGGCCGCGGCCCAAGCAGACTATCCCACGCAACCCATCACGCTGGTGGTCGGCTTCGCGCCGGGCGGCGGGATGGATACGCTGGCACGCATGGCGGCAGGTGCCGCCGCGCCGCATCTGGGCCAGCAGATCGTCGTCGAAAACCGGCCGGGCGCAGGCGGGACCATTGCGGCAGGCTTCGCCGCTTCGGCCCGTGCTGACGGCTATACCCTGTATCTGGGCGAGACCGCAGCACTGACCGGCCCGGTGGTGCATGGCAATGTCGGCTATGACCCGCTGACCAGCTTCACCCCGGTTGCCCAGCTGGCGCTTGCGCCTCTGGCCATCGTGGCCAACCCGCAGGTTGGCATCAATGACATGGAAAGCTTCATCACCCGGGTACGCGAGAACCCCGGTGAGTATTTCTATGCCTCGCCCGGTGTGGCGACGCTGCAGCATCTGGCCGTCGAACAACTGGCAGCCGAGGCCGGTCTGGATCTGGACGTGGTGCATTTCCAGGGCGGCACGCCGTCGGTCACGGCAGTCGTGTCAGGGGAAACACCCTTTGGCGTGGTCAGCCTGAATGCGGCCGTGGCACAGGCAGAGGGCGGCAACCTGGTGGTGCTGGGCGTCACTTCGCTTGAGCGGGTGCCGGGGTTCGAGGATATTCCGGCCATCAGCGAAGTGATCGAGGGGTTCGACGCCTCGCCGCGCATGTTCATCATGGCGCCCTCTGGCGTTGACGAATCCCGCGTGGCAACCCTGCGCGATGCCATGCGCGCCGTGATGGATGACGAAGCCTTCCGCGACGATCTGGCGGGGCGCGGGCTGGTGCCCTCGTACCTTGACGGGCCTGATCTGGCGGAACTGTTGCCCGAACTGGTTGAAACCTGGTCTGCCACGGCCAGCGCCGTCCTGGCAGAATAATCCTGCGCAACCTGACGGGCCCCCTTGGCAACGGGGGCCTGTATCGCTTTGCTGTGCAGAAGCGCGCCGGCGATTCATGAATCGCCGCCACCCGCACCCACCGAGGAGTAGAACGCCATGCAGGCGCCAGATGCGAAAACCCGATCTGTGCCCGTGATCGGCATGATCGTGCCCCCGGCAGCAGGCGATGTGCCGCCAGAGCCCCGCGCGCTTTACCCGCAAGGCGTGCGCTTTGCGGCACGCGGGCTGGCGCTGCAGAACATGAGCGTGGCCGACTTTTCCGAAGCGGTAGAGCGCGTGGTCACCCTGGCCAGGGCCCTGCGCGACGAGGAACAGGCGAGCGCGATTTCGCTGATGGGAACCTCGCTGAGCTTCTTTGGAGGCGGCACCTATCATGACATGCTGGTCCAGCGCCTGATCGAAGGCACCGGCCTGCCCGCCACCACGATGAGCCATTCGATCTGCGATGCCCTTAACCTCTTGGGCGCGCGCCGGCTTGCGGTCGGCACGGCCTATACCGACGAGATCAACCAGCGGCTTGCCGTCTTTCTGCAGGCGCAGGGGTTCGAGGTCGCCTCGATGATCGGCATGGGTGTGTCCAGCATCGACACGGTGCTGGGCATTGGCGAGGACGCAGTGACCACGCTTGGCCGCCGCGCCGCGCAGGCGGCGACGCATGGTGCGGATGCGCTGCTGGTATCCTGCGGGGGGCTGCCGGCCCTCCATCTGGCCGGTGCCCTGGAAACCGAGATCGGCATGCCGGTCGTGGCCAGTTCCACTGCCGGCGCATGGGGTGCAATGCGCCTTGTCGGCCATTCGGGGGCCGCACCGGCACTGGGTCGGCTGGGCGACGTCTCGGCCCGAAAGGCCGGGCAACCGGCGCCGGCGGCAGCCGACAGTCGGCATCCCGCCGGGGTCTGACTGCCGGTGCCTGCAGCGCCATGCCGGGGGGACTCGGGAGGAGTGACACCTGGTCAGGGCCGATACAGGCCCGCCAAGCCGCGGTTGCGAAGCTGAGGAGGAAGCGATGAGCGCCCGTGACGACACCCCCCCGCACCATGACGCGGGTATTCCGCCGCCGGCGGGCGGCCGGGTCATGAACATCCGCGATGTGTTTGCTGGCCTTGTGGTGATTGCCATCAGCGTGCTGGCGTTGTGGCTGGCGCGCGATTACGGGTTCGGCACGTTGCGCCGCATGCGCGCCGGCTTTTTCCCCAATGTGCTGGCCTGGGCCGGGGTTGGCCTGGGCACCCTGATCATGGTGCGGGGCTTTCTGATGCCCGCAGACGAACCCGCCCACCCCTTGCGGTTACGCCGATTGCTGTTCATCACGGCCGCCTTTGCGACCTTCGGCCTGGGGATCGATCCCCTGGGCCTGCCGCTGACCGTTTTCCTGACCTCTCTGGTGGGGTCGATGGGCGACCGCGAAAGCCAGGCGCGCGAGGCGCTTTTGCTGGCTCTGGGGCTGGCCGCGGGAATCAGCGTCCTGTTCATCGGGCTTCTGGGCCTTCCGCTGCCGCTTTACCCGGGCTTCTTCTGAATGGATATCGTGAACAACCTTGCCCAGGGCCTTTTGACGGTCTTGACCGTCGAGAACCTGTTGTACTGCCTCGCTGGCGTCACCATGGGCACCTTCATCGGTGTCCTGCCGGGGCTGGGGGCGATGCTGGGCATCGCACTGCTGCTGCCGCTGACCTTTTACCTGCCGCCCGAGGCCGCCATCATCATGCTGGCGGGCATCTATTACGGCGGTGAATATGGCGGCTCGATCGCGGCGATCCTGATCAACGTGCCGGGCACCCCCTCTTCCGCCGTGGCCTGTTTCGAAGGTTACCCGATGACCAAACAGGGGCGGGCGGCGGTGGCGCTGTTCTCTTCGGCGGTGGCATCCTTTGTGGGCGGCACAGTGGGCATCGTGCTGATGGTGGCCTTTGCACCGCTGATCGCGCGCTTTGCGCTGTCCTTCGGCTCGGTCGAGTATTTTGCGGTCATGGCATTGGGGTTGATGGGGGCCGTGTCGGTGGCACGGGGGTCACAGCTGAAGGCCCTGGTGGCGGTGGTGTTCGGCGTTCTTCTGGGGACAGTCGGCACGGATGTCTCGACCGGGGTGCAGCGCTACACGCTGGGCTTTCCCGAACTGATCACCGGGGTCAGCCTGGTCGCCCTGGCCATGGGGATCTTCGGCATGGCCGAGATCATCAGCAGCACAGGCCGCAGCATTTCCGGCAGCGGCAGTAAACCGGGCATTCGCATGCGCGACATGCTGCCCGAACGCAGGGAATGGCGCCGCAGCGCGGGGCCTGTATCACGCGGGACGACGATCGGCGCCATCCTTGGGGCGTTGCCCGGCACCGGGCCCACCATTGCATCCTTCATGGCCTATTCGCTGGAACGCAAAGTCTCGCCACGGTCGGCGCGGTTCGGCACCGGCACGATCGAGGGACTGGTCGCACCGGAGGCTGCCAACAATGCCGCCGCCCAGACCGCCTTTATCCCCACGCTGACCCTGGGTATTCCCGGCACCGCCACAATGGCACTGCTGCTGGGCGCCCTGATGATTCAGGGCATTCCGCCCGGCCCGCGGCTGATGGTCGATCACGCACCGCTGTTCTGGGCGCTGATCGCCAGTTTCTGGATCGGCAATCTGTTTCTGCTGGCGCTGAATATTCCGCTGGTGGGGCTTTGGGCGCGGCTGGTGCATATCCCCTACCGGTTTCTGTATCCTGCCATCATCTGTCTGATCTCTGTCGGGGTCTACAGCATCAACCTGAACAATTTTGATGTGTTCGTGGTGCTGGTGATGGGTTTGCTGGGCTTCGGCATGCGTGTCGGCGGCTTTCAGGCAGCGCCTTTCCTGATGGGGTTCATCCTGGGCCCGATGATGGAAGAGAACCTGCGCCGCGGCATGCAACTGGCAAGGGGGGACTTCACCGTGTTCCTGCAATCTCCTGTCGCGGCGGCCTGCATGGCGTTGATCGCCCTGATGCTGGTCTGGCCGGCTCTTTCCTGGTTGCGCCGCCGAATTGGGCACCGTACCGCCCGGGGATGATCCAGTTCCCGGTGCGGGCGTTTTTTCCGAAAACGGCACCATGATCCCATGACAACCGGGCGCTTTCTCGCATACGCTGCCGCAAGTTGCCCTGTGCAGCGGGTCAGCCGGTGCCTACATTGGGTGAAAAGCCGTCTGCCATCGCATGAACCGGCAGAGAGATGAAAACAGGAGCGTGCCTCATGCCCGAACGGACCCCCGCCACCGCCGAACAGCAGGTTTCAGAACCCAACCTGCGTGTAACCTTGTGGCGGTTCCCTCCGGGTACCGAGACAGGCTGGCATCGGCACGAGGCCCCTTATGTGGTGGTGCCAGTCAAGGGCGGCACGCTGACTGTCGAGCAGACCCGCGATGACCATGACGCAACGCCCTATCCCATCGAGACGGCCAAAAGCTATGCCCGCCCCGCCGGGGTCGAGCACAACATCGCCAACGACACCGATGAAGAAATCGCCTTTGTCGAGATCGAGATGCTGTAAGCTCCGGCCCCGCTGCCGGCAGGCTGGATACCGTTGCAGGCAACCATCACCATCCGCCCCCTGCGGCCACAGGATGAACCCGTCTGGCGCAGCCTCTGGACCGGCTATCTGCAGGACCTTTATACCGACCCCGCGCCGGGCGGTCGGGGCGTGGCGCGCCGGCCTTCATCCGGTATAACCGGGCGTGATGCCAGCCTGTTTGCGCGCTGGCCTCCGGTAACGGCCCGATTGGCACCGCCTGCCGCGTGGCGGCTTGATGACCTAAGACACGTGCGTAACGACGTCGTTTGCGACGTGTCTTATGCGCGGTGGGGGCATGCGGGGCGAAGTTGTGGGGGGCGCGCGGCGCCGTTATTGGGGGGAAGACGAGAAGCTGGCGATCGTGAGTGCGGTCGGTGTTGGCGGCGCGACGGTCACGCAGGTTGCGCAGCGGCACGACGTGACCCGGCAACAGATTTATGCCTGGCGCCATGAGCTG
>JAFIED010000193.1 GCA_020832805.1 Pararhodobacter sp.
TGGCGCGTGACGGGCATGCGCTGGTCGCGCCCAATGGCACCCGCATCGAGATAGAGCCGCTGTACCCGCCGCTGGTCGTGCCCGAGACCGCCCATGAATTTGCCGTCCGTCGGTTGGCCGATGGCGCGCCGTGGGTCATTGGCCGGGCGGGCATGCAGTATCGTGATCTGGTGCCGTCCCGGCTGGGCGGGTCGATGATCGCCAGCCACATCCGCATCCCCGATGGCGGGCCGGTGCCGGACATGGTGCATTATCACACGGTCGGTTTTCAACTGATCTTCTGTTATCGCGGCTGGGTCGATCTGGTTTACGAGGATCAGGGCGACCCCTTTCGCCTGCATGCCGGGAATTGCGTGATCCAGCCGCCCGAGATCAGGCACCGGGTATTGCATGCCTCTGACAATATCGAGGTGATCGAGATCGGTGTGCCGGCAGAGCATGTCACTACCATTGACCACGCCATGACACTGCCCAATGGTCCGGCCAACCCCGGGCGGCGCTTTCAGGGGCAACGCTTTGTGCACCATCGCGCCGAAGAGGCGACATGGGCACCCTTTCGGGTTCCGGGCTTTGCCAGCCGCGATACAACCATCGGCATGAACACGCAGGGCGTGGCCGGCGTGCATGTGGTAAAGAGGGCAAATGGTGCGGTACCGGCCACGCGGCATCACGGGGACATCCTGTTCACCTTCGTCATGGAAGGCACGATGCGGCTGGAGGCCGAGGGGGCGGTGCCGGTTGACCTGGCGCCCGGCGATGCCTTTGTCATCCCACCCGGGTTGCGCACCCGCTATGCCGATACCAGCACGGACATCGAACTGCTGGAGGTAAGCTTGCCCGCCGTCTTTGAAACCGAGGTTCCGGCGGGCTGACCGCGCCGATAGCCGCGCCCCTAGCTGCGCCGGTGGGTGGCGGCGGTGCGCGCGCCCTCTTCATAGATGCCTGACAGCAGGTTCAACGTGCGCGTGGCGTCGCTCAGCCTGTCGGCAAAGCCCGGCAGGTTCTCGATCGCCTCGATCAGCAGGCGCCGGCGCAGGGTGCCGAAGTCGTCGGTCACGCGGCGCCCCTCATCGGTCACGCGGTAGGTGACACCAGAGCGCCCAGACCCCTCGCGCAGCACCAGCCCCGCGGCGATCAGCTTGCGCAGGGAATACTGGATGTTGGGTATGTCGTCGCGGTTGGTCAGGCGCGCGAGGTCCTTGATGGACTTTGGCCGCTCGTTCATCCGGATGATGTGCAGCAGCGCATTTTCCTGTCCTTGCGCAGCCAGATCACTGACCGAACCCAGGCATTCGGACTGCCAGCGCCCGAATCCCTCGAAACAGCGCATCAGCGCGAATTCCAGTTCGGTAAAGTCCACCTCGGTTTCGCTTTGCGCAAGATGCCAGTGGTAGTCGATGGCGGTGGATTTTCTAACATCCTGGTTTTCATCGCTTTTACTATTCATCTTTGCTCTCCTGCGGCCGCGTGCAGCATCGCTTGACAAAGGTATTGACGCAATGTCGTTTTAAGATAGACTTTCAATCATAAAATAGCGTTCACAATCTATCAGGGAGTGTAACACATGTCAGACGCACCGATGCTGTCGGGCGACCGGTTCCGGCTGGGCACCTTTTCGACCAACTGTTCCTCGGGGATGACCGTCACCAAGGCGCCCGAGCGCTGGGTGAACAGCTGGGAAAACAACCTGCGGCTGGCGCATATGCTGGACGAGGCCGGCATCGACTTCATGCTGCCCATCGCGCGCTGGATCGGCTATGGCGGCGAGACCGATTTCCACGGCGGCGTGCTGGAGACGATGACCTGGGCGGCGGGGCTGCTGGCGTCGACAAAGAACCTGACGGTTTTCGCCACCATCCACACGGCGGCCAATCACCCTGTTGTCGTGGCCAAGCAGATTGCCACCATCGACCAGATCGGCCAGGGGCGCGCGGGCCTGAACATCGTGGCGGGCTGGAACAAGCCGGAATACGAGGCACTGGGCCTGAGCCTGCCCGACGATCACGAAACCCGCTATGGCTATGCGCAGGAATGGTTCGACCTGGTGCGCAAGCTGTGGGAGTCGGAAGAGTATTTCGACTGGGACGGCAAGTATTTCAAGGCGAAGCATGTCAAGGGCGACCCCCGGCCCCTGCGTGGCGGGGTGCCCATCATCAACGCCGCAGGGTCGCCGCAGGGGCGTGAATTCGCCACTGACAATGCCAATTTCCTGTTTACCCCGGCGATCGATCTGGACCGTTCGAAGGCCGAGATTGCGGAACTGAAAGAGCAGGCGCAGGCCAAGGGGCGCGCGGTCAATGTGCTGACCTTTGCCCATGTCGTGTGTCGGCCGACCGAGGCCGAGGCGCAGGCGGCGGTGGATTATTTCGTGCACCAGAACCAGGATACCGAAGCGGTGGAAAACCTGGTGCGGCTGCAGTTTGCCCATGCACACAGCTTTCCGCATGACCTGCTGGCCCAGATCAAGCATCTGATGGCACAGGGGCATGGGGGCTTCCCGTTGATCGGCACGCCGGAACAGGTCGCCGAAGGGATCATCAAGCTGCACAAGACGGGCTTTGCCGGTACGACGCTCAGCTTTTTCGACTATGCCGAGGAATTCCCGTATTTCCGCGATACCGTGCTGCCCTTGCTGCGCGAGGCAGGCATCCGCTGACGCGCGGGCGCCAGGCAAGACAACAGAAAGGGGCCGAAAGGCCCCTTTTTTTGTTGGTCTGCAAGTATCTGGCCGGTGGCGCCGCACCGCACAGGGCGGGGCCTCAGCCCGTGCCGGTCAGTTTCGGTGTCGGTTCGACGGGTTCCTGATCGGCCAGGCGCTCCTTGATCAACCTGGCAAACGGAGCACCGTATTCCGGGTCTGCCAGCGCGAAATCCAGGATCGCCTCCAGATAGCCGAACTTGTCGCCGCAGTCATAGCGTTTTGACGGGTTCTCGATGGCCATGACACGGCCGCGTCCGGCAAGATCGTCTATGGCATCAGCCAACTGGATTTCGCCCCCGGCGCCGGGTTTGAGCCTGCGCAGAATATCAAAAACCTCGGCGTCGAACACATAGCGCCCGAACGAGGCCAGCCGCGAGGGCGATTGCGCAGGTTCCGGTTTCTCGACAACGCGGCGCACCTCCCAGAGGCCGGATTCGGTCCGGTTGCCGGGCGCAACGATTCCGTATTTCTTCACGTCCTCAAGCGCGACTTCGGCCACGGACAGAATCGTGCCGCCCGTGCGCTCATGCGCATCGACCAGTGCCTGGGTCGGCAGAACGGCCCCCTTCATCAGGTCGTCTGCCAGCAGCACGGCAAAGGGTTTGTCACCAACGGCGGGTGCGGCGCAAAGAACGGCATGGCCCAGCCCCAGCGGTTCGGGCTGGCGAATGAACATGCAGTTTACCCCTTCGGGCACGATATTGCGCACCATGTCGCGCAACGCGTGCTTGCCTTTGGCGGTAAGCTGGTTCTCCAGTTCAAGATTGGCATCGAAATGGTCGCCCACCGCACGCTTGTTGCGCCCGGTCACGAATATCAGATCGGTGATCCCCGCAGCCACGGCCTCTTCCACCGCGTATTGAATGATCGGTTTGTCGATGATCGGCAGCAATTCCTTGGGCATGGCCTTGGTGGCAGGCAGGAACCGCGTGCCAAGACCGGCAACTGGAAACACTGCCTTGGTGATCCGAGCCATGAAATCCTCCTTGGTTGCGATGCATGCCGAAATCAGGCTGCCAGTCATTTTTTTTGATCGTCTTGTCAACTTTTGAGCGTGTAGCCGATTTGCCGTGACCTTGCAATCAGGCGGTTCAGGGCCTCGTTGCATATTCGACGGTAACCAGAGGGTGCACAGCACAAACGGGCGCCGCCGGGAAGTCCCGGGGGGCCCCC
>JAFIED010000194.1 GCA_020832805.1 Pararhodobacter sp.
AGACCGATTCCATGTTACGCTACGTCAACATCTGCCAGGTATTGTCAGAAGGAAATGCACCTTGAAACCAACCCTCCGTCATTGGGGGCCTGCCGTGTTGGTATTGGCCGCCTTGGCTGCCTGTGCACCCCCTGGCATGCAGCCCGGTTCGGGGCCGGCCTGTGCATTCGATGTGCAGGGGCGCGTGGATCCGACCGATTGCAGCTTCACCGATACGCCGGACCCGGTCATGCCGGCACCGCCGCCCGTGGTGGTCCCGCCACCACCGCCGCCAGCCCCTGCCAATGACAATGACAATGACAATGACAATGACAATGACAATGATGGTATCAACGTCGTTTGATCATGCCGCAGGACAGGGCGATCGCTCAAACCGCGCGGGCATCGGCGCAGGCGTTTGCCGCTGCCGCGACCACCCGATTGCGGCCTGAAGTCTTGGCGCGGTACAGCGCGGCATCGGCCGCCTCCAGCCATTCCGCGGCGCTCGACAACGCGCTGTCACCAGGAACCAGACCAAAGCTGGCGGTGAATGCCACCTGCGGCATGTCAGGCAGTTGCGCCGCCTCGATGGCACGGCGAATGCGCTCGGCCACCTCGCCGGCCGCGGTGGCATCGGCATGGGCCAGGATGATGGCGAACTCCTCGCCGCCCAGCCGGCCAAAACTGTCTTCGACCCGCAACTCGCCGCGAACGACACGGGCGACCTTGCGCAGCACGGCATCGCCCACGGCATGGCCATAGGTATCGTTGATTGCCTTGAAGTGATCGAGGTCAAACATCAGCAGCGTGGCCGTGCCGCCGTGACGCTGATGCATGGCAAAGGTCTTTTTCAGCGCGTCGTTGAAGGCGCGGCGGGTCATGGCACCGGTCAGTTGATCGCGGCTGGCCTCTGACCACAGTTCCACCTGATCGACGATCAGCCGCGCGAAGCCTTCCAGCATCGTGCAGTCCTCGTCTGAAAAGCTGCGCTCGACCGTATCAAGCACGCGCAACGCACCGATCACCTCGTCCTCGCCACCATCCTCGGCGGGCCGGATCAGCGGCATTTCCAGAAATGACCGGTAGACACCGGATCCGCGGGTACCCGTGGCACCAGAGGAACCGTGCAGCGCGATTCCGACAGCCGGAACGCGGAAAACGGATTTGATGATCGACACCACCGCATCGAACTGCGCAGGGGCCGGCAAGGCCAGCGGTGCCGGCGCCGGGTGACTGGGGGCAATGGCCTGCGGTGCAGGCGGCACAGGCGCACACGCACCCGTGGTCACGGGCGTGGCTTCGGCAAGCTGAACAGGCGCATACATGGCAAACTTTCACTCTCACGCACAATGTCGATGATGGTGTTGTCGCCTGCATTTGCGTCCGCGATTGGGAACGGAGGTGGCGGGATAATGGTTAATTTTGGATGAATCTGGGCAGGCACGTCGATTCGCGCCGCATTCTGGCCGCATTTCGGCCGCCGGCTTCCGTTTTTCGGCGCCTGTCTGCCCAAAACGGGCGGCTTCCGGCGCGAAAAGGTGCTCTTGATTGACCATCGGGCATTAATGCGCTACCAGCCCTGAATGGCCACGAATGGCCATCCGACAGACGCGGGGCGCGGCGAAGTATGCGTCCCATCATATCATTACGGCCCGATGCCGTAACATACGGACGCAAATGACCAAGTTTTCTGACCTGCAGCTGGACCCGAAGGTCCTGCAAGCCGTTGCCGAAGCCGGCTACGACACCCCGACCCCCATTCAGGCACAGGGGATTCCCCCGGCGCTGGAAGGGCGCGACGTGCTGGGCATTGCACAGACCGGCACGGGCAAGACCGCCTCTTTTACCCTGCCCCTGATCACGCGCCTCAACCGAGGCCGCGCCCGGGCGCGCATGCCGCGCAGCCTGGTGCTGGCACCAACGCGCGAACTGGCCGCTCAGGTGGCCGAGAACTTTGACATCTATGCCAAATATACCCGCCTGACCAAGGCGCTGCTGATTGGTGGTGTCAGCTTTGGCGAACAGGACAAGCTGATCGACCGCGGCGTCGACGTTCTGATCGCAACGCCCGGTCGCCTGCTGGATCATTTCGAACGCGGAAAGCTGTTGCTGACCGGTGTGGAGGTGATGGTGGTCGACGAGGCCGACCGCATGCTCGACATGGGCTTCATTCCGGATATCGAACGGATCTTCTCGCTGACGCCCTTTACCCGGCAGACGCTGTTCTTTTCCGCCACGATGGCGCCAGAGATCGAGCGAATCACGAACCAGTTTCTGGCCAGCGCCGTCAAGGTCGAGGTGGCGCGGCAGTCGACGACATCGGAAACCATTGAACAGGCGCTGTTCTCCTTCACGCCATCGCGCAAGGATCGCAGCTTTCACGAAAAGCGCGCGCTGCTGCGTGCGCTGATCGACCGCGAGGGGACGGGGCTGAAGAACGCGATCATTTTCTGCAACCGCAAGATCGATGTCGATGTAGTGGCGAAATCCCTGAAAAAACACGGCTATGATGCCGCGCCGATCCATGGCGACCTGGACCAGTCGGTGCGGACCCGCACGCTGGAAGGGTTCCGCGATGGCACGCTGCGCTTTCTTGTCGCCTCGGATGTGGCGGCGCGGGGGCTGGATATTCCGGCGGTCAGCCATGTGTTCAACTTCGACGTGCCCAGCCATGCCGAGGACTATGTGCACCGTATCGGCCGCACGGGGCGGGCAGGACGGTTGGGCAAGGCCTTTACCCTGTCGACACCGTCAGACGAAAAGTATCTCGACGCCATCGAACACATGGTGCAACGCCCCCTGCCCCGCGGCGAAGCACCCGAAACGGCCGGCACGGCACCCCGTCGCACGCGACAGGATGCGGATTCGGCAAAGCCCCCCGCGCAGCGCGGCCACAGCGCAACCCGGCGCAACGAGGGGCGCAAACCGGCCCGCGGCGCAGAGCGTGAACCTGAACAGCAGAAGGCCGAACAGCAATCGGTACCGCAGCCCGAACGCCAGCCGCCCCCCCGCCAGCCCGAACGCGCCGGCACAGCCGCGCGCGACCAACGCCGCGACAGGGGTGGCCGCGGCGACCGCGAACCGGTCGTGGGCATGGGCGATCATGTGCCGGAATTCCTGATGCGCGCCTTTCGGGCCTGAACGCGCGCTCTGGGCCGGGAATCGCTGGGTCGGGCACGCGCCAACTTGCCAAGGACGCGCAGGTCATTGCCTATCGACGCGGCCAGATGCCGGGGCGCCATTATTCGGGTGACAGTGCCAGGGTGGTTTCAGCACGCGGCAAGGTGGTCATGATCGCGCGGCTGATCTGATCTTCCAGCAAACGAAGCGCCGCAATATCGGCGACGCGCACGCGCAACGCGGCCTCTACCCGGTAATGATCCGGCTGGCGGTGCAAGCGCAGCACACGGACATCCTGCACACCGGGCTGGGACTCGATGGCGGCGAGCACAGCCAGCGAAGCCTGCGGATCGGCCCGGTCAAGCAACAGATCGGCGCCACGCCGCCCCAGCCGCCACGCCGTCCAGCTGAGGAAGCCGGCAACGACAAAGGTGGCCAGCGTATCGGCCAGCGGCCAGCCCTGGTGCACCGCCACCAGCCCGCCCAGCACAACCAGCGACGACAGCGCATCGGTCCGGAAATGCGCGGCATTCGCCTCCAGCGCGATGCTGTCGGTTTCGCGCGCAACACGCCCCAGGAACTGCGCGCGCGCCCAGTCCACCGCCACCATCGCCAGAACAACGGCCAGGTACCAGGGCTCGACCGTCACGTCATGCACCCCATGTACCAGTTTCTGGGCGGCCAGATACCAGATGCAGGCGGCGATCACAGCCAGCAACGCGGCCTCGACCAGTGCGGCCAGCGCCTCGATGCGCGCGCGCCCGCAGGTCCATACCGCATCGGCCTGTCGACCGGAAACCGCCACCACCATCAGCGTGACCATGGTCACGATGACATCCATCAACCCCTGCAGCGCATCGGCGATCAATGCCAGCGAGCCCGACAGCACCCCCACAACCAGCTTGCCCAGTGTCAGACCTGACGTCACCACCAGCGACCCCAGTGCCGCGGCCAGCTTGCGCAATTGCCTGCGGCCGACCGCGTGGTCTTCTGGATCAACAGCAAGATCGGTCATCGCAGCCATGCTCCGCAGCGCACGGGCACCTGCCCGGCAAAAAGCATATGCCAGACGAATCGGGCAGAAATAGGGAATCGCCTCGGGCGGGTGCAGCGCCTTGTTCAACCCACGTCACCCCGCCGGCGCTGCCAGCGCGCCCCGGTCACCGCGGGCTCCAGGCTCAGGCGGCCGACGATACCCTCCATCGCGGTATCCGATGTGCCGTCAGCGCTCAGTTCCGCCGTCACTTCGACCCGGTCGCTGCCTTCGATATCCTCGGACTCCAGCGCCGTCAGATGCAAGCCGGCCTCGGCAAAGCCTTGCAGCATCAAGGCCCTGACATGGGCTTCTGACGTGTGGCGGCAAATGATCTCTACCGCGTATTCCGAAGTGATCTCGGTGCTTTCCAGCGGCTGCCGGTTCAACAGCCGGGCCAGCGGACGCAGCGCCAGATTGACGAAAACAACCAGCGCGGTCATCAAGACCGCAAAATCCCATGCCCCTGCGCCGGCCAGCATGCCCACCGAGGCAGAACACCAAAGCGTTGCCGCCGTGTTCAGCCCGCGCACATTGAAACCTTCACGGAAGATGATACCCGCGCCCAGAAAACCGATTCCCGAAACAATCTGCGCGGCCACCCGAGTGGGGCTGATCTCGTCCGGAAAGATTGCCGAAAACACCACGAAACTGGCGGCACCCAGCGCCACCAGCGTATTCGTGCGCAATCCGGCCAGCCGCTGGCGCCATTGCCGTTCCATGCCGATCAGACTGCCGCACAGCAACGCCACGACCAGGTTCACCGCTGCTGTTTCGATGCCAATTGCCGCCATGCCAATGCCCTCTGCTGTGGTCGCGCGCCCGGACTGCCCGGCGCCGATGACATGGTGATGACAGCTTGCCCGGCAGGAAGACAAGTGCAGGCGGTTTTCCTGCGAGGCTGCTTGCGCTATGCTGACCCCATGTTCACCATCGAGCACGAATTCGACGCCACCGTGATCACCCTTGTTGACGAGGGTGAATCGCCCTTGCAGGAAGACATCACCGTCATTGCCTTTGCCGAATGCGTCACGGTCGAGCAATATGACCCACGGTCCGACCAGGTGATGAAGATCACGCTGTCGCCGACCCAGCTACGGGAATTGCGCGCGGCGCTGAACCTGCCAGAGGGTATGTATCGGCTGCGCCCGTCACAATCGGAAACCGGCTGATCCGGAAACCGGCGGGTCGCTGCATCCGGTCGCGGCGCGTTGCACCCTTGACCGGTTGCAATCAGGTTTTCGTGGCCAGGGCCCGCCCTGTCATCGCGCGATCGACGTTCCCGCCGGACGCCACAACGATCACCGCGTCCCCCTCGCCTGCGCCGGCCAGCGCGGCGGCCAGCGCCACGGCGCCGCCTGGCTCCAGCACCAGTTTCAGCCGGTCATGGGCCAGCGCCATGGCGTGCAGGACCTGCGCCTCGTCCACCACCAGCCCCGGCCCGCACAGGCGCTGCAGGATCGGCCAGGTCAGATTGCCGGGCTGCGGCGTGATGATGGCATCGAAGATCGACCCCGAAAGCCGGTCATTGGGCACAACCTGCCCGCTGGCCAGTGCGCGGGCCACATCGTCAAACCCCTCGGGCTCGACCGGGCGCACCCGCATCCCCGGCGCACGGGCCTCCAGCGCCAGAGCGATGCCCGATGTCAGACCACCGCCACCGCAGGGTACCAGCACATCAGCCTGTGACACGCCTTCGGCGCTGGCCTGTGCGGCAATCTCCAGCCCCGCGGTGCCCTGTCCGGCGATCACCTCGGCCATGTCAAAGGGTTTGACCAGCGCATACCCATGCTCTGACGCCAGGCGCGCGCCGATGGCATCGCGGTCTTCGCGCGCGCGGTCGTACAGCACCACCTGCCCCCCCAGCGCGCGGGTATTGGCGATCTTGATGGCCGGTGCATCGGCCGGCATGACAATCACCGCGGGTACGCCCCTTTCGCGTGCCGCCAGCGCCACCGCCTGCGCATGATTGCCCGAGGAAAACGCCACCACGCCAGGCGGGTCCAGCGCCGCCAGGGCGTTGCGTGCGCCGCGATACTTGAACGCGCCCGAGTGCTGCAGGCATTCTGCCTTGACCAGCACGCGCCGCCCCGCCAGCGCATCCAGAAACGGCGAGGACAGCATCGGCGTGACCCGCGCATGCCCCTGCAGCCGCGTTGCCGCCGCCTCGATCGCGGCGATGTCGGTCATATCAACAGACCCAGGAACCGGTTGATCGCGCGCAGGGATTCGGGCTCATCCAGAAAGGGGATATGGGCGCGATCGGGCACTTCGACATAGATCATGTCCGGGCAACGCTCGGCCATCTCGTCAGCGACGGTCTGCGTCAGCAAATCGGAATTGGCACCGCGGATCAGCGCCAGCGGTTTCTTGCAGCAGGCATCGAACAGCGGCCAAAGATCGCCCTGCTGGCCCTTCAGCGCAGTGTGAAAGGCCGTCGCCAGGGCAGGATCGTAATTGATATCAAGTCCCTGATCCGTGCTGATGAAATGGCGCTTCGCCTCTTCCAGCCAGCGGCCGGGGGGCACATTGTCAAACCCTTCGGCGCCCTGTTCCAGCATCAGGGCGGCGGCGGCATGACTGCGCCCGGCAGGGCGGAGGCCGATATAGGCGCTGATCCGCTCCAGTCCCAGCGGGTCCAGCACCGGGCCGACATCGTTCAGGATCAACCCGCGCACCCGGTCCGGTGCCGTTGCGCCCAGGTACATGCCGATGATCCCGCCGCGCGATGTTCCCAGAATGGCGGCGCTTTCTATCTGCAGATGATCAAGCAGCGCCAGCACGTCGGCGGCTTCCTGCGGCACCGTATAGCTGTCTGCGCCGGTCCAGTCGGATTGGCCGCGCCCGCGATAGTCCAGCCGGATCAGCCGAAGGGGTGGCAGATGCGGGGCAAGATAGTCGAAATCACTGCCATTGCGGGTCAGACCGGCAAGGCATAGGAACGGGATGCCATGCCCCTCGTCGGTATAGTGCAGCGTGGCGCCATCAGCAGCGGTGAATGTCGGCATGGAAGCCCCCTTTGGCCTGATTGCGCGCAATAGAGCATGGCAGCACGAAACGGGCAATGGCCGCGCAGGGCCAGATCGGCGATCAAGGTCGGGCGCAGCCACCAACCGACCGAACAGGATTGTCAGGCAATCGAATGCCTGTCATTCAAAACATATTATTTTCAATAGGTTGTGAATTATTTCTTAGACATCACTGCAGGAGCCGCCATGCAATACGCCGCCGTGACAGACCGCCTTGCCGGTTTGGGGTCAGACAAATGGGCGCTGCATCTTGCAGCACAGGAACGCCGCGCCGCGGGGCTTTCGGTATTGAACCTGACGATTGGCGAGCCAGACATGCCCACCCCGCCTGCGCTGGTCGATACAGCGGTGGCATCGATGCGGGCGGGGCGCACTGCCTATTCCAATGGCCGGGGCGAGGCGTCGATGCTGACCGCGCTGGCTGATCGCTACAGCGCGCGCTTGGGCCGCCCCATCGGCACCGAGCGCTTTCTGTGTCTGCCCGGCACGCAGACGGCCCTGTATCTGGCGCTGTCGGCGCTGTGCGATCCCGGCGCCGAGGTCATTCTGGCCGATCCGATGTATGCCACCTATGAGGGGTTGATCCGGGCGCCGGGAGCGGTGCCGGTGCCGGTGCGCCTGCGCGCGGAGGCCGGCTTTCGCCTGCAGGCCGACGATGTCGCCCGCGCGCTGAGCCCGGCCAGCCGGGTGCTGTTACTGAACACGCCGCACAATCCCACAGGCGCCATTCTGACCCCCGCCGACCTGCGGGCATTGGGCGAGCTGGCCACGGCGCATGACCTGTGGATCATCTCGGACGAAGTGTATGGCGATCTGACCCATGGCGACGCGGTCTTCACCTCGGCACTTGCCGACCCGGCCTGTCAGGCACGCACCATCGTCACCGCCTCGATCTCGAAATCGCATGCGGCGCCGGGCTTTCGTGCCGGCTGGCTGTGCGGTCCGGCCGAATTCTGTACCCGCGCGTTGCCGCTGTCGGAAACCATGCTGTTTGGCGCGCAGCCCTTTATCGCCGACATGACCGCCGCCGCGCTATCCGCCCCACCCGATGCCGCGCGCGCCATGGTCGTGCGGATGGCGCGACGCGCGCAGATGATCCATGACATGCTGGACGGGGTCGCCGGGTTGCAGGTGCATCGGCCGCAAGCGGGGATGTTTGCGCTGGTGGATATTCGTGCGCTGACGCCCCATTCCCAACCTTTTGCCCTGGCAATGCTGGAGGCGACGGGCGTGGCGGTCATGCCTGGCGCATCATTCGGCGCGGGGCTGGAAGGCTGGCTGCGGGTAGCGTTGAACGCCAGCGACAGCGATACGGCACGCGCCTGCTCCCTGATCGCCGATTTCGCGCGCCGGTGGCCTGCCTGAAGTTTGGCAAACAACCCGCTGCTTTGACAAAACTTTTCCAAAATACGAAACCCCCGCCAATGGCGGGGGCCGGTTTTCTGTTGGCCAATGCAGCGCGCGTTCAGCCTGCGGATGCCGGCTCTCGCTTCTTGTTGGCGTCGGTATAGATCATCAATGGCCGGGCGCCGGCGTTGACCGCCTCGTCATTGACCACCACTTCAGAGACATTCTCCATGCCCGGCAGTTCGAACATGGTATCCAGCAGGATA
>JAFIED010000212.1 GCA_020832805.1 Pararhodobacter sp.
ACCAGCCGGACATCCCAGACGCCGGCCACCGGGTTCTGCAGCGCCACATGCCGGCCCAGCGGGCCATTCAGGTCATCGACCAGCGCGATGCCGGCGGCAAGGCCCGTGCCGGTGCCGAAATCACCCTCGCTCAGCACCGTGCCATCGGGGGCGATCAGCTCCAGCCGCGCGCTGTCGCTGGCGTTCTCCCACTGTGCCGACAGGATCACCACATCCAGTTCCGGCCCCAGTTCCCAGCTGCCGATGGCCTTGATGGCGCGATGACCCAGCACCTCGACACGGCCGTCGAACCCGATGCGTACCCCGGCCGATATGGTGGCATCTGTGCGCCCAAAAAGAGCTGGCAGCGAAAACGACGTCCAGACGGCCGCGAAATCGTTGGTGCTGTCTCCATCGGTCGAATAGACCAGAAGCGCATCGCCAGACTGGCTGAAGCCGCCGATCAGGGGCAACACATCCGGAAAGGTGATCCGGCCCGAGATCGATGCCTGCAGATCCCAAAAGTCCTTGTCGGGGTCATTGGGCAGGGACTGGTCAATGTTTTTTGCGGCACTGACGGCAACCTGCCCGGTGATCATGTCGCCGGCAAGCGAGCCTTCGGCCTCGAACGCAAAGCGCGACCGGTCAAGCTCGATGTCCAGCGCGCCGCTCAGGTTGAACAGCGAGAACGACAACACGTCATCGGCACTGACCCCAAGTGTGTTGATCACCGACCGGCTGAGGGTTTCGGCGGTGCCTGACACCAGATAGCCGATGCGCGAGCCGATCTCGAAATCAAGGCTGGCCCTGTTTTCCTGCACCGCCCCGCCCAAATGGCCGCGTATCGGCGCCAGCGGCATCGCGCCCCAGGTCATATCGGCTTTCAGCGCGTACTGCGGGGCGTCGTCCGGCTCTTGCGCGGCGATGTTTTCGACGGCAAGCGTGCCGCCCTGAATGAAGAACCCCGTTGCCCCCAGGGGGGTGTTCAACCCGTCAATACCAAAGGAATAGCTGTCCAGCGCAACCGGGTCCCAGGTTGCGCCCAATGCGCCCTCCAGTGTCAGCGCGGGAAACAGGATGGGCAAGCTGGCCTTGAACTGCCCGCCGAAACTCTTTTCCGGCGTATCCAGCGACAGGCGCATCGATTCCACCAGCGGCCAGCCGGGGCCGGGCCCGCGCCCCTCTGGGCCTTCATAGCGGATTTCGCCGACGATATCCCAGTTCCAGCCCTCGGCGTCAGTGCCGATGCGCAGGTATTTCTCGCTGCGCGCAAACAGGGTATCTGCCGCACGATCGCCGGCCAGATCCAGGATCAGCTTGCTGGTCGCACTTTCGACAAGCAAGCCGAACTTATCTGCCAGGTCATTGCGCCAGGCAAGGGTCCCCTTGCCGCTGAAATAGGCGTTGTCGGACATGAAATCGTAATGCAGTCCCAGATCGGAGAATTCGATGGCAAAGGGCGTTCCATCGGGCAGGGGCAGGGCCAGTGGCGCCTTTGAAAACCAGCGCCCGACGCCCATTTCGGAAAAGGCGGGAATGGAGATGCCACTGTCATCCAGCCGCAGGGCCAGCAGGCCGCCGGTGGTGCCCAGCACGCCAAGTTCGTCTTCGAATGCCAGATCGGTACGCAGCACCACGGCCTCGGGCAGCAGCGTAAGACCGGACAGCGACAGGGCAACCAGACTGCCCACCAGCCGGTGCGTTTCGGTTTCGCCCTGATCCTGGAAATCGGTCACGGCGAGGGTGTTCATGTCGATGCCGAACGACCCCTGCATCAGCGGCAGGTCGGTGGCCACCTGTTCGGACCAGAGCGCGCCCTTGACGTGCAGCACCCCGTCCGTGATCGTCGCCTGTGCGTCTTCGATGCGCAAAAGCTGGTCCAGCCCGTCTTTCAGGCCGATGGTCAGGGTGCTGCCCTGTTCCAGCGTGATGGGGCTGTCGCGGTCTGCGCGGCCCCAGGCGCCCGTGGTCTGGATGACCAGTTTGCCGGTATCGACCAACTCCCAGTCAAAGCTGGCTTCGGTCCGCCCGCCGCGCGCGGATTCGGCGATGACCGTCACCTCTTGCCGGCCCGCCGGCGCATCGGCATCGACCCGCAGCTTGCCGGACCCCGGCTGCCAGCTGACACCTTCGGGCAGGTCATTGACCCAATAGGAAAGGCGCCCCCCCTGGGGGTCGGTGAAATGCGCGTTCAGGGTGAAACTGTCGGCCTGACCATCCAGCAGGGTCACGCGGGTGTCGAACAGGGTGGACTCCGGCGCCAGCAGTTCGGCCGGTGTGGCCAGCGTAAGGTTTGCAGGCTGCAACGGCGTTGACTGTCCGGTTTCTGCAAGCGCGGTCAGGGTGCCGTCTGTCAGGTTCATCGCGAACAATGTGCGCCCGGACCCCGGCCCGGTGTCGGGCAGGGTCAGCATTGCCGTATCGGCATCGAACTGCACGATATCACTGGCCTGAAACAGCCGGAAAGCATCGGTCAGCAAGCGCGTGCCGCCGGCGGTGGCGTCGGTGATCCAGATGGCGTGGTCGTCGTCGCCTGTGCGCGCCTCGATCAGCATGCGTCCGTCCGGCAGCGTGAACTGCTGGACAGACGTGGCCTGCACCGTTCCCGCCATCGCGCTGCCCAGCATCGCCTGTTGTTCGGTGGTCAAGGCAACCGGGATCAACAGCCCGGTTCCCTGAACGGTGCCATCGCTGACCCAGACACCGCCTTGATCACCTGCCATTGCCTGAAACAGCAGCCGGCCCTGAAACGGCGTTGCGTCGGCATCGGTCAGGGCCCGGATCGACGTGACCCCCTCGGCCAGCATCAGGGAACCCGCCTCGGTGCCATCGGTGACCCACAGCCTGTAGCCATCGCGGTCAGCCACGATGAACAGGACCCCGCCACCGGGCAGTTGCGTGAATTGCGGCAAACCCATGGAGTGGGCGTAAGGCGTCAGTTCCGCCAGCAGATGCGTGCCTTCCTGCGTGCCGTCCGATGCCCACAGGGTTGTGCCCAGCGGCACGATGCCGGTCACCTCGATCGGGGTGAAGGGAATGGAAAAGCTGTCGCCATCGCGTGTTACCGCACTGGCGGCAACCACGCTTATGGGGCCGATGCCCAGTTCCGACAGCGTATCGCGGCCTGCCGACCGCGCGCCCCCACCCGATCCCAAGGGCGATTCGGTCACCCTGCCATTGGGGCCTTCGTAGGTGACGCTGATCCAAGCGGCATCGGGCACAAAGGGGACCGTCACCACCGGGCTGACCGAAATGGTCAGGGGGCCCGCATCACGAAGGTCGTTGCTGGCGATCTCAACATATTCAGGCACGCCCGGTTCGCGGATACGGGCCTGTCTCACGACCTCTGTGTCCGCGCCCCGGAACAGGACCGACACATTGGCCGCCTCTGAGGCGATGATCTGCAACCCGGTCGTGCCTGGGAACAGGCCACTTTGGTATTCGACCTGCAACCCCTGCAAGGCGTCCAGGTCCAGTTCCTGAGCGCCCCAGCCAAAGAACACGGTCGTTGTGTCGTTCAGGGCGAAGGCCCGCGATGAGGATATATTGCCCAACGGATAGGGGGGCTCGCCCGGCCCGCGCGCAAAGGGCTCGGGTATTTCCGGCATCGCCGGCGGGGAAAGGGGCTTTGTGCCCTCGGGTGTGCCGTCGGTCACCCATTGCGGGCGTACCCAGTCACCCAGGTCATCGTCGAAATATCGTGGCGCTTCAAAGGTGACGCGCCCGTCTGGCAGGGTGGAAAAGGCGTACAGCCAAAAATCGTCAAACGGGGTGCCGTCCGGCCCGGGCGTAAAGTCGACCAGCAGGCGCGTGCCCGCCTCTGTGCCATCGGTAACCCACAGTTCGCGCCCATGCTCGCCATCATCGGCCGTGAACACCACCTTGCCGTTGCGCAGGCCGTTGAACTGGCCGGGGGCGCTGCCTGCCGGGCCCGGGTTGATGTCCTTCAGCAGGCCGGTTCCGGCGGCGGTGCCGTCGGTGATCCAGAGTTCGCGCCCGGCCTCGGGTCTCTCGCCTTGTTCATCACCGGCATCAAAGGCATGGAACACCAGGCGCCCATCGCCCACCGGGGTAAAGCCGGCGGGGTTGGTTCTGGGCAAGTCCGTGCCCATGTCGGTCAGCGCAAAGGTGCCCTCTTCGGTGCCGTCGCTGGCCCACAGGGCGCCAAGGCCATTGAATACAACGCGCCCGTCATCCAGCGCGGCAAACTCTTGTGGCGCCATACGGGGGGGCGGTGAATGCGGCGCGTCGTCTGCGCGGGTGAACAGGGGGCGGGTGCCTTGCGGGGTGGCGTCGGATACCCAGATCGTACGCCCCTGATCGCCATCAACGGCAGTGAAGAAAACCAATCTGGACATGAAAAACCCCAAAAGCTGTCACTTCATGTGCGACTGCCTGCTCGGCAAATCCGTGCCGGCCAACAGCGGTGGTGAAGCTGCACATTATTCGCAAGAAATGCTGCGCAATTCCAATTCCCTTGGATAATCAATACGTTTTGATCCGATCATGCAATAGCGGATAACCGCCATAAAGGATGTTTCGGTTGCGGACTGTGCCCCGGTTGCCCGCCTTGACTGAAAACCCGGGCCGGTGCACGGAAAAAATGATTCCCTGCCAGGCCGCAGCGGGCAACTGTACGGGCTGCCATGCGTCCTTGCGGCTGAACAGGCACACGACAGGCAAGAAAGGTGAGGCATGATGACAGGGACACAGCAAAACAAGGCCCCGGGACGTGGGAACCCAAGTTCGACAAAATTCCCTCGGAACACGGCCGATCTGCTTGGCGTGACCCTGTCCTATCAATTAGTTAGGTGGGCGTGAACGAGGATTCCTTGTAGTCACACGCATGCTACGTGAGCAGCGTTGTAAGATTGTGCG
>JAFIED010000226.1 GCA_020832805.1 Pararhodobacter sp.
GCGCCGCGAGATCGCGAAGTACGAGCTTGACGCCTTCCGCGGATAGCCCTCAGCGCGCAGCCTTGGGGCTTGCGCCAGAGACGGTGTCGTTGCGATCTGCTGGCGGGCCCGCGATTGCGCCCGGTCGACGATGTGCGGCACATGCCTCTCTCCTGACACAGGAATCGGGTCTCACGGGCCCGGTCGACCAACGGCCGAATCGGGCGTGAGTCCGACCGCTTGACCATGGCTCCCGGAGTGAACATCTCGCTCGCTGGAGGGCCCTTCAAGGCCGCAAAATCGCGCTGTTGAGACGTCGCTTCGAATCTGGTCGCCTGGACGGAAGTATTTGAAAATAATAGTATTTCAGAGATTCTGAGGTTTGTCGGTGCCTCTGAAAATTGGACGGAATTACAACATTTGCTACAACATGGACGCCAGCGATGGCTTAGAAGGCTGATTTGAAATCAGTTTTTAAAATTACCTGTTCCATCCATCATCGGCGCAATGCTCAGTCGCGCCGCGCTGCCAAAGCTGCCAATGGTGGCTGTTTCAGCCATATGTTGCCTGCCCCTCTGGCCTGGTCAGACCTGCGTCGCGCGTCTCGTGCACCGGCCTGAAAGCTGTCATTCAGAATGCCCTGTCAGACCTGTGATACCAGTATTGGCCCATGGCTGAAAGGCTGGCCTGCCAGCCATTGCGGCAAGACCCTGCCAATGGCGATCACAGCTTGTTTCGCCTTGTTGCACCGCAAGGCGTGGCCTGCGGCGCGCGCCCGGTCAGCCTTGCGCCTGCAACCAGTCGTCGATCATCTCTGCCACCAGATCGGGCTTCTGGTGGCAGATCCAGTGATCGGCCCCCGGGACGCGCTGGACCGTCAGATCGGCACAATAGGCGTCCAGCCCGTCCAGGCAGTCCTCCAGCAGGGCCTTGTCGTCCTGGCCCCAGATGACCAGATGCGGGCAGGCGACCTGCCCCGCTTGCGGTGACAGCACATGCGGGTTGTCGATGGGCTGGCCGGGCTGTGCCACCTGCAGGGGGGCTGCGCGATACCAGTTGACCATGCCGCGGATCCGCCCGGGTTGCGACCAGGCCTGCAAATAGCCCTGCAAGGTGGCACCGGTCAGCCAGGACATGTCCATCCCTTCGGCGAAAAGCTGGCGCAGCTTGGAGAAATCGTTGCGCGACAGGCGGTCCTCGGACCCTTCGGCGCGCAGATATCCGATATAGGCCAGCGCGGCCGATTGCGCCCCGCCCGCCGCCGCCGCGCGCTGGAACGGGCCGGGATGGGCGCCGTTCAGCACCACCAGATGCGATACCAGTTCGGGGCGCCACATGGCCAGGCCATAGCCGACGACCGCGCCCCAGTCATGCGCGACGACGGGCAGCGGGGCACCGATGCTGGTGATCAGGGCGGCCATGTCGGCGACCAGCTTGCGCAGTTCATATTCGGCCACGGCATGCGGCGTATGGCTGCCGCCATAGCCGCGTTGGTCCGGAGCGATGCAATGCCAGCCGGGCAGGCGGGTGGCGATCTCTTGCCAGGCGCCGCCATATTCGGGAAAGCCGTGCAGCATCAGCAGGGGCGGCAACCCGGCCGAGCCCCAACTGTGCAAGTGAAAATCATGGCCGTTCAGCGAGATCGTTGCGCCCATGAGTTCTGCCTCCCTGTTGCACAGGCTTCCCCATCACGCGGTGCCGTGGCCGCCGGCGGCCTGCGGACGACTTAACGCCAGCCGGCTGCCGCCTGCATGCCCATCACTCGCGCCCGCGCGCGCGGGTCAGGGTCGAACAGCGCGGCCAGCTGTTCGGTCATCGCCCCGGCCAGCTGATCGACATCGGTGATGGTGACAGCGCGGTCGTAATAGCGCGTCACGTCATGGCCGATGCCGATGGCCAGCAGTTCCACCGCGCGGCGCCGCTCGATCATGGCGATCACGTCGCGCAGGTGCTTTTCCAGATAATTGGCCGGGTTCACCGACAGGGTGGAATCATCCACCGGCGCCCCGTCGGAAATCACCATCAGGATCTTGCGCTGCTCGCGCCGGCCCACCATGCGCCGATGGGCCCATTCCAGCGCCTCGCCGTCGATGTTCTCCTTCAGCAGGCCCTCTTTCATCATCAGGCCCAGATTGTCGCGCACGCGCCGCCAGGGGGCATCGGCGGATTTGTAGACGATATGGCGCAGATCGTTCAGCCGGCCCGGGGCCTGGGCGCGGCCATCGGCCAGCCATTTTTCACGGCTTTGCCCACCTTTCCAGGCGCGGGTGGTAAAACCCAGGATCTCGACCTTGACCTGACACCGCTCCAGCGTGCGGGCCAGCACATCGGCGCAGATGGCTGCAATGCTGATGGGGCGGCCGCGCATCGAGCCGGAATTGTCCAACAGCAGGGTCACCACCGTATCGCGTAATTCGGTGTCCTTTTCCACCTTTACGGACAGGGGTGTGGGGGGGTTCGCCACCACACGGGCCAGGCGGGCAACATCCAGGATGCCCTCTTCGCGGTCGAATTCCCAGCTGCGGTTCTGCTGTGCCTGCAACCGGCGCTGCAGCTTGTTGGCCAGGCGCCCCACCGCGCCCTTCAGCGGTTCAAGCTGCTGGTCCAGATAGGCGCGCAGGCGTTCAAGCTCGGCCGGTTCGGCCAGATCCTCGGCGGCGATCTCTTCGTCATTTTCGGTGCTGAAAACGCTGTAGGCGGGGTCGGCATCGGAATGGGGCGCGGGGGCAGGGGGCTCTGGCGGGGCCTCGGCCTGGGGCAACTCGGTCTCGTCCGACATCTCGTCATCGGCCGATTCGTCCATCACCGCCTGGGTTTCGGCGCTTTCCTGGCGCGGGCCCTCGTCGTCGCTCTCGCCCTCTTCATCGTCGCTCTGGTCCTGGCCCTGGTTTTCGGGCTGCTCCTGCTCGTCAGTGCTGTCGTCCTCGGTGCCTTCGTCCTCGTCGCCCTGATCGTCGGGGTCGTCGCCCAACTGATCGCCATAGCCCAGATCCTCGATCACCCTGCGCGCGAGGCGGGCAAAGGCGGCCTGATCGCCCAGCACCGCGTCCAGATCGCCCAGCGTGGCGCCGGCCTGTTCCTCGACAAAGGGCCGCCACAGGTCGGCCACCGTATCGGCCCCCTTCGGCAGGGCGCGGCCGGTGGCGAGTTGCCGGATCAGATAGCCCGCCGCCACCGGCAGGGGCGCCTCGGTCTGGCTGCGGATCTGGGCATAGCCCTTGCGTTCGGCATCATGGGCGATGCGGGCATCGATATTCGACGCGGTGCCGGGCATGTGCCGCGCGCCCACCGCCTCGCAGCGCGCGGCTTCCATCGCCTCATAGAGATCGCGCGCCATCTGCCCCTGGGGCAGATAGCGGGCATGGGTGGCCCCGTCATGAAAGCGCCGGCGCAGGGCAAAGCCATCGGCCGTGCCGCGGGCCAGCAACACCTCGGCGCGGGTCATGCGCCGCGTCACCTGCGGCAGACGCAGGCTGTCGGCGTTCATGCCCGGGGGATCAACCGAATAGGTGACCGCCAGATCGGGGTCATCGGCCAGCGTGCGCGTGGCCTCGGTCAGGGCCTTCTTGAACGGATCGGCGGGGTTGTCTGAAGGGGTCTGTGCCATGGCTATCGGTAAAGCATTGCTCTTGGTGCAGCACAAGGGGCAGGGGCACGATGGGCCAGAGCCCGCCGCCCGCCCGTCAGGCCGGTATGGCGCGAATGCGCCGCGTGTCATAGTTGAAATAGCACCGCCAGCGGCGGGTCTGGCTGGACCCTTCCTCGGGCCAGACATGCAGCATGACCACGGCACCGACGCTTGACGGGCGTTCGAACTCGACGCGCATCATGCCATCAGGCCCGGCCAGGGCGCGGCCGCAGGCCTGACGTGCCATCGTCAGGTCCGGCGTGCCGGGCAGGTCGGTCACGGGGGGCGTGGTCACCACGCCCCTTTCGGCATCGCGCGGGCTGTCGCCGGCGGTGGCGCCGATGTCGCAGGCTGTCAGGGCCAGGGCCATCGGTACCGCCAGCAGGCCCATGTGCATCGCCTCGCGCGGCTGGCGTGCCGCCCGAGCCACGCCGTGACCGCGGCGCCAGATCGGGAAAAGGCGCAACGTGGCGCGCGCGGCCCTGATCAGGAAGGGCGGCAGGGCGGCGGCGGGGGGGGCTGACAAGAGTTTTACCATGGCCCAGATTAAGCACCCGTGCGCACGCAGGGCAAGGGGGCAGGGCATTGCGCGGCGATGCACCGCGCCTGTGCATCGGCGCAGATTGGCGCCGGCGCCGTGCGTGATCATGTGGGGGTCAGGAAACACCAAGGAGTCCAACATGTCCCTCACACCCCGTATCGCCATTATCCTGGGCAGCACCCGCGACGCCCGCTTTGGCCAGAAACCGGCAGAGTGGATCGCCGAAAAGGCCCGCGCCCGCGGCACCTGGGAGGTCGAACTGGTCGACCTGAAGGATTACGACCTGCCGCTGTTCAACGAGGTCGCCTCGAACGCCTGGGCACCCAGCGAAGACCCCCGCGCCATTGCCTGGCAAAAGAAGATCGCCGAGTTCGACGGCTACATCTTCGTCACCGCCGAATACAACCGCTCGATCACCGGCGCGTTGAAGAACGCGCTGGATCAGGCCTATGTCGAATGGAACCGCAAGCCCTTTGGCATTGTCAGCTACGGCTCGGTCGGTGGCACCCGCGCCGCCGAGCATCTGCGCACCATCGGGATCGAGTTGCAGATGGTATCGACCCGCGCTGCGGTGCATATCGGCATGAGCGATTTCTTTGCCGTGCACCCGCTGGGCCAGCAGAACAAGCCGATGTCCGATATCGAAGGGTCGATCGGCCCCTCGGCCGAGGCGATGATGGATGATCTTGACTGGTGGGTCGACGCCACGATGGCCAAACGCGCCGACGCGCAGCGCAAGGCGGCATGACCACAGGCGAATGGATCGGCAAGGGGCGCATCACGATGCGCCCCTTCGTGCTGGCCGGCCCGGCCATGGCATCCGGGTGAACCGGAACCCGCCCGTTGCGTTGTCTGCACAGGCGCCGACATGCGCCTGGCAACCGGCAACGGAGGAAGTCGCATGCCGCATGGCCAGCAAGAAAACGCATCGCGCAGCGCGGAAAGCAGCGCGACGCCATCGTTGAGCGGCGTTCTGGACAAGCTCGGCAGTGCCGGCGATGACGACCGCGTGACGATTGGCGAAATCCTGGACAATGTGGGCGACCGGTCGCTGGCGCCCATCCTGCTGGTGCCCGCGCTGGTCACCGCCTCGCCGATCTCGGGTATTCCGGGTGTTCCCACGTTGACCGGCATCATCGTCGCGTTGATCGTGGTGCAGATGCTGATGGGGCGCGATACGCTATGGCTGCCCGCGCGGCTGAGCCGCCAGAGCATCGCCCGATCCAAGATGCAAAAGGCCGTCGCTTTTCTGCGCAAGCCGGTGGCTTGGCTGGACCGTCTGATGCGGCCGCGCCTGTGCTGGCTTGCCGACCGGCCCTGGATTTATGTGGCGCTGCTGATCTGCCTGGCCATCGCCGTGACCACCCCGGTGATGGAACTGATGCCCTTTGTCATCACCATCGCCGCCATCGCGATCGGCTTTTTCGCGGCGGGCATCCTGATGCGCGATGGGCTGGTCGTCCTGATCGGCTATGCCTTTGTGGGGCTGCTTATCTATGCGGCGGTAAAGGTTGCCTGAGGCAACGCGCCCCTGCCGCCCGGGACAGGGCGCGCAAGGGCGATGGGTTTTCTGGTGTCTTGCGCGGGCTTACCCCAGCGCCATGCTTGCCGCCGACTCGGGCAGCTCCTGGCCAAAACAGCGCTGATAGAACTCGGCCACCGTCTGGCGCTCCAGCTCGTCGCACTTGTTCAGAAAGGTCAGGCGGAACGCATAGCCGATATCGCGGAAGATGCGCGCGTTCTCGGCCCAGGTGATCACCGTGCGCGGGCTCATGACCGTGGACAGCTGACCCTTGACAAAGGCGGTGCGCGTCAGGTCGGCCACCGTCACCATCTGGCTGATTTCCTGCCGCCCCTTGGCCGTGTTCCAGGCCGGGTTCTTGGCCAGGACGATGGCGGTTTCGGCATCATGCGACAGATAGTTCAGCGTGGCCACCAGTGACCAGCGGTCCATCTGCGCCTGGTTGATCTGCTGCACGCCGTGATACAGCCCGGTGGTGTCGCCCAGACCCACGGTATTGGCCGTGGCGAACAGGCGGAAAGACGGGTGCGGGGTGATGATCTCGTTCTGGTCAAGCAGCGTCAGCTTGCCGTCATGCTCCAGCACGCGCTGGATGACGAACATCACATCCGGCCGCCCGGCATCGTATTCGTCAAAGACGATGGCGCAGGGGTTGCGCAGCGCCCAGGGCAGGATGCCCTCGTGGAATTCGGTCACCTGCTTGCCGTCGCGCAGCTTGATCGCGTCCTTGCCGATCAGGTCGATGCGGCTGATATGGCTGTCCAGGTTGACCCGCACGGTGGGCCAGTTCAACCGCGCGGCCACCTGTTCGACATGGGTCGATTTGCCCGTGCCGTGATAACCCTGGATCATCACGCGGCGGTTGTACTGGAACCCGGCCAGAATGGCGAGCGTGGTATCGGGGTCGAACTTGTAGGTGGGGTCAAGCGCCGGCACCCGGTCGGTGGGTTCGGCAAAACCCTTGACCATCATGTCCGTTTCGATTCCGAATACGTCGCGCACCGAGATTTCTTCGGTGGGCCTGACCATACTGTCCGCCATGTTCCGCCGCCATCCTGTCTGTTCGTGCCAGGCGCAAGTCATGCGCCCGATGTTCCGGGTTTCATGGAACATAATGGACAAAGGCGCAAGGGCAACGCGGCGATCGCACGAAGGCGGCGCGGAACCGGCCCCGCGTCGCGGCCTGCGGTTTGATGTTGCCATGTGCCATGCCGGCATCCTAGCCTGAGCGACGGCGGGGCATCGGCAGGGCGGCCCGCGCACTTGGGGGGTGGGCCATGTGCTTCACGCTGGGGGTTTCGGCGGCGATGGTGGGGCTGGGCGGTGTTGCGACCGGCGTCACCCTCTGGCGGCGCGACACGCCGGCGGTACCCGTCACGCTGGGCTATTTCACCCTGATGGAAGCCTTGCAGGTTGCCGGTTATCTGGTCATCGATCAATGCGGCGCGCCGGCCAACCAGACCATCACGCTGCTGTCGGTGCTGCACATCGTGTTTCAACCCTTTTTCATCAACGCCTTTGCCATGGCCCTGGTGCCGCGCGCGGGGCCGGGCTGGATGATGATGCTGGTCTTTTCCCTGTGTGCGGCTTCGGCGGTGCTGATGCTGCTGCAGCTTTACCCGTTTGCCTGGGCGGGGACCTGTGCGCCGGGGTCAAACCTGTGTGCCACGCAGCTTTGCACGGTGTCGGGCGACTGGCATCAGGCCTGGGATGTGCCCTACAACGGGTTGATGGTGCCGCTGGAAACGGCGCTTGGCACCAGCTGGGGCTTTCCCAGCTATATCGTGGTGGTTTTCCTGTTGCCGCTGATTTACGGGGCGTGGCGGCTGGCCCTGTTTCATGCGCTGGCCGGGCCGATCCTGGCCGGGCAATTGACCGGCAACCCCAACGAGGTACCGGCGATCTGGTGCCTGTT
>JAFIED010000230.1 GCA_020832805.1 Pararhodobacter sp.
GGGCCCGCCCCCGCCCCCCGGGGCCACCCCTTGGGGGGCTTGGGGGGTGTGGGCCGGGGCGGCGCGCCCGGGGCGCGCGGCAGGGGGGCGCTGCCCCCCGTCCGCCCTCGTGCCGAGGCTGGACCCCCGGGGGAGTATTTGAAGCAAGATGAAGGGGCCAACGGCCCGTTGCCGCCCTTGTGCCGGCCGCAAGCCTGGATGGCCCTGTGGCGGCGTCTGGCAATGGTGGGTGCCTTGAACGCAAGGGGCTGGGTGTGATCGCAGATTGCCATCAACCCTGACTTCTGGAGAGCCCTTATGAGCCAAGCCTATGATCCCGCGCAGGAAGGTGCACAGATGGCCTTTGATGGCCGCATGTCGTATACTGATTATCTGGCGCTTGACGATATACTGAGTGCACAGAAATTGCGCACGCGCGCGCATGACGAACTGCTGTTCATCATCCAGCACCAGACATCCGAGTTGTGGATGAAGCTGGCGTTGCACGAGATCAGTGCCGCGCGAGAACTGCTGTTGGCAGGCGCGTTGCGCCCGGCCTTCAAGATGCTGGCGCGCGTGGCGCGTATCTTCGAGCAGCTGAACAATGCCTGGGACGTGCTGCGCACCATGACCCCCAGTGACTACACGCGCTTTCGCGAGGAGCTGGGCCAGTCATCCGGGTTTCAGTCATGGCAGTACCGTCTGATCGAATATGCCGTGGGCAATCGCAATCTGGCGATGCTGCGCCCGCATGCCCATCGGACTGACCTGACCGCTGCGCTGGAGGCCGAACTGGCGCGCCCGTCGCTGTATGACGCCGCCATTGCGCAACTGGCATCGGCGGGGTTCGACATTCCCCAGGATGTGCGCGGGCGTGACCTGCGGCAGCCGTGGAGCCCGCATGCGGCGGTCGAGGCGGCATGGCGTTCGGTATACGCGGACCCGGAACGGCATTGGGAGCTGTATGAACTGGCCGAGAAACTGGTTGATTTCGAGGATTACTTTCGCCGGTGGCGGTTCAACCACGTTACCACGGTCGAGCGCGTGATCGGTTTCAAGCGGGGTACCGGGGGCACGGCCGGGATAAGTTATCTGCGCCGGATGCTGGAGGTCGAGCTGTTTCCCGAACTGTGGCATTTGCGCACGACTCTTTGACCGAGAAAGGCGGCGGGGAACGCGCGGCCTTGAATGGCGTTGAGCCTTGGTATTCATCAAAGTCAACGCCGTCAAAGGAGAATTCTGCAGGCCATGCCCGGTTTTTCCCGTCGCTTTCTTCTGATGTCGGCAGGCGCCGCGCTGTTGCCGCTTGCGGGCTGTGATGAACCCCTCGTCCCGCCAGAGCCGCCCACCGTGGAGCCGCTTGACTATGCTGCACGGCGAGATGGCGCGCATGTCATTCCGGCCGTGCCTATCGATCAGATTCCAGAGGTCTTTCAGCGTCAGGTAGTGCGCTATCCGATTGACCAGGAACCCGGCAGCATCATGATCGAAAGCAGCAATGCGCTGTTGTATCTGGTTCTGCCTGATGGCTTTGCCTTGCGCTATGGCATCAGCGTGGGGCGCGAGGGGTTGGGCTGGACCGGCGAGGCTGTGATCTACCGCACCGCGCACTGGCCACGCTGGACGCCTACACCAAACATGATCCGGCGCGACCCCTCGCTGGAGCGGTGGGCCGAAGGTCAGCCGGGCGGGCCCAGAAACCCCTTGGGCGCACGGGCGCTGTATCTTCGGACGGTTGCCAACGGCCGGGATGAGGGCATCCGGATTCACGGCACGCCGGAGTGGCGGTCGATCGGGCGGCGGGCATCGTCTGGCTGTTTTCGCATGATCAATCATGATGTGATCGATCTGTACGGGCGCGTTGGGCGCGGCACGCGGGTTGTGGTTGTCTGACGCCACGGCATGATCTGAATGACAGGGCTGTGCGGGGTGTCTGCTGGAAAGACCTGACAAAGCTGCTACCTTTGGTTCAGGCGACGCAGGGAAACCCGGCATGGAACTGACAGTCAATGGCGATCGATACGAAACCGACGTGCCGGAAGAGACGCCCTTGTTGTGGGTCTTGCGCGACGAACTGGGCCTGACCGGAACGAAATTCGGATGCGGTGTGGCCGCGTGCGGTGCCTGCACCGTGCATATTGATGGCGAGGCGGTGCGGTCTTGCCAGATCGCCTTGGGCGATGTCTGGGGCGATGTGACCACCATAGAGGGGCTGGGCAGGCCTGACGCGCTGCACGCGCTTCAGGCAGCGTGGGTGCGCCATCAGGTGGCGCAATGTGGTTACTGCCAGCCGGGGCAGATCATGCAGGCTGCCGCCCTGCTGGCCGAGAATCCTGCTCCCGATGACGCCCAGATCGATGACTGGATGGCCGGCAATCTGTGCCGCTGTGGCACTTACAGCCGCATCCGCGCCGCCATTCATGATGCTGCGAACAGCTTGGCAGAGGAGGCCTAGGCGTGGGGCGCTGGGGCAGGATAACGCGGCGCACGCTGCTTGTCGGTTCAGCGGCGGTTGCGGGCGGGGCAGCTTTCGGGGTGTGGCGTCTGAACCAGCCCTTTGCCAACCCTCTGTCCCCGGAACAGGGTGCTGCGCTCAACCCCTTTGTCGTCATTGACGAAACCGGGGTAACGCTGGTCATGGGCCGGTCGGAAATGGGGCAGGGTGTGCACACCACGCTGGCTGCCATGCTGGCCGAGGAGATGGATCTGGATTGGAGCTCGGTGCGTGTCGTGCATGGTCCGGCGGCGGCGGCCTATCACAACGCCGCGCTTGCGGCGATGGGGCTGCCCGTCGCCGACTATGCGAAAACGCCCATGCAGCATCGCATCGCCGGCGCCATGGGCACGCTGAGCCGGGCGTTCGGCCTGCAGATTACCGGGGGCTCTACAGCCACGCGCGATGCTTTCGAGCCCTTGCGCCTGGCCGGCGCCAGTGCGCGCGAGGCGCTGAAGAGGGCAGCGGCTGATCGGCTGGGTGTCGATGCCGCGCAATTGCGCACCGAGGACGGGGCGGTGATTGCCCCTGATGACAGGCGTGTACCCTACACGGAACTGGCAGAGGATGCGGCGCGGGTTGATCCCCCGCAAGTAGCGCCGCGCCCGGCAACGGAATGGAGGCTGCTGGGTCAGTCCTTGCCCCGGCCGGACATGCTGGCCAAGGCCACGGGTGCTGCGGCCTATGGGGTCGATGTACGCCTGCCGGGCATGAAATTCGCCGCGATCCGTATGAATCCGCGGCTGGGCGGACCCATGCGCGGGTTCGATCCCGCGCCGGCGCTGGCCTTGGCCGGTGTCGAAAGGGTGATCGATCTGGGTTCCGGTGTGGCAGTGGTGGCGCGTAATTCCTGGGCCGCCATGAAAGGCGCCGAGGCGGTAGACGTTACCTGGGGGCCGGCGCCCTATCCGGAAACGACCGAGGCGATATTCCAGCGCATTGCCGAGGCGTTCGAAGGCCGCCGCAACTCTCGCCTGCGCGATGACGGCAACACCACGCGGACGCTGGACGACGCGGCACAGGTGATAGAGGCTGAGTACCGCCTGCCGTTTCTCGCGCATTCGACGATGGAGCCGATGAACGCAACGGCGTTGTTCACGGGCGATGCGCTGGAACTCTGGACGCCAAGTCAGACGCCGTTGGTTCAGGCCCGGTTCGCCGCCCAGGCGGTTGGGCTGCGCGCCGATCAGGTGACGGTACACACGCCCTATCTGGGCGGCGGCTTTGGCCGACGGCTGGAGGCGGATTACTCGGCACTGGCTGCGCGCGTGGCCAGAGAGATGCCGGGTGTCCCGGTACAGGTCATGTGGTCACGTGAAGAAGACATGACGCATGACTTCTACCGCCCGGCCGTGATTGCCCGAATGCGCGGGGCGGTGCAGGGCGGGCTGGCACTGGCGCTGGAGGCAAAGGTGGCGGCACCCTCGGTGACCAGACAGGCCGTGGTGCGCATGACCGGCCTGCCTGCGCCGGGTCCGGACAAGGGGCATGTCGAGGGGTTGTTCGACCAGCCCTACGCCATCCCCAATTACCGGGTAGAAGGGTACCTGGCGGATCTGGATATCCCGCTGGGCTTCTGGCGGTCGGTCGGCCACAGTCATAACGGTTTCATCCATGAATGCTTCATCGATGAACTTGCCCATGCCGCCGGGCGCGACCCGATTGAGTTTCGTCTTGCGATGATCCGGCCGGAAAGCGCTGTGGCCGCGAACGTGCTGGAGCAGGTATCGATGATGGCGCGCTGGCGCGCACCCAGGGAACCAGGCACCGGGCGTGGGGTTGCCTTTGCCTGGTCTTTCGGTACGCCGGTGGCGCAGGTCATCGAACTGCGCGACGAGAGCGGGCGCATCCGCATCGCCAAGGCATGGATCGCCTGCGACATGGGCCGCGCACTGGACCCGGCAATCGTACAGGCGCAGATGGAATCGGGGCTGATCTACGGGGTGTCAGCGGCTGTCATGGGCGAGATCACCTTTGCCGGTGGCATGGTCGAACAGCGCAACTTTCCTGAGTAAGACGCCCTGCGGATGCCGGGCGTACCAGAAATCGAAACGGCGATACTTCAGGTGCAGGACGGCATTGGCGGCGCAGGCGAGCCCGGCACACCACCCGCCGCCCCGGCACTTGCCAATGCGCTCTTTGACCTGACGGGTGAGCGGGTGCGCGACCTGCCACTGAACAGGCACTTCGACTTCGTGCTCTGACACGTTGGCTCCGGGCACAAAATGCCTTGAAGCAAGGCATTTGCAAGGCCCTTGCTTCAAGGGCCTTGGCGCCGCCACATCCGCTGAAGCGCCTTATTCAGCAGGCGGCGGCCAGCCAGATCAGGCACAGCGTCTCGGTGTCGGAGGCAGCAGCCAATGTGCCTGGCTGTAAAAGGATTTCAGCCTGGTCAGCCTTTCCCCTGGCGTTGCGCCCGTCACCGATCGCGTACCTCGGCCAGTACCCCTGTGGCCGTTCCGGGGCTGCCCAAAGCCCTCTTCCAGCAAAAGCGCGCCGGTTCGTGGGCAATCAGCGCCGGCATCCATCAAAGGCTGGTTCACCCGGTTCCGGCGCGGCAGGCGGCGCCCAGGACGACGGGTCTCAGAATGCCTTGAACGTCATCGTGGTCAGGGTGCGCGAAATACCGGGAATGTCGAACAGGTTTTCGGTCAGGTAATGGCCGACATCGGCATCTTCAGGAATGTAGACCTTGGCGATCAGGTCATATTCGCCACTGGTCGAGTATAGCTCTGACACCACCTCGCGGTCGTAGACGGCGCTTGCCACCTCATAGGTCTTGCCGGGCTGGCAGCGGAACTGGACGAAAACGCAGATCATGAGGGTCCTGTCTGGTTCAGGGTGCGAATGACGGCCGATCCTATGCTGGTGCCGGGGGTCCGGCAAGGGGCGCGGCCAGCGGATATTCTGTCAGCAAGTCATACGTTGCTCCGTCCGGTCGAAGATGAGAGCGGAAAAGCCCATAGCGTTCTGCCACGAATGGTGTTCTGTCCAGGGCGCCTGTTGCCTGCATGGCGGCTGCCAGAACCGCCGGATCGCCCTCGCCCTGCCGAAATCGGGCCAGGGTGACATGGGGCACGAAGCGCCGCTTCTCTGGCTTCATGCCAATCATTCGGGCTGCACGCTCCAGCTTCGCTTGCAAGGCATCCAGCGCCGGTTCCCTGGTCAGGGTGGCGTGCAGGTTTCGTGGCTGGTCGCCGCCGAACACGCCAAGCTCGTTCAGGCGCAGGGTAAACCCGTTCGGGTGCATGTGTTCCAGTACCTCGTGCAACGCTTCCAGCGCTTCGGGGCGTTGCGCCCCCAGGAAAACGAGCGTCACGTGGAAATTCTCACGCGGCACGGGTCTGGACGCTGTCCGGGGCAAGCGGAGCCGTTGCTGTACCAGCGCAAGATGCGCAATCACAGGGTCCGGCAGCGGCAGGGCAAGAAAGGCGCGGATCATGCGCTCTGACTACCCGCGCAATCCGGCGCCGGCAATCCCCGCGCGGCCAGACGCGCTTGATGCAGATCAAGGACAGGCACCCCTTGCCAGGGCAGATCCATGCCGGTCGGACGCCATTGGCGCAGAGAACGGGAGACAGGCCATGCGCGCGCTTTTACAGCAGCTTCTGAAACGCTACAGGGATCTGTCGGTCATCGCCGAGCTGTCAGAGAGAGAACTGGCTGATATCGGTGTCAGCCGGGAACAGGCGCTGCATCTTGCGGCAATGCCCCGGGATGTGCCGGGTCGGATCACGGCGATGGCGCGCATCTTCGGCATTGCTGAAGAGGAGTTGCAGAAAGACCGCGCCGCATGGATGGAGATGCTTGAGGTCTGCGATGGATGCCGGGAGCTGCCCGCCTGCCGCCGCCTTCTGATGCTGGGTGATTTCGCCACCCCGGAAGAGGCCGGCTTTTGCCCCAACCGGGCCAGTTTTGACCGGCAGGCTCAGCCCGCCTGAGCCCTTAACCGGCTTCCGGCGTTCGACCCAGCGTAAGGGGCGCCGCCACCGTGGCCAGATCATCGGTGCCAAGCGCTTGTGCCGGCCGCGCCAAGCGGTTGCGGACCACCCAGAACAGACGATGCTCCGCACGGGTGATGGCAACATAGGCCAGCCGCTTCCATAGCGGTAGCCCCGCCTCGGTGCGACCCGCCCGCGCGGCGGCATACAGATCGGGTGCGAAAACCTGCACCTGGGGCCACTGGCTGCCCTGCGCCTTGTGAATCGTCACCGCCGCGCCGTGCAGAAAGGCCGCACCCATATGCGCGGCATAGGGGATCATGGGCTCCTCTTCGCCCTCGCGCTCTATCTTGACGATCGAGGCAACCGAAATCTGTGGTTCTTCGGCCCCGATAACATGCAGGCGGGAAAAACCCGCCCGGCGGCCCGGCCCCAGATAGACAACCTGCGCCCCCTTGATCAATCCGCGTGCCTCCAGATCAATCCGCTTGCGCCGGTGCTTCAGCGGCAACTCCAGCCCATCGCATACCAGCGGCTCGCCGGGCAGCAGGGCATCGTCTGGTGCGCCATGCGCGGCGCGAAAGGCGTGAATCAGCCTGATACGGGTGACATTGCGCCAGACCAGCACGGGCGAGCGCGCCATCAGGTCGCTTTCCACCCGCTGCGCCCAGACCACCCGGTCATCGCGCCGTGCGGCCTCCTGCACCAGCGCCTCGAAATCCTCGAACACCAGCCCCTCATCGGCCAGAGCATGCGCCAGATCCAGGATCGGGTTATCCTGCGTCTGCCGGTGCACACGGCTCAACTGACGCTTCTCATCCGTCTTGAGCCGGTCAAACACCATCTCGCCGGATTGCCCTACCGGCGCCAGCTGCGCCGGATCACCAAACAGCACAAGCGTCTGAAAAATCTCGCGCAAGTCGTCATACTGCCGCGCATCCAGCATCGAGGCCTCGTCGATGAAGCCGATATCCAGCGGCTCGTCACGTCGTTTCCAGCCCTTGATGAAATCGCTACCGCGCAGACCGGCCGCTGCCAGCGCGCCGGGAATGGATTTCACCTGTTCGTAAAACGCCTGCGCCCGATCCAGCGCAGCCTCGCCCAGATCGGGGATCACCGGGCGCGGGCCGGTACCGGCCAGCCATTCGGCGATCTTTTCATACTCGGGGTCATAGACAGGGGTATAGAGAATACGATGAATGGTCGTTGCGGGCACGCCGCGTCCCCGCAACACGGATGCCGCCTTGTTGGTGGGCGCCAGTATCGCCAATCGCCGCTGGTCCCGGCGGCGGCGCGCCTCGTAATCCGGCGCTACAATCTCTACCCCGGCCGCCACCAGCGCGCGGGTCAACTCCGACAGCAACATGGTCTTGCCGGATCCGGCCTTGCCCAGAATTGCCATCACACTGCCGGCGGCCTCGGGGTCAGGCGGGTCGGTTTCTTCGTCCAGCAGCCGGATCCCGGCCTTGGCCAGTCGCGTGGCAAGGGCATCCCAGGCTTGTGCCTGATCATCTGAAAAGACCGGCGCCGGGGCGGCGGCAACGGGTTCATTCGGCATGACATGCCCGGCGGTGGACGACAGGGTTCATGCGCTCAGGCTAAAGCATGGCCGACGCAAAGGAAATCCGCCACGCTCTTCATTTTGCCGGAAATACTCCGGGGGGTGAGCCGCGCCAGCGGCGCGGGGGGGCCGCCCCCCCCGGCGCCGCTGGCGCGGCTCACCCCCCGGAGTATTTCCGGCAAAATGAAGAGCGTGGCGGATT
>JAFIED010000238.1 GCA_020832805.1 Pararhodobacter sp.
CGAAGGCGCTGCTCGATAAGGTCAGCCAGTAGCGACATGACGTCCACCTCCCGGTCACGGTCCATCGATCCCTCAGAGGGATAGGTGGGCCGTGTCCTTCGTGACGAGTTCGGAGGTCGGGGGAGTGGCTCCTGGCCGGCCCGTCGCGGAGAAGCCCGATGGCCCGGAAGACCCAGACGCACCCGAAGATCACCCTCAGCGCCTCGCGCGACATTCCCTTCGACAAGCTGCGGCTCAGCCAGTCCAACGTCCGGCATGTGAAGGCCGGCGTCTCGATCGAGGAACTGGCCGAGGACATCGCGCGGCGCACGCTCTTGGCCTCGCTCACCGTCAGGCCGGTGCTGGACGAGAACGGCGCCGAGACGGGCATGTTCGAGATCCCGGCGGGCGGGAGGCGCTACCGGGCGCTGGAGCTGCTCGTGCAGCAGAAGCGCCTTGCCCGGACCGCGCCCGTGCCCTGCATCGTGCGGACCGATGGCCTCGCCGAGGAGGACAGCCTGGCCGAGAACGTCCAGCGTGCGCCGCTGCACCCGCTCGACCAGTTCCGGGCCTTCCAGGCGATGCGCGACAAGGGCCGAAGCGAGGAGGAGACCGCCGCGGCCTTCTTCGTCGCCCCCGGCGTCGTCCGGCAGCGGCTGAAGCTCGCCGCCGTCTCGCCGGTGCTGCTCGAGGCCTATGCCGAAGAGGCGATGACGCTCGACCAGCTGATGGCCTTCACCGCTGACCTGCCCCCCGGTCGTCCCTCGTTCATAACGAGAGTCCTTGGGGTTGATATGCATCGGTTTCGGGTTGGGCAAGCGCGCCGGGCGCGGAGCCTTCAGATTGCTCAAGCGTCCGGCGCGCTTGTGCGGGGGGCATGCCGCCAAGCGAGGAATGCGGCCTGACGTTGTTGTAGTCGTAGCGCCATAGGGCCAGCTTTCGGGCGTCGGCCAGGCTGTCGAAGATCTCCTCGTTCAGGCATTCGTCGCGCAGGCTGCCGTTGAAGCTTTCGATGAAGGCATTCTGCTGGGGCTTGCCGTCCGTTGCCGCCGGGCAGCCGGGGAGGGGGCTCAGGTCAATGGCGTGGGGTGCGGCCGATGGTTCTGGCGTTGCGCCAGTGTCCATGGCCCAATCCGGATAACGATGCCGGTCACCCCCGCCGGGCGCCGGTATCCAGCCGCAGCAGATGGTCCACCGACCACCGCCCCGGCCCCTGTGCCAGCACCACCAGCAAGGCAACGGCCCAGAGCCCGTGAGTGACCCACGCGCCGGGAAAGACAAAGACCTGAATCACCCCGGTCATGATCAAAAGCCCCAGCGCCGAAAACCGCGCCAACAGGCCCAGAACCAGCAACAGGGGCAGCACATGCTCGGCCACGGTGGCCAGTACCGCGGCCCAGGCGGGTGGCATGACGGGCAGGGCGTAGACATGCTCGAACAGGAACCATGTCGAGTCCTTGATGGTGAATCCATCGACCTTGGTGCGGGCGGATTGCCAGAAAACTACAGCCGGAAAGACCCGCGCCGCCAGGCCCAGAATATCCTGCGGTACCAGCCCGCCAAGACGGTTGGCGCGTCGGATCGTCTGGCGCATGCGGGCGGCCATGCCGGGTTGCAAGGCCGTGTCGGTTGCGTTGGTCATGCAGTCTCTCCTGTTGTTGTTCCGATGATCAGCCCATGGCGCAGCAACAGTGTCAGGGCGGCGGTGGGGTTGGCGTGGGCGGCGGCACGGCCCAGCGGCGCGCCTGCGGCCAGGGCCGACAGAACGGCATGGGTGCCGGCGTCAACCGCGACCACGATGACAGCCAGATCCGGCTGGCGGCCAATCAATGCCTGTTCAGGCCCGGTACCTGGCATGCGGCATGTGCCGCCCGGCTGATGCGCCTGCCAGATGCCCGGTGCCGGATAGCGGGAGGCGATCAGGGCGACCGACGGGTGCAACACCAGGCGCAGCGCCCCGGGGTCGGGTACGCGCAGCGCATCGGGTGACACGGGCGCGGCGTCTGCAGCATGGAATGCGCGGCCACGGGCCCGTTCCAGCCTGGCCACATCGCCCAGCCAGGGCAGATGGGCAACCGGGGGAAAACGATCCAGAAAGCCGGGCAGCGCCGCGCCCCATCGCAGCAGGACCGGATCGCGCGGCGGGGCGATGGCGATGAACGCCCGCGCCATTGCCCTGAAGAACGGAACACCGACCAGCGCCTGGGTCACCGGAAAGCGCTCGGCCAGAGCGCGGATCAGCCCGTTCCGGACGGTGTTGCGATAGACCGAAAAGCGCATCATCCTTTCGGCTTGCGTGGGTGCGGCCAGACCCTCTGGCGGGTCGCCCTGCCAGAGGGCGGCGTGAAACGCGGCCTGCTGGGCCGCATGGGGCGCGTCAGGCCGCATTGCTGTGCCCCTGTTCGGCCGCCGACAGCACGGCCTGAGCCCGCGCCCCCTCGGATAGCAGCACCGCAAAGGCGGGCACGTCATTGTCCCATTCGATCAGTGTCGGCAGCGGGCCGGTCTGACACAGGATCTCGGCATAAAGTGCCCATACCGGGTCGGCCACGGGCCGGGCGTGGCTGTCGATCAACAAGGGCCCGGACGGCAGATGCTGCGTGTCGTGCCCGGCCAGATGAATTTCGCCCACCGCGTGCAGGGGAATGGCCGCCAGCCAGGCGCGGGGGTCGAAACGATGGTTCGTGGCCGAAACAAACACATTGTTGATGTCCAGCAGCAGCCCGCATCCGGTGCGGCGCACCACTGCGGCCAGAAAATCGGTTTCGGCCCAGGTTGCGCTGTCAAAGGTGACATAGGTTGCCGGGTTTTCCAGCAGCATCCGCATGCCCAGCGCCTCTTGCACGCAGTCGACATGGGCACAGACCGTGGCCAGTGTTTCGTCGGTATAGGGCAGCGGCAACAGGTCGTTCAGCCAGACCGAGCCATGGCTGGACCAGGCCAGATGCTCGGAAAAGCTTTCAGGCTGATAACGCTTTACCAACTGCCGCAGGCGGTGCAGATGGTCGCGGTCAAGCGCGCCCGCCCCGCCGATGGACAGGCCGACGCCATGGATCGACAGCGCGTGCTCGGCGCGCAGCCGTGCCAGCATGGCATGCGGCGCCCCGCCCGCACCCATGTAGTTCTCGGCATGAACCTCGTAAAAACCAACGGCACCGGGCGCGGCAAGGATGTCCTGGAAATGCGCGGGCTTGAACCCAAGGCCGATGGCGGGGGGCAGTGCAGGCATGGCAATCTCCTTCTTGATCAGATGCGGGGGCGCGCCGCGTGCCCGCCCCCGCCGGTGCGATCAGGCAGGCGGCAGATCGCGGTCGAGTTCATCAAGCGAGCCCATGCGCGGGGTGCCGTCTTCCATCGCCGGCAGGTCGATCTCGGTGCAGGTTCCGGCGGGCACCAGCGTCCAGGCATTGCCCTGATAGTCGATGGTCGAGCTGCCCGCGCAGCTGGTGCCGGGCCCGGCGGCGCAATCGTTCTGGCCGGCAAGCGAGATGCCATAGCATCTGTCCATCGTATCCGACTGGGCATGGGCATGGCTGGCGGCAAGCGTCAGGGCCGCTGCCACCGAGGCTGCCAGAGGCAGGGAAAAGGGTGTCGTGGTCATGAAAACGAACTCCTGTTGGCGGGCCGCTTTGGTGCGGTCCCGGCATGCAGGACGCTGCCGGGGCCCGGGTCGTTACAGGGTTCACGCTGACGTGATGACGGGGTTGTGGTACGGATGATGGATACCCTGCCGTAATATCCACGGGCCCTGCAGCGAACAGAGGGAAACACAGTCTGAAACACAGCACCGCATGGGAGGAACTGATGCGCGCGGCCAATCGCGGTGATGCAGGCGCGTATCGGCAGTTGCTGCAGGCCATCACGCCGGTCCTGCGCGGTGTCGTGCGGGCGCGGGGGGCGGCACTGGGCCCCGAGGGATGCGAGGATGTGGTGCAGGAGGTTCTTCTGGCAATTCATCTGAAACGCCAGACCTGGCGCGAGGATGCGCCGCTGCGCCCTTGGCTGTACGCCATCACGCGGCACAAGGTGGCAGATGCGTTTCGCGCCCGGGGGCACCGGATCGATCTGCCGATCGAGGATTTCGCGGAAAAGCTGCCGGCAACCGACATGCCGGACCCGATGCGGGCGCGCGACATGGAAAAGGTGCTTGACCGGCTGGAACCGCGCGCTGCCGATATCGTGCGCGGTTTTGGTATCCGGGGCGAGACGGTTGCGGAAACGGCTGCGCGACTGCACATGAGCGAGGGCGCGGTACGCGTGGCGCTGCATCGGGCATTGAAAAGCATCGCCCGGCTGCGGGAAAGGATGATGGAATGAAGACCGATGACCTGATCGCCGCCCTTGCCGCCGATACGCTGCCACGCCGCACTGCTGGCCAGCGCCTTGTTCGGGTCTTGCCCCTGGCCCTTGGCGCGGCCTTGGGGGCGTTTGCGCTGTTCTGGGGGCTTCGGCCGGACCTTGTGGCGGCGTTGGCATCGTTTGCGGCGCTCAAGACCGTGTTGCCGCTGGTCCTTGCGCTGCTGGCCGGGGTCTTGGCGCTGGCACTGTCAGACCCTCAGGCGCGGGCGCCCAGGCTTGCCGCCATGCTGTGGCTTTTCGGTGTCTGCCTGTTGATCGCGTTCCTGGTCGCTGTGGCGGGCGCGGGGCTGTCCGGGCTTGCCGGCGCGCTGATCACGTCCAGCCTGTTGATCTGTCTGACCAGCATTCCGCTGCTGGCGCTGCCGCTGCTGGGCGCGGCTTTGTGGGCGCTTGCGGCGGGGGCACCTGCGAAACCGGCGGCCAACGGTGCGGTGGCGGGGCTGGCGGCTGGCGGTCTGGCCACAGGCATCTATTCGCTCTACTGCGATCAGGACTCGGTGCTTTTCTTTCTGCCGGCCTATGCGGTGGCGATCCTGATCGTGGCTTTGATCGGCTGGTGGGCCGGCGGCCGCGCGCTGGCGTGGTAGGCGGGGTTTCTGGTGCCCGTGCCGCCGGCGTTGGCCTGCATCGCTGGCCTGTGTCTCTGGCCTGTGTCGATGATCGCCTGACGCGGCCCGGTTCTGCAACAGCCGTGACCATCCCGTGCGGCAGTGCCAATCGGCGCTGCTGGTCGACAGGTCCAGGGCAGCGCGGTTATACGGATGCATCGGCGCCTGGCCGGTGGCCTGGCCGGTGGCCTGGCCGGTGGGCGCGGGCAGGGGCCAGGGGCCCGTGCGGTTCGGGCTGGCTGTCCGGCTCAATATGATGCGGGGGCGCGCTGTCGCCGCCCCCGCAATGCAGTCTCGCACTGTTTCGCGGATCAGAACCGGAACGATGCGCCCACGGCAACACCCGTGCCAGAGGCGTTGGCATTGCCACGGGTGCGGCCATGCAGCACCTCGCCGGTCAGGATCACGTCATTCGGCATCAGATATGACACGCCGACACCGGCAACCCAGCCGTTGTCGCTGCGCCGGTCGCCGCCGCCGGCAGCGTCATGGCGTACATGGGTCAGACCCACGGTGCCAAAGCCCCACATGCGGCCGTCCTCGCTCAGCTTCGGGCCGGCGCGCAGCCGACCGGCCAGCGCCCAGTTGACTTCGCGGTTGCCGACGCTCTGGTTGAACCCGGGTGCAATCGCCAGTTCGCCACCGGCGACCCAGCCGCCCATGTCCATGTTGTAACCGGCATGGACCGCGGCGCCTGCGCCGGTTGTCCGGTCGGTGCCCGTGGGGGTATCCCAGCTGGCGCGGCCAAAACCAACCGTCGCACCGGCATAGAAACCGGTCCAGTTGACGCTGGCCGGCACCGACGGCGGCATTGCCACCTGCGGTTCCTGTATCGGCGTGTCCATGGTGCCAGCAAATGCGGGCGCGGCAAAGCCGGCGACCACGGCGGCAGCAATGAGCTTTTTCATCGGAACTCTCCTTCTTTCCCGGCCTCGATACGAGGACGTGTTGTTGTGTGAGACTGAAATGCGCAGGCCCCGTTTCAGGTTCCTGCAATACGCACCCTGAAAGAATCCTGTGCCGATTCGTTGCTAATCCGCAACAGTGGCGCCCATCACGAAAGCGGTAGCAAAGGGCGGGCGGGGTACAATCCAGGCGGGAATCCGCCGTGTCTGGTCACGGTTCGGCAAGGTCATGACACATCCGTAATGCGATGACACAACGGCCGGTTCCGGTACCTGTTACCGGCCGGGTTGCCCGCCACCGGCCTGCATGACACACAGGGCGCACGCGCGACCACGGGCCGCGAGGTTCCGGCGGTTCCAACCGGCCGGGACGGATGCTGCGAAACGATGCTGACACGGCGCCGAACCGATACAGGAACAACCGGACGGGACACATGACAGTGGCAGGTACGATGCCTATTCAATCCATGCAGACAGGCCCGGCATGCGCCGCCGCTGCGCATGGGGGGATGCGATGAAAAGCTTTCCGCCCCGCCGCATCGTTTGCCTGACCGAGGAAACCGTTGAAACGCTGTATCTTCTGGGCGCCGACGACCTGATTGTCGGGGTGTCGGGCTATGCTGTGCGTCCGCCCCGCGTGCGGCGCGAAAAGCCGCGGGTTTCGGCCTTTACCAGCGCCGACATTCCAAGGATCATGGCGCTTGAACCCGATCTGGTGCTGACATTCTCTGACCTGCAGGCCGATATTGCCACCAGCCTGATCCGGCAGGGTGTGACGGTCATGGCCTATAACCAGCGCGATATTGCCGGCATCCTGGCCATGATCCGCCATCTGGGCGCCACTGTGGGCCGCGCCGCACAGGCCGAGGCGCTGGCCGCAGGCTATCAGGCGCGGCTTGCGGCGGTCGCCGCGCGCGCCAAGGGGGGCGCCCGGCCCGTGGTCTATTTCGAGGAATGGGACGAACCGATGATCTCGGGTCTTGCCTGGGTGTCGGAACTGATCGAGATCGCAGGCGGGCGCGAGGCCTTCCCCGCCCTCGCCACGCAGGGGGCGGCACGCGATCGGATC
>JAFIED010000159.1 GCA_020832805.1 Pararhodobacter sp.
CCTTGGTCGAGGTGATGCGTTCCTGCAGCGCGCCCATGTCGGTGGCCAGCGTCGGCTGATAGCCCACGGCCGAAGGAATGCGGCCCAGCAGCGCCGACACCTCTGAACCCGCCTGGGTGAAGCGGAAGATGTTGTCGACGAAGAACAGAACGTCGGTGCCCGACTGGTCGCGGAACTGCTCGGCCAGCGTCAGGCCGGTCAGCGCCACGCGGGCACGGGCGCCCGGGGGCTAATTCATCTGGCCATAGACCAGCGCCACCTTGGACTCTTCCAGATTGTCCATGTTGATGACGCCCGACTCGATGAACTCGTGATACAGGTCGTTACCCTCGCGCGTGCGTTCGCCCACCCCGGCAAAGACCGAAAAGCCCGAGTGCACCTTGGCGATGTTGTTGATCAGCTCCTGGATCAACACGGTCTTGCCCACGCCGGCACCGCCGAACAGGCCGATCTTGCCGCCCTTGGAATAGGGCGCCAGCAGGTCGATCACCTTGATGCCGGTCACCAGGATCGACGAATCGGTCGACTGGGCCTCGAAGCTGGGCGCGGGCTGGTGGATGGCGCGATATTCCGTGGCCTCGACAGGGCCTCTTTCGTCGATGGATTCGCCGATCACGTTCAGGATGCGGCCCAGCGTGCCATTGCCGACCGGAACCTCGATCGGGCGCCCGGTATCGCTGGCCGGCTGGCCGCGCACCAGGCCTTCGGTTGCGTCCATCGCGATGGTGCGCACCGTGTTCTCGCCCAGATGCTGGGCCACTTCCAGCACCAGCCGCTTGCCGTTGTTGTCGGTCTCAAGCGCGTTCAGAATCGCCGGCAGCGCGCCTTCGAATTGAACGTCAACGACGGCGCCGATCACCTGGGTGATCTTGCCGGTGGCTTTCGTGTCTGCCATGTGCTTTCTCTCCGGTTCGTCAGAGCGCCTCGGCGCCCGAAATAATCTCGATCAGTTCCTTGGTGATCGCGGCCTGACGCGAGCGGTTGTAGACAATGGTCAGGCGGTCGATCATGTCACCAGCGTTGCGCGTGGCGTTGTCCATGGCGCTCATCCGGGCGCCCTGTTCCGAGGCGCCGTTTTCCAGCAGCGCGGCAAAGATCTGCGTGGCAACCGAGCGCGGCAGCAGGTCTTCAAGAATGGCCTCTTCCGAGGGCTCGTATTCGTAAAGCGACGCGCCACCGGCTGCACTCTCGTCAACCTCGGGCACCACGGCGGGCACCACCTGCTGCGCGGTCGGAATCTGGCTGATCACCGACTGGAAGCGGTTGTAGAAGATCGTCGCCACATCGAACTCGCCGGCATCAAAGCGCGCCAGCAGGTCATCGGTGATGCCGCGCGCATCGGCATAGCCCACGCGCTTGACCTCGGTCAGGTCGACATGCGCGATCAGGTGATCGCCCAGATCGCGGCGCAGCTGTTCGCGCCCCTTCTTGCCGACGGTAATGATCTTGACCGTCTTGCCCTGTTTCAACAGGGCATTGGCGTGCACGCGCGCCAGCTTGACGATGGATGAATTGAACCCACCGCACAAGCCGCGCTCTGCCGTCATGACAACCAGCAGATGCACCTGGTCCGCGCCGGTGCCGGCCAGCAGCCTTGGCGCCGATTCAGAGCCGGCAACCGAGGCCGCCAGCCCGTTGACGACCGCCGCCATGCGCTCGGCATAGGGGCGGGCGGCCTCGGCGGCTTCCTGTGCGCGGCGCAGTTTCGCCGCGGCAACCATCTGCATGGCCTTCGTGATCTTCCGGGTCGACTTGACCGAGTTGATCCGGTTCTTCAGGTCCTTGAGACTGGGCATGTCCCCCTCCTATCGGTTGACAGCCGCCTCAGGTGAAGTCACGGGCGAATTCGTCAAGCGCGGCCCTGATCTTCTCTTCAAGCTCGCCCTTCACCTTGCGGTCGTTCTGGGTGATGTCGTCCAGGAGCGCCTTGTGCCGGCCACGCAAATGCGCCAGCAGCCCCTTTTCAAACCGGCCCACGTCGCCGACGGCGATCTTGTCCAGATAGCCCTGGGTGCCGGCAAAGATCACGCAGACAATCTCGGCGTTGGTCAGCGGCGAGTACTGCGGCTGTTTCATCAATTCGGTCAGGCGGGCGCCCCGGTTCAGAAGCCTTTGCGTCGAGGCATCGAGGTCAGAACCGAACTGCGCAAAGGCCGCCATCTCGCGGAACTGCGCCAGTTCCAGCTTCACCGGGCCAGCAACCGATTTCATTGCATTGGTCTGGGCCGAAGACCCCACGCGCGACACCGACAGACCGGTGTTCACGGCCGGGCGGATGCCCTGATAGAACAATTCCGTTTCCAGAAAGATCTGGCCGTCGGTGATCGAGATCACGTTGGTCGGAATGAAGGCCGACACGTCGCCGCCCTGGGTTTCGATGATCGGCAGCGCGGTCAGCGAGCCGGCGCCATGATCCTCGTTCAACTTGGCCGAACGTTCCAGCAGGCGCGAGTGCAGATAGAACACGTCACCCGGATAGGCCTCGCGGCCCGGCGGGCGGCGCAGCAGCAGCGACATCTGGCGATAGGCCACGGCCTGCTTGGACAGGTCATCGTAGATGATCAGTGCATGACGGCCATTGTCACGGAAGTATTCGGCCATCGCGGTGGCGGCATAAGGTGCCAGGAACTGCATCGGCGCAGGGTCGGACGCGGTGGCGGCAATGACGATCGTGTATTCCAGCGCGCCGGATTCCTCCAGCTTCTTCACCAGCTGGGCAACGGTCGAACGCTTCTGTCCGATGGCCACATATACGCAGTAAAGCTTTTTCGATTCGTCGCTGCCCGCGGCCTCGTTATAGCTTTTCTGGTTCAGGATGGTGTCCAGCGCCACCGCGGTCTTGCCGGTCTGGCGGTCGCCGATGATCAGTTCGCGCTGGCCACGCCCGATGGGGATCATGGCGTCAACGGATTTCAGGCCCGTGGCCATCGGCTCATGCACGGATTTCCGCGGGATGATGCCCGGCGCCTTGACGTCGGCGATGCGGCGTTCGCTGGCCTTGATCTCGCCCTTGCCGTCGATCGGGTTGCCCAGACCGTCAACCACGCGGCCCAGCAGGGCATCGCCCGCCGGCACGTCCACGATGGACTTGGTGCGCTTGACGGTGTCGCCTTCCTTGATCGCGCGGTCGTCGCCGAAGATCACGATACCCACGTTGTCGGCTTCGAGGTTCAGCGCCATGCCGCGGATGCCGCCGGGGAATTCCACCATCTCGCCGGCCTGGACATTGTCCAGACCGTGAACGCGGGCGATCCCGTCGCCGACCGAAAGCACGCGGCCCACTTCAGCCACCTCAACTTCCTGGCCGAAGTTCTTGATCTGCTCTTTAAGGATCGCAGAGATTTCAGCTGCCTGGATACCCATTTATCCGACCTCTTTCATGCTGTTCTGGAGGGCCGCGAGCTTGGAGCGGATCGAGGTATCGATCATCTTCGAGCCCACTTTGACAATCAGGCCGCCGATGAGCGATTCATCGACGGCGACATTCAGTTTCACGGTCTTGCCGATCCGTGCCTTCAATACCTTGGCCAACGCATCGGCCTGCGCCTTGGTCAATACATTCGCGCTGGTCACATCGGCCGTGACCTCGCCCTTTTCCTCGGCGATCATGGCGCGCAGCGCAGCCAGTACCTGTGGCAACACGAAAAGGCGCCGGTTGCGGGCCATCAGCCCCAGCGCCCCCTGCATGGTCTGCGACAGAGACATCTTTGCCCCCAGCGCGCCCATGACCCGGCCCTGTTCCTCGCGCGTGTAGATCGGCGACGAAATCATGTCGCGCAATTCGTCGCTGCTGGCCAAGGCGGCCTGCAGCGCGTCGATATCGCTTTCAAGACCCTTCAACCCCTTGCTTTCAAGCGCAAGATCAAAGACGGCAGTGGCATAGCGCTGGGCAATGCCAGTTGAAATCGAAGCTGGTTCGGACACGTCCACCCTTTCGATGTCTGTGCAGCACTCGGCGGCGTGCCGGGCTGCGGCTTTGTCGGGCCCCCATTCAGGCGCGGCACCGCAGATCGGCGCGTCTGTAGCAGAGGCTTCACGGCCTCGCAACCTTCAAGCGGACGTGATGAGGTGCATGTTAGCGCTTAGTGCGGCAATGCAGCAAAAACAGATGACATCCGGCCTGAGCCCGCCAAAGGTCAGGGGCACCCGTCGCGCACGGGTTCCGCCATGCGCTGACCGGGCGCCTGTGTCAGCCATTTGCGCCGGAACTGACCGGGTCAATCATGGAATGCCACCATATCCGCGCCTGTGTGCACAGGCCGCCGGGGGCGAATTCCGCCTGCAGCACCCCATCCAGAATCAGCCGCGGCAGGGGCGCGCCGGGCTGCCGGGCGGGCAGGCCCGTACCGGTAGAGCCTGCCCAGATGGCAAACAGTTCCTCCGACGCCACCTGATAGCGCACATGCCAATGGGCCAGCCCACCGTCAGCCGTTTCCGACAGGATCGTGTAACGCAACGTAATGTCGCGCTGGTGTTCGATCCGTGCCCAATAGGCGGCCAGCGCATCTGAACCGCGCTGCACCTGAAAGGGTGTGATGTGATAGGCGCCGTCAGGCGTGAACAAGGCGGCAAAGCCCGCCTTGTCCTGCCCCTCCCAGACGCGCTTGTATCCTGCCATGAAATCGCGAATGCCCATCCAGCCCCCGAAGCGCCCAAAGTTCGGCAATCACGCCTTGCCGTGATTCCTGCCCGGCATGTCGGAATGACGCGGCACAGCCTTTGCGCCACGCGGCACCTGCGCCGGCACCCGCCAGGCGGGCTGGGCACGGCCCTGTGGCACGCCCTCCAGCACCGCCAGCGGGCGCCTTTCCTCGACCGGAAGGCCGGGTTGGCGCGGCGCGGCATCAGAGCGGATCGCCTCGACCAGCAGCGCCCCGCCGAAACGCTCTGGCGCAAACCGTCTGCCGGCCCGTTCGATCCCGCGCGCCGCGCGCAGCCAGAACCGGTGCGACAGGGGCGGAAAGAACAGCGCGGCGGCATGGCCCACCGGCGTAAAGCCACATTCCCGCAGCAGCCGTTCGATCTGAGCGCGTGACCCCGGACGACCGTACCCAAAGGGTGTGGCATCACGTCGCGCCCATAATCCGCTGCGGCTGGGCACCACGAACACCGCCCTGCCCTGCGGCGCCAGCGCGCGATGCGCCTCGTCCAGCAGGGCCATGGGCCGGTCAGAGGTTTCCAGCCCGTGCAGCATGACCAGCCGGTCAATGCTGTCATTGGGCAGGGGCCAGCGCGCCTCGTCGGCCAGAACCGAGTGATTGGCCCCATCGGCGGGCCAGTGCATCACCCCCTGCGGCGCCGGCATCAGGCCGATCACCCGCGTCGCCTGACCCAGAAATGGGCGCAGCAGTGGCACGGCAAAACCGTAGCCGGCCACGCACAACCCCCGCGCCGGCCCCCATCGCGCCACCAGTTCGTCGCGCAATCCTTTCTGCACCGCCCGGCCCAGCTGGCTGCGATAATAGAAATCACGAAGATGATGAACGTCCAGATGCATTGAAGCCCTCGCCGGATTTCCCTAGCCTTGCACAAATGCCAGCAAACGCAAGAAGGGGCTGCCCAATGCGCACCACCGACACCATCACCATCATTCGATGCCTTTCGGACAACTATGCGTATCTGATGCATGATGCCACATCCGGCGACACCGTTCTGATCGACGCACCCGAGGCCGCCCCGATCCAGGCCGCGCTTGAGGCGCGCGGCTGGACGCTGACGCATCTTTTGCTGACGCACCATCACGCCGATCACATTGACGGCGTGGCGGCGCTGAAGGCTGCCTATCCTGACCTGCATGTCGTCGGCGCGGCCGCCGATGCCCACCGCCTGCCAGCGCTGGATCGCCAGGTCAGCCCCGGCGATACGGTCGATACCGGCGCCGGCCGGTTTGCGGTGCTTGACGCGCCGGGCCATACCGTGGGCCATATCGCCTATCACCAGCCCCAGGCACAGGCGCTGTTTTCCGGTGACAGCCTGATGGTTCATGGCTGCGGCCGGCTGTTCGAGGGCAGCGCGCAGCAGATGTTTGACACCATCGCCACATTTGCGGCCCTGCCAGACGATACGCGGGTCTACAGTGGCCATGACTATGCCCAGGCCAATCTGACTTTCGCGGCGCGTTTCGCCCCTGACGCCCAGGCGCTGGAACAGCGCCAGGCGATGCTGCCAAAGCTGGCCGATCAGGGCACCCCCACCGTTGGCGTGACCCTGGCCGAAGAGAAACTGATCAACCCCTATCTGCGCACCCATCTGCCACAGGTCGCGCAGGCAGCCGGGCTGCCCGATGCCACCGCAGAGGCAGTCTTTGCCGAAATCCGGCGCCAGAAAGACAATGCCTGAGGGGGGATGCCTGCATGGGCTGGGGCACGGGCGATGCGGCCGATTGGCCCCTCCCCGCCCGTCTGGCGGTCAGCGCCGTGGCCGGCCAGAGGCGCGGCCAGCCGCGCCCCCTTCCCTGTGGCGCCGGCTGCACTATCTTTTGAGCAGAGACAGCAGAACCCTGCCTGTTTTGACGGCAATCGGGGCGCCCGCGCCCAATGTGCAGTCATCGCCCGCCAAACAGCGGGCTTCCGCAACGGCAGGGACTATGGCACACTCAATTCTGAGGCAGCGCGCAAAGAAAAGACTTGAAGCAGAGCGCGCAAAACCAAAGTTTAACAGAGTAGGCCCAGACTGGGCCCTGTCCGTCCCCGACAGCTGACAGCGGGTGCGGACAACGCAATGCGGCAGGGGCGTACCGTCCACCGCACCACTAAAGGAGCAATGCCGTGCCCTCGTTTTCCTCGACCCTTGAACAGGCGATCCACGGCGCGCTGGCGTTGGCCAACAAGCGCCGGCACGAACTTGCGACGCTCGAACATCTCTTGCTGGCGCTGCTGGACGAGCCCGATGCGGCGCGCGTCATGCAGGCGTGCAATGTGAATCTTGATACCCTGCGCAGCACCCTTGAAGAATTCATCGACGACGAACTGGCAACGCTGGTCACCTCTGTCGAAGGGTCCGAGGCCGTGCCGACCGCTGCTTTTCAGCGGGTCATCCAGCGCGCCGCAATCCATGTGCAAAGCTCTGGCCGCAACGAGGTGACGGGCGCCAATGTGCTGGTCGCCATCTTTGCCGAGCGTGAATCGAATGCCGCGTATTTCCTGCAAGAACAGGACATGACGCGCTATGATGCCGTTAACTATTTCGCGCAGGGTGTCGCCAAGAACCCCGAATTTTCCGAGGCCCGGCCCGTGGCCGGCGCCGAAGAGGCCCGCGAGGAAGCAGGGCCGACCAAGACCGACCCCAAGGATTCGGCGCTGGCAAAATACTGCGTCGATCTGAACGCCAAGGCGGTCAAGGGCGATGTCGACCCGCTGATCGGCCGCGCGTCCGAGGTCGAGCGCTGCATTCAGGTGCTGTGCCGCCGGCGCAAGAACAACCCGCTGCTGGTGGGGGACCCCGGTGTGGGCAAGACCGCGATTGCCGAGGGGCTGGCCAAGAAGATCGTGGATGGCGAAACACCGGATATCCTGTCCGGATCGACCATCTATTCGCTGGATATGGGCGCCCTGCTGGCGGGCACGCGCTATCGCGGCGATTTCGAGGAACGCCTGAAATCGGTGATGAAAGAGCTGGAAGATCACCCCGATGCGGTCCTGTTCATCGACGAGATCCACACGGTCATCGGCGCCGGCGCCACATCCGGCGGGGCGATGGATGCGTCGAACCTGCTGAAACCCGCGCTGCAGGGCGGCAAGCTGCGCTGCATGGGGTCGACGACCTACAAGGAGTTTCGGCAGCATTTCGAAAAGGATCGCGCCTTGTCGCGCCGGTTCCAGAAGATCGACGTGGTGGAACCCACGGTCGAGGATTCCATCAAGATCCTGATGGGGCTGAAACCCTATTTCGAACAACACCACGAACTGCGCTATACCAATGACGCCATCAAGACGGCGGTGGAACTTTCGGCACGCTATATCAACGACCGCAAACTGCCCGACAAGGCCATCGACGTGATCGACGAAGCCGGCGCGGCTCAGCACCTGCTGGCGGAATCAAAGCGGCGCAAGACGATCGGTCCGAAAGAGATCGAGGCGGTGGTGGCCAAGATTGCCCGCATCCCGCCCAAGAACGTCTCCAAGGACGATGCCGAGGTATTGCGCGATCTGGAAACGGCACTCAAGCGCGTTGTCTTCGGCCAGGATGCGGCGATCGTGGCGCTGGCATCGGCCATCAAGCTGTCCCGTGCCGGCCTGCGCGAACCCGAAAAGCCCATTGGCAACTACCTGTTCGCAGGCCCCACCGGCGTCGGCAAGACCGAAGTGGCCAAGCAACTGGCGGCATCGCTGGGCGTGGAACTGCTGCGGTTCGACATGTCCGAATACATGGAGAAACACGCGGTTTCCCGCCTGATCGGCGCACCGCCGGGCTACGTCGGCTTTGATCAGGGCGGTCTGTTGACCGATGGCGTCGACCAGCACCCGCATTGCGTGCTGCTGCTGGACGAGATCGAAAAGGCGCATCCGGATGTCTACAACATCCTGCTGCAGGTCATGGACCACGGCAAGCTGACCGACCATAACGGCCGGCAGGTGGACTTCCGCAACGTGATCCTGATCATGACCTCGAACGCAGGGGCAACCGAACAGGCCAAGGCGGCCATCGGTTTCGGGCGCGACCGGCGCGAAGGCGAGGATACCGCCGCCATCGAGCGCACGTTCACACCCGAATTCCGCAATCGCCTGGATGCCGTGATCAGCTTCGCGCCGCTGCGCAAGGATACCATCATGAAGGTGGTGGAAAAGTTCGTGCTGCAGCTTGAGGCACAGCTGATGGACCGCAATGTCACGTTCGAACTGTCCGAAGAGGCCGCCGCCTGGCTGGGCGACAAGGGCTATGACGACAAGATGGGCGCCCGGCCACTGGCCCGGGTGATCCAGGAAAACGTGAAAAAGCCGTTGGCCGAGGAATTGCTGTTCGGCCGCCTGGTCAAGGGCGGGCTGGTGCGTGTGGTGCTGCGAGACGACCAGATCGCGCTCGAGATCGAAGAAGGCGAGAAGCGCCGCATCTCGGGGTCGAAACCACCTCTGCTGACGGCAGACTGAACACGGCCCGCCACCGCGCACAGGAAGCTGATGGTATGGTTCGGGGGCAAAGGGAAAGCTTTGCCCCCTTTCCCTGCGCGGCACCTGCCTGACATGCAACATCAAGAAAGTTTCGTGTCTATCTGTCTTGATTTGGTAAAACAAACCCGCCGGTCCATCGGAACCTTGCGCAACCGTCACCATCGGGTGCGCCCAACGCGGTTTCTCAACCGCGTTGCAAGCGCCTTTCTTCAAGGCGCTTTGTCACCCCGCCGCCGCCTCTGCCAGGGATTGGGGCAACGCCTCGGCCACCATGTCCAGCTCTGGCGGTGCACCCAGGCTGATCCGGATGCATCGGTCCTGCGGCGCCACAAAGGGCATGCGCACGAACAGGCCGCGCGCCATCAGACGTGCCAGCACCGCGCGCGCAAAATCACCGTCGCGCCCGCAATCGATGGTCACGAAATTGGTGGCAGAGGGCAGCGCGCGCAGCCCGTTGTCCAGGGCGATCTGTTCCAGCCGCGCCCGCGCGGCCAGGGCCTTTTCCTGCACATCGCGCAGCCAGCCCTGATCGTTCAATGCCGCCAGCGCGCCGATCTGGGCCGCGCGATTCATGCCAAAGTGATTGCGCACCTTGTCAAAGGCCGCAATCAGCCCCGGCGCCGCAACCGCATAGCCCACCCGCGCCCCGGCCAGGCCATAAGCCTTTGAAAAGGTGCGCATCCGAATCACGCGCGGGTCATCAGGGTCTAACCTTGGGGCGGTGCCTTCGGGGGCGAACTCCAGATAGGCCTCGTCCAGCACCAGCAAGGTGCCCTCTGGCAGGTTATCGATCATCTGCTCGATCACCGGGCCACGGTGCCAGCTGCCCATGGGGTTGTCCGGGTTTGCCAGATACAACAGTTTCGCCGCCACCCGCCGCGCCGTGGCGACCAGCGCCGCCGGGTCCTCGTGATCACCCAGATAGGGCACCTTGTGCAGCACCCCGCCGAAACCCGCCACATGATAGTTGAACGTCGGATAGGCACCATCCGAGGTGACCACCGCATCGCCCTGCGCCACCGTCAGCCGCACCAGATAGCCCAGCAGCCCGTCGATCCCCTCGCCCACCACCAGATGCGCCGGGGTCACGCCCAGATGCGCCGCCAGCGCCGCCTTCAGGTCATGGCTGGCACTGTCGCCATACATCCACTGATCTCCCGCTGCCGCCGCCATCGCCTCGATCGCGCGGGGCGAGGGGCCAAAGCAGCTTTCATTTGCCCCCAACCGGGCGCGAAAGCGCTGTTCGCGCGCGCGCTCCTGCACTTCGGGGCCAACGAAAGGCACGGTGGCGGGCAGGGATTGTACAAGCGGGGTATAGCGCGGGGTTTTCATGCGGTATTTCTGGCCCAAAGCCGGGCGCCGGGCAAGGGGCAGGCGCCACGAACGCTGAACGCCCGGCCCCGCGCAGACCGCGTGATTGGCGTTCCCCCCGGCGCCGCAATCGGCTATGCCCCCGCCATCGCCGTCTGTCCGACCCAACGACCTGCGCCCCATGCCCTTGCCCCCCGCACCCGCCCTGATCCGCGCCTATCTGGCCTTTGCCGCTGTCTCGGCCCCCCTGTGGCGGCTTGCGCTGGCCCGGCGCGCGCGTCGCGGCAAGGAAGATCCCGCCCGCCTGCCCGAGCGTTTTGGCCATGCCGGTCATCCGCGCCCGATGGGTCAGCTTGTCTGGCTGCACGGCGTCAGCGTCGGCGAAACCGCAGTGCTGCTGACCCTGCTCGACCGCCTCTCGCAAGAGCGGCCCGATACGCATTTCCTGCTGACCTCGGTCACCCGCGCCGCCGCCGACGCCCTGGGCATGCGCGGATTGCCTGCGCGGGTGATCCACCAATTTGCCCCGGTCGATTGCCCGCAGGCGGTGAACCGCTTTCTGGATCACTGGCGCCCGGATGCAATGGTCCTGTCGGAAATGGACCTGTGGCCCTGTCTGCTGGCCGCAACCCGCGCGCGCGCCACGCCCATGTTGATCCTCAATGCCCATGTGACCGAACGCCGCTATCGCCGCCGCCGCCGTTTCCGCGCCGCCAATGGCTGGTTGATGAACCTGTTCGACGCCATTCATGTGCAGGATGCACGCTCGCGCGATCTGTTCCTCGATCTGGGCGCGCCGGCCCACAAGATGCAGGTCACGGGCCTGCTCAAGGCCGCGTCGGCCCCGCCACCGGACCTGCCGCAGGCCCGCGCGCAGATCGGCGCGCAGATCGGCGCGCGCCCGCGCTGGCTTGCCGCATCGACCAAGACCGCCGAGGAGCCGCAACTGTTCCAGGCGCATGCCAGCGCGCGTGCACAGATGCCTGATCTGCTGATGATCGTCGCCCCGCGCCAGATGGCCCAGGCCGATGCCACCCAGGCCGCGGCCCTTGCCCGTTTCACCCGCCAGCAGATTGCCCGCCGGTCACTTGGCGACGCAATCACCGCTGACACGGCCGTCTATATCGCCGACACGCTGGGCGAGATGGGCCTGTGGTACCGGCTGGCTCCCGTGGCCTATACCGGCAATTCCATGCCCGTCGCCGGCACGCCCCTGACCGGCAAGAACCCGTTCGAGGCCACAGCCCTGGGTGTGATGATCCTGCACGGCCCGCATGTCGGCAATTTCCGCGAGGCCTATGCCCGCCTGCATGCCGAAGGCGGCGCGCTGGAAGTGGCCGATGCGGCGGCCATGGCGCAGGCCGTCGTGTCAGCCCAGGATGCGGCTTTTCGCGCGCCTTTTCTGGCCGGTGCGGCACGGGTGCAGGCCGACACCATGCAGCCGCTGGACCGGGCCTTCAGCGCAATCTGCACCATGCTGGATACCGGGGCCCGGCGCTGACATCGGCGCGCGCCATGCCGCCGGGGCATGGCCGGTTTTCGCCCCTCGGGGGCCGGAACACCGCGAATCCGGTTTCGCCGCCCGCACGATCCCGCTATGTCATGCGCGACGCGCGCCAAACTGTCAGAAGGAAGTGCTTTCATGACGCCACTTCGTGTCTTTATCGGCTGGGACTCGCGAGAGGACATCGCCTATCAGGTTGCCCGGCAATCGCTTGAAAAACACGCGACCATCCCGGTCCAGGTCATTCCCATCAAGCTGCATGACCTGGTCGATCAGGACCTCTACACGCGCGAGATCGACCCGCTGGCGTCGACCGAATTCACCTATTCGCGCTTTCTGGTGCCGCATCTGGCGGGCTATCAGGGCTGGGCGATCTTTGTCGATTGCGACTTTCTGTTCTTCGGCGATGTGGCCGAGTTGCAGCAATACATGGACCCCAAATACGCGGTCCTGTGCGTGCAGCATGACTACCAGCCAAAGGAAACCACCAAGATGGACGGCGTGCCGCAATCGGCCTATCCGCGCAAGAACTGGTCGTCCTTCATGCTGCTGAACTGCGAACATCCCAGCACGCGCCAACTGACGCCGGAACTGGTGAACCGCGAATCAGGCGCCTATCTGCACCGCATGCAATGGGCCGCAGATGACGAGATCGGCGCGCTGCCCACCGGCTGGAACTGGCTGGAAGGCTGGTACGACAAACCCGCCACAGGGTATCCACAGGCCGTCCATCACACCCGGGGCGGGCCGTGGTTCAAGGAATGGCAGGATGTCGACTACGCCGCCGAATGGCTGGCCGAGGCGGCGGAATACGAGGCGGCACAGAACCGCTGACGCCAACGCAACCGCGCCCTTTCATTTTGCCCGAAATACTCCGGGGGGTGAGGGCCGCAGGCCCGAGGGGGGCCCCCCCCCCCAGCCCCC
>JAFIED010000255.1 GCA_020832805.1 Pararhodobacter sp.
CCCCGCCCCCCCCCCCCCCCCCCCCCCCCCCCCCCCCCCCCCCCCTTCGCGGGGCCCGGTCCGGCTGCGCGCTCAGTCCCGGCCTGACGGCAGGCGCTCCATGATCTCTTGCCGCCGCAGCGGAAAGCGGTCGATCACGGCGTTCAGCTCGCGCACCGAGCGCGGGGCGGGGCGGCGTTGCTTGACCTCGCCATCCTTGTCGATGATCGCCAGCATGAACCCGCGCGGGCGCAGCATCTGCCGCAGGGCACTGCCCGAATTGCGGTCGGTATCGGTCATCACCACCACATCGCGCTCGTGCAGATCCGCCGCGCGATCGGCGATATCGCGCATCTGGCGGATAAAGGCGGGGTCGTTCGGTGTGTCGGCCATCACGGCCAGGATGCGCCATTCCCAGGCAAAATCAGCAGGATCGACGCCGGCCGCATCGATGATGCGCAGCCCCTCGGGCATTTCCTCTTCTGCCGCATCGCCCTCGGCGACATTGGCCGCGGCCTCGGGCAGCGCCTCGGTGACAAGGATCACCTGCGCCGGCGGCACGGTCTGTGCCTGCGCCGCACCGGGGGTCAGGGGGGGCACAGCCAGAAGCGGCGCAAGGACAAGGGCAAGAATGGTTCGCATCAGAGGCATTCGCTTTGGGTTCTCTGCCCTAGATATAGGCAGGCCGGATCAGAAAACACCATACCGCCCGCAGATTTGCCGCAAACCTTGCGGCAGCGCAGGCCAGCATGAAGGATTGACAGCATGAACGAGCCAGCACCCGGCCCTGCCGAATGGGCAGCCCTTGCCGAGAAAGAGCTGAAAGGCCGCAGCCCGGACAGCCTGACCTGGGACACGCTGGAAGGGATTCCGGTCAAGCCCCTGTATACGCAAGACGATCTGCGCGGCCTGGAGCATATGAACAGCCTGCCGGGCCTGGCGCCGTTTACCCGCGGCCCGCGCGCCACAATGTATGCCGGCCGGCCCTGGACGATCCGGCAGTATGCCGGCTTTTCCACCGCCGAGGAATCGAACGCCTTTTATCGCAAGGCGCTGGCCGCGGGGCAGCAGGGCGTCTCGGTCGCCTTCGATCTGGCCACACATCGCGGGTATGACAGTGATCACGAGCGCGTGGTCGGCGATGTCGGCAAGGCCGGAGTCGCCATCGATTCGGTCGAGGACATGAAGATCCTTTTTGACGGCATTCCGCTGGAAAAGGTCTCGGTGTCGATGACCATGAACGGCGCCGTCATCCCCATTCTGGCCAATTTCATCGTCACCGGCGAGGAACAGGGCGTCGACCGGAAGCTGCTGTCAGGCACCATCCAGAACGACATCCTGAAGGAATTCATGGTGCGCAACACCTATGTCTATCCGCCAGAGGCCAGCATGCGCCTGGTGGCCGACATCATTGAATACACCGCCGCCGAGATGCCGCGCTTCAACTCCATCTCCATCTCTGGCTACCATATGCAGGAGGCTGGCGCGAACCTGGTGCAGGAGCTGGCCTTTACCCTGGCCGACGGGCGCGAATATGTGCGCGCGGCCATCGCGCGCGGCATGGATGTGGACGCCTTTGCCGGGCGGCTGAGTTTCTTCTTCGCCATCGGCATGAATTTCTTCATGGAAGCCGCCAAGCTGCGCGCCGCGCGCCTGCTGTGGCACCGCATCATGTCGGAATTCAACCCGAAGAAGGCGGGCTCGATGATGCTGCGCACGCATTGCCAGACCTCGGGCGTGTCGCTGCAGGAACAGGACCCCTATAACAACGTCGTGCGCACGGCCTACGAGGCGCTGGCCGCCGTGCTGGGCGGCACGCAGTCGCTGCATACCAACGCGCTGGACGAGGCCATCGCCCTGCCCACCGAGTTCAGCGCCCGCATCGCCCGCAATACTCAGCTGATCCTGCAAGAGGAAACCGGCGTCACCAAGGTCGTCGATCCGCTGGCCGGCAGCTATTATGTTGAAAAACTGACAGCAGACCTGGCCGAAGCGGCGTGGAAACTGATCGAGGAAGTTGAAGAAGTGGGGGGGATGACCAAGGCTGTGGCCTCTGGCATGCCCAAGCTGCGGATCGAGGAAAGCGCGGCGCGGCGTCAGGCGCTGATCGACCGGGGCGAGGATGTGATCGTCGGCGTCAACAAGTACCGCAAGGACAAGGAAGACCCGATCGACATTCTGGAGATCGACAACGCCAAGGTGCGCGACAGCCAGATTGCCCGGCTGGAAAAGGTGCGCGCCAGCCGCGACCCTGCCGCCTGCGATGCGGCCCTGGCCGAGGTCGAGCGCCGCGCGCGCGAGGGCGGCAACCTGCTGGAAGCCGCGGTCGAGGCCGCACGGGCACGGGCAACTGTGGGGGAAATCAGCATGGCGATGGAAAAGGTGTTCGGCCGCCACCGGGCCGAAGTAAAGACGCTGGCCGGGGTCTATGGCGCGGCCTATGAGGGCGATGACGAGTTCGCCGCCATCCAGCGCGATGTCGAGGCTTTTGCCGAGGCAGAGGGGCGCCGCCCGCGCATGCTGGTGGTCAAGATGGGCCAGGATGGCCATGACCGGGGCGCCAAGGTCATCGCCACCGCCTTTGCCGATATCGGCTTTGATGTCGATGTCGGCCCCCTGTTCCAGACACCTGAAGAGGCCGCGCAGGATGCCATCGACAACGATGTGCATGTGATCGGCATTTCCAGCCAGGCGGCCGGGCACAAGACCCTGGCGCCGAAACTGGTGCAGGCGCTGAAGGATGCAGGCGCGGACGATATTCTGGTGATCTGCGGCGGCGTGATCCCGCAACAGGATTACCAGTTTCTGCATGACAGCGGCGTCAAGGCGATCTTTGGCCCCGGCACCAACATTCCCAACGCTGCCCGCGACATCCTGAAGCTGATCCGCGCGGCGCGCGGCGCGGCCGGAACAACGGGCTGAGGGGGGCGCGATGCCGGGTCTGAGTCTGCAGCAGTTGGGCACGCATGGTGCGCTTTACGGGCCGCGTGAACAGGGCAGCACGGCGGCGGTCGGCCTGCCCGGCGTGGTGCTGCTGCACGGCGCCGAGGGGCCGATGGCGGGTTGGTCGCACCGGTTTGCCGCCATCCTGGCCGCGCATGGCTATCTGGCACTGGCCGCCGAATACGGCTCCGGCGACCTGTTCGGTGCGGGGCCCATCCGTGATGTGCCCCTGCCGCCGGTGCTGGACGCCGGGCGGGCCTTGGCCGCGCATCCGCAGGCTTCCGGGCCGGTCGGGCTGTTTGGCTGGTCAAAGGGCGGCGAGGCCGCCTTGATCCTGGCCGCGTTGATGGGCGGCGCGGGCCCGTTCGCCTGTGTCGCAGCGCATGCACCGACCGGGCTGGTGACCGGCGCCTTTGACCCGGTCGAATTTCGTGCCGCCATGGCCGGCGGCACCCCGCGGCTGAACACCGAACCGGATGGGCCGCGCGCCTGGGTCTGGCCCGGCAAGGACAGTCAACTGGCCCCTGGCGCCCGAATTCCGGTAGAGGATTGCGCCGTGCCGCTGTTTCTGTCGCACGGCACCGCCGATCCGATCGTGCCGGTTGCCCGGACGCAGGCTCTGGCCGAACGGCTGGCCGCTGTCGGCCGGCCGGCCGATCTCATGATCGCCGAAGGCCAGGCGCATGGTTTCGATTTTGATACCGAGCCCTTGCTTTGGGTGCGGCTGCTTGCCTTTATGGACAGGTATCTGCGCGCCGCCTGACGGGCCGTGCCTGCTGGACCAGGGGAAATCGCTTGCTGACATTCGCTCATCTGGCTGTCGCCGCCACATCGCTGGACGCGGGTGCGGCGACAGTCGAACAGGCGCTGGGGGTGCCGTTGGCGCCAGGCGGCGACCACGCGGCGATGGGCACACATAATCGGCTGCTGTCATTGGGGCCGGGCGAATACCTTGAGGTGATCGCCGTCAACCCCGCCGCACCGGCACCGGGCCGGCCACGCTGGTTCGGGCTGGACACCTTTGACGGCGTAACGCGCCCACGGTGCTGGATTGCCCGTACCGCTGACATGACATCGGCACTGGCGACTGCGCCGCAGGGCATCGGCGTACCGATCAGCTTTACCCGCAATGCCTATGAATGGGACATGGCGGTGCCTGACGACGGCATGCTGCCCTTTTCGGGCCTCTTTCCTGCGCTGATCCAGTGGCACAGCCAGGCGCATCCCGCCGATGCCCTGCCAGATCAGGGTGTGCGGTTGCGGCGCCTGATCATCGCACATCCTGATGCCCCTGCCCTGCGTGCGGCCCTTGACCCGGTGATGACCGATTCGCGCCTTGCCATCACCCTGGGCGCCGAGCCGGCGCTGGCGGTCGAACTGGACACACCACACGGGCCGCGCATTCTGGCATGATCCGCGATGCCCTGGCGCAAGACGCCACCGCCATTGCCGATATCTGGAACCCGGTGATCCGTGACAGTGCGATCACCTTCAACCCGGTCGAAAAGACCCCGCAGGACATCATTTCCCTGATCGAACAGGCCCGCGCTGACCGGCATGCCTTTCTGGTTGCTGACGAGGGGGGGCAGGTGCGGGGCTTTGCCCGGTATTTCCAGTTTCGGGCTGGGCAAGGCTATGCCCGTTGCATGGAACACACGATCTATCTGCACCCGCAGGCGCACGGGCGGGGCATGGGCCATGCCCTGATGACGGCGCTGGAAACCCATGCAAGGGGGCGCGGCATGCGCATGCTGATCGGTGCGCTGACGGCCAGCAATGCGCCCAGCATCGCCTTTCACCATCGCCTTGGCTTTACCGAGGTGGGCCGTATCCCCGATGCTGGCTGGAAATTCGGCATCCATCATGATCTTGTGCTGATGCAGAAACTTCTGCTTACTGACTGATGGGCAAAACCCGCAGTCTGTACTAATTTGCCGACATGTCGATCTGGTCACGCATATCTGCCGCCCTGGCGGCGCTTCGCGCGGGCGAACCTCTCAGCGTGGTGTTCGACCATCTGCGCGAGGCACCGGAACGCACGGTCGCCTTTACCATTGGCGTGATCGCGCTGGGGGCGAAACTGGCAAAGGCCGACGGGCAGGTGACCCGCAACGAGGTTGCGATGTTCCGTGCCATCTTTACCATTCCGCCGGGCGAAGAGGCCCATGCGGCACGCGTGTTCAACCTGGCCCGTCAGGATGTGGCGGGCTATGACGCCTATGCGCGCAAGATCGCGGCCATGTTCCCGCCGGGCGACCCGGTGTTGCGCGACCTGATGGAAGGGCTTTTCCACATCGCCATGGCCGATGGCGACTATCACCCCGCCGAAGATGCCTTCCTACGCGAAGTAGGCATGATCTTTGGGCTGTCAGAGCCCTGTTTTCGCGCGATGAAGGCGCGTTTCGTCCCTGAAAGTTCCACTGACCCCTGCGACCTGCTGGAACTGGCACCAGGCGCCAGCCTGGACGATGCGCGCGCCGCATGGCGCCGCATGGTGCGCGAGACGCACCCCGACGCGTTGCGTGCGCGCGGCGTTCCCGAAGAGGCCGTGCGCCTGGCCGAGGCGCGGCTGGTGGCCCTGAACCGCGCCTGGGAGGAAATGCAGGCGCGCCACGCCGCCTGACGGGCGGCGGTTACGGCCCGGCCCATGCGCGGCCCATGCGCGGCCTAGGTCCCGGGCCGCCCCCCGGCCGGGCGGGGCGCCACCGGCAGGCAGGAGGTCAGCCCGCCATCCGCTGCGATGACCTGACCATTGACATAGGATGCGGCATCAGAGGCAAGAAAGGCTACCAGTTCGGCAATCTCCTCGGGTTCGCCACCGCGCCGCAGCGGGTTCAACTGGCCGATCCTGTCCTCGCGCCCGCGTGCGCGCGCGTCGTCATACAGCGGCGCTGTCATGCCGGTTTCGATCAGCCCCGGCGCCACCGCATTGGCGCGCACACCGCTGCCGGCGATGGCATTGGCAACCGTCTGCACCAGGCTGACCACCCCGGCCTTTGACGCCGAATAGGGTATGCCGCCCGCCCCGGCGCGCAGCCCTGCCACCGACGCCGTGCAGATGATCGACGCGCCCGGTTTCAGATGCGGCAAAGCCGAACGGATTGCCAGCCAGGGGCCTATCAGGTTGATCCGATGTTTCTCTGAAAAATCACCCGCACCCACGGTCAGGTCAGGTGGCAGCGGCCCTGACACGCCCGCGTTGGCATGCAGGATATCCAGCCGGCCAAAACCGTCCAGCGCGGTGCGCACAAAAGCGTCGGCGCCGTCTTCGGTGGCCGCGTCAAGCGCCAGCGCCCTGACCTGCCCGCCGGCAGCACGAATGATGTCTGCGGTCTCGGCCGGGTCCTGACGGTCTGCCAGGACCACGGCCGCGCCGCGCGCTGCCATCAGCCGGGCCGATGCCCGGCCAATGCCGCTTGCCGCACCGGTGACAACCGCCACCCGCCCGGCCAACGAAAGCGTGCTCATTGCGCGGCTTCGGGCGGCAGGGCACGACCGGTCAGCATCGGCTCCCAGCCCGGATGGTTCAGACCTTTGCGCTTCTTGATCTCAAGCCGCGCAAGCTGGTCGCGGTGCACCTCGTCCGGCCCGTCGGCCAACCGCAGCACACGGCCGATGGCATAGGCCATGGCGGTACCGAAATCGTTGTTGGTGCCGCCGCCGCCGAACATCTGGATTGCCCAGTCGCTGACCTGGCACAGCATGTTCGGCACCGCCACCTTGATCATCGCGATCTCGATACGGGCTTCCTTGTTGCCTACCGTGTCCATCTTGTGGGCAGCATGAAGCGTCAGCAGCCGGCTCTGGTCAATCAGGATACGGGCATTGGCGATACGCTCGCGCGTGACGCCCTGTTCGGCCACCGGCTTACCAAAGGCGACGCGCTGCAGGCTGCGGTCAATCATCGCCTCCAGCATCCGCTCGGCCATGCCGATGGACCGCATGCAATGGTGAATGCGGCCCGGTCCAAGCCGGCCTTGCGCGATCTCGAACCCGCGCCCTTCGCCCAGCAGCATGTTGGCCGCCGGCACGCGCACATTCTCGAACAGCACTTCAGAGGCCCGGTCAGGCACGCCATACCAACCAAAGACCGGCAGCGAGCGCGTGACGGTAATGCCCGGGGTATCCATCGGCACCAGGATCATCGACTGCTGCTTGTGCCGGTCAGGATTGTGCGGATCGGTCTTGCCCATGAAGATGCAGATCTTGCACGCCGGGTTCGAGGCGCCGGTGGTGTACCACTTGCGCGCGTTGATGACGTATTCATCGCCCTCGCGCCGGATCTCGGCCTCGATATTCGTGGCATCGGAGGAGGCGACAGCGGGTTCGGTCATGGCAAAGCATGACCGAATCTCGCCGGCCAGCAGCGGTTTCAACCATTTTTCGCGGTCGGCGTCGGTGCCATAGCGCTCGATCACCTCCATGTTGCCCGTGTCGGGGGCGGAACAGTTGAACACTTCGGGCGCCAGAAAGGACCGGCCCATGATTTCGCACAGATGGCCATATTCAAGATTGCTCAGCCCCGCGCCGCGCTCGGATTCGGGCAGAAACAGGTTCCACAGCCCCGCCGCGCGCGCCTTTGGCTTCAGTTCCTCGATCAGCGGGAACACGGCAAAGGGGCCCAGATCCTCGGCCTCGCGGAAATAGCGGGCTTCATTGGGATAGATATGCTCTTCCATGAAATCCTTGAGGCGCCCCTCAAGCTCGATCACACGGGCGGATTTTTCGGGAATCATGCTGTCCTCCTGTAACTGGGCGCGAGCCTAACGCGAAAAGCGATGGCAGACAAGATCGTCTGACGATTTTCGCTTGACCGTCGGTTGACCGAAAGGGCATTCTGCGGCGGCACCGCACGGGAAGGGGGAAAGTATGCCCGAAGCTGAACTCAACGCCTGGATGGCTGACCATGTGCCGGGCTTCGAAGGACCGGTCAGCCTGCACAGGTTGTCAGGCGGGCAATCGAACCCCACATGGCGCGTGGATGCGGCCAGCGGCCAGTATGTGCTGCGCCAGAAACCGGTGGGCAATGTGTTGCCCTCGGCGCATCAGGTAGACCGCGAATTTCGTGTGATGCAGGCGCTGGCAGGGACCGATGTGCCGGTACCCAAGGTGCATGCATTGTGTACCGACCCGGTCGTGATGGGCTCGATGTTCTTTGTCATGGAGTACCTGCCGGGCCGCACCCTGTTCGACCCGCGCCTGCCGGACATGACCCCGGACGAACGTGCCCGAACCTTTGATGCGATGAATCAGGCGATTGCGGCCATCAGCACCGTAGACCCGCAGTCAGTGGGTCTGGGCGATTACGGGCGGCAAGGCGGCTATGTCGAACGCCAGATTGCCCGCTGGACAAAACAGTATCGGGCCAGCGAGACGCATCAGATCAAGGCAATGGACGCGCTGATCGACTGGCTGCCCCGGCACCAGCCGACGCGCCCGGAAGAGGTACGCCTGTCGCATGGTGACTACCGGCTGGACAACCTGATCGTGCACCCGACCGAACCGCGCGTTCTGGCGGTGGTGGATTGGGAACTGTCCACACTGGGCTGCCCCTATGCCGATTTCGCCTATAACGTGATGGTCTGGCGGATCGAACCGGGGCTGTTCAGGGGGCTGGGCGGGGTTGATCTGACCGGGACAGGCATCCCTTCGGAAGAGGACTATATCAACCTCTGGTGCCGCAGAACCGGCCGTGAAAGGCCGGATGACTTTGACTTTTACGTCATTCTGGGCCTCTTCCGACTGGCGGCCATCATTCAGGGCATCGCCCGGCGCGCGCTGGACGGCACCGCATCCGACGCCCGCGCTGCCGAGATGGGCCGCATGGCCGGCCCGCTGGCTGAAATCGCCTGGGAGATGGTACCGAAGCGATGACCATGGCGATGAACCGGCCCGCCTCTTCCAGTCCGGACGGGCTGGTGCGCGATATCCTGCACGGGCTTTCCGACGGGCGCTATGTACCTGGCCAGCGGTTGGTGGAACCTGACCTGATGCAGGCCTATCATGTCGGCCGTTCGACCGTGCGCGAGGCGCTGGGCCGGCTGGCTGCCGGCGGCGTGGTCGAACAGATGCCGCATCGGGGGGCGCGCATTCGCAGGCTGGACCGGCGCGCGGCGCGCGATCTGCTGCGGGTGACCGAGGCATTGCTGGGTCTGGCCGCGCGCGAGGCAGGCGAGGCGGTGGCGGCGGGCGCCGATCCGGCACGCTTTGACAGCGCCGCGCGGGTGCTGGCAACGGCAGAACCGGATACCGAGGCGCGCGCGCGGGCACGCTATTACCGCGAACTGGTGGCGCTGGGGGGCAATGGCGAATTGCAGCGCCTGCTGCCGGCACTGCAAATTCATCTGATCCGCGCCCAGTTGCGCCCCCTGCGCCACGAAGAGGCGGCAAGCGCCGAACGCGCCGGGCTGGTGCAGGCGATCCTGGCCGGACAGGGCGCCGAGGCCGAAGCCCGCGCCCGCGCCCATGTCGCCCGCCTGACCGCAGCCTTGCCCGCCCTGCCCGACACAGCCTTTGCGGCGGGATGAATTGCCCCTCGTCGGCAAGGCGTTCCAGTGCCGCACAGGCCCTGGACCCCGCACGCAGCCAGCGGCCCGCCACAACATGGCACCGGCCCTTTTGACCCTGAACTACCGCCCGGCCCGCAGCACCGCGCCGGGATTCATGATGCCATGCGGGTCAAGTGATGCCTTGATCGCGCGCATGGCGGCCAGCGCCACCGGGTCTCCATAGCGTTCCAGATCATCCACCTTCAGGCGCCCGACCCCATGTTCGGCCCCCACCGACCCGCCCAGGTCATGCACCAGATCATGCACGCAAGACTTGATCAGCGCGCGCTTGCCCTCGTGGTCGACGCGGGTTTCGCCATGGGGGGGGAAGACATTGTAATGCAGGTTGCCATCGCCCAGATGGCCAAAACAGTTGATTCGGAAATCGCCGACAAGGGCCAGCGCCGGCCCGGCCCGGTCGATGAATTCCGGCACCGCGCCCATGGGCACCGAGATGTCATGGCTTGAGATGGCGCCGATCTGGCGGTTGGCGGCAGGGATCGATTCGCGCACGGTCCAGAAGTCACGCCGCTGCCCCTCGGATGCGGCGATCACGCCATCCGATACCTGCCCGGCCGCCAGCGCGTCGGCAAACAGCGCCTCCAGTTCGGCGGCAGGGTCCAGCCCGGCGGGCAGGCCAAGATCGATCAGCACCATCCATTCCGGCGGCTGGGCAAAGGGCTGGCGGACCTGTGGCATGGTGTCGGCCAGAAAGCGCAGGCCCATGCCACCGATCAGTTCAAAGCCCGAAACCCCCTCGCCCAGCCGTGCCTGCGCCTGGCCCAGCAGCGCCAGGGCGGCTGCCGGGCTGTTCACCACCATCAGCGCCGCGCCGGTGCGCGCGGGTGGCGCCACCAGCCGCAGGCTGGCCGCCGTGATGACCCCCAATGTGCCCTCGGCGCCGATCATCAGGTGGCGCAGGTCATAGCCCATGTTATCCTTGCGCAGCGCCTTCAACCCGTGCCAGACACGCCCGTCGGCCAGCACCACCTCTAGCCCCAGGCACAGGTCACGCATGTTGCCCCAGCGGATAACCCCGGTACCGCCGGCATTGGTGCCCAGCAAGCCGCCGATCCGGGCCGAACCTTCGGATGCCAGTGACAGCGGGAAAAGCCGCCCCGCCGCCACGGCCGCCGCCTGCACATCGGCAAGAATGCACCCGGCCTCGGCCATCAGCACATTGCCGGGCGCATCGACCGCGCGGATGCGCGCCATCCGGTCCAGCGACATCAACAACGGAATCGGCCCGTCGGGCGCCAGTTGCCCGCCAACCAGCCCGGTGCCGCCGCCATAGGGCACGACGCCAACCCGCGCGCGATGGGCGGCCTGCAGGATCACCGAGACCTGCTCGGCCATGGCGGGGCAGGCCACGGCCCCTGCCCTGCCGGCATAGCGGCCGCGTGGTTCTTCCAGATAGCGCGCGGCAACCGGGCGCAACGTGCCGGAGGGCAGCGCCGAGTCCAATGCCGCCAGAAAGCCCGCATCGGCATCGACCAGCGATTGATCACCCTGCATGATGGACCTGCCCCCCGATGCTTTCCTGTCAGGGGCATATGGAAAGCTTGCCTTGCCGATGGCAAGCCCCAACGCCCGAACCATGCCCCCGCAGATCAGTTCCCCGCCCCGAAGGCGGCCGCAATGGCACGAAAGACGGCGACGGTTTCGTGATCGTTGTCATCAAATTCCGGATCGGCACTGGTTTTCACGATGACGACCTCGCGCACCGGATCGACATAGATGTACTGCCCCCAGACGCCGATGGCCAGAAAATCGCCCTGCGGCTCTTCCGGCACCCACCACTGATAGCCATAGCCAAAGGTCCAGTCGGATGCCGGGTTGTCGCCCGGTTGCAGATGCGGCGCGCCGGGCGTGACCGAGGCGGTCACCCAATCGGCAGGCACGATCTGCCGCCCGTCACGGGCGCCACCCTCCAGAAACAGCCGGCCAAAGCGCGCGTAATCGCGCAACACGGCATTCAGGCAGCACAGCGCGAATTCGCGCCCCGTGCGGTCGGTGGACCAAAAGGCGTCGGCCTCGGCGCCCATCGGCCCCCAGAGGCGACTTTCCAGATACTCGGCCACGGCCATGCCGGTCGCCCCCTCCAGCACCAGCCCCAGCGCCATGCTGTCGGCGCTGCTGTAGGCATTGAAGACACCGGGCGCCCGTTCGGTGCGCAACGCCGCGATGGTGTCCTGAACCGGGGCGCCCAGGGCCATGGCGCGGATGAACAGCATGTTGATGTCGGAAAAGGGCGCGTCGTAATCCTCGTCAAAGGCGATGCCCGAGGACATGGTCAACGCATCCTCGATGGACACCGCGCCGAAATCCGTATCTGCCAGCGCGGTGGCATAGCGGCCGATGGGATCGCGGATACTGTCAATATGCCCTTCGTCGATGGCAATGCCGATCAGGGCCGAAAGCACCGATTTGGCCACCGACCACGAGGTAAAGGGCGATGTCTGGTCGGCGCCCAGAAAATAGGATTCATGCGTGATCATGCCGCGATGAACGACCAGCAGACCCGTGGTTTCGGTGCGCGCCAGAAATGCGGCCAGGTCACGCGCGGTGCCGCCAAATTCGTATTGTTGCGGCAGGGGCTGCGGGGCATCGCCAAAACCCCATACCGGGCCGGACCGCGCAACGGGCCGATAGGGGAAAACCTGGTCCATGGCGCGAAAGTTCTGCACCCTGTAATCGGCGGAAAACAAGGTGATGCCGGCCCAATAGGGGCTTTGGCGCAGCCACAGGAACCCGGCAAGACCGATCACGGCCAACAGCCCCAGAATGATGGCGGCGCCCTTGAGGATACGGCGGAAAGGCATGATGACCCCCTTTTGCAGACATGATCGCAGCAGGGGGTGGCGCCGCGCCGGCACCCGGATCAAGCGCAGCTTCGCGAATGACGCGCAGGGTTCGTGGATGGCGGCTGCGGGTGGGCGGCGGGCCCGCATGGAGGCCGGTCCCGGGCCCTACCTTGCGTCGGTGCGGCCGCGCCGATCCATTCGCAGATTGGCGTACAGCACATGGTTGCGCCAGCGGCCGTTGATCTGAAGATAGCTTTGCGCGACGCCTTCGTATTTGAAACCGCTACGCTCCAGCACGGCGCGCGAGGCGGCGTTCTCGGGCAGGCATGCGGCCTCGATCCGGCTGAGGTCCAGCGCGGTGAACGCGTGACGCACCAGCCCCTCGATGGCCTCGCGCATATAGCCCTGGCGCGCGTGCACCTGCCCTATCCAGTAGCCGATGGTGCCGGTCTGCGAGGGGCCGCGGCGGATATGGTCCAGCGTGATGGCGCCCAACAGCGCCTCGTCATCCTTGCGGATCAGGAAAAGCGGCAAGGCGCTGCCCAGTGTCTGCGCGCGCGTGGCCCAACGCACACGCGCGGTAAAGGCACTGCGGGTCAGATGATCGTCAGACCAGACCGGCTCCCATGGGGTGAGGAAGGCGGCGCTGTCATGGCGCAGCGCAGCCCAGGCGCGATAGTCACGGTGTTCCGGCAGCCTGAGGATCAGCCGTTGCGTGTTGATCCGTAGCCTCTGCCGCGCGCCCAGCGACAGACCCAACATCAGGCAACCAGCCTTTCGCGCAACAGGCCCAGTTCCGGCGCGGCCTTTACCGGGCCGTAAAGGGCCATCGCCATCTGTGCCGCCTCTGCCGTGCGTTCGCCATAAACGCGCAGGGCGGGCAGATCGACCGCGTCGATCTTTTCGACCGTTTCCTCCAGGTTGGGCACCCGGTCCCAGATTGCCAGCAACCGCGCGTTGCGCTCGGCCCGGGCTGATGGGCTTTCCAGTCCCATCAGCAAGCCCGCCTTCATCTGGGCGCGCATACGGGCCAGTTCTGCCGGGGTGATGTCTTCGGCGGCGCGCTTCATCTCGTCGATGGTCAGTTCGGCCAGTTCGCGCAACTCGCCCGCGCCGGTCCCGGCGTAAATGGTGATCGCGCCGGTATCGTCATGCGCGCCGGCCTGGGCAAAGGTGGTATAGCACAGCCCCCTTTCCTCGCGCAGTTTCTGAAACAGGCGCGACGACATGCCCCCACCCAGAATGCCGGCAAATATCTGCGCGGTGTGAATGTCACGGTGACGAAAGCCCGGCGCCTCGATGGCGAGGGCGAAATGGGCCTGTTCCAGCTGCTTTTCCACGCGCCTTTCGCCGCAGTGAAACCGGGCGGGCTCGGTCGGCGGGTCGGACAGTGGGGTCATGTCGCCAAACAGCGCTTCGGCCAGCTGGACCAGGGCGTCATGGTCCACGGCGCCGGCAGCGGCAAGGATCATGCGGCGCGGACCGTATTGCCCGCCAACAAAGCCACGCAAATCGGCTTCGCCATAGCGCGCAATCTGCGCCGCCGCCCCCAGGATGGGCCGGCCAAGCGGCTGGTCAGGATAGCTGACTTCCTGCAGCCAGTCGAAAATCACGTCATCGGGCGTGTCCATCGCCTGGCCGATTTCCTGCAAGATCACCTGGCGCTCGACCTCGATCTCGCGCGCGGCAAAGGCCGGGTTGCGGATGATGTCGGCGATGATGTCCATGGCCAGCGGCACATCGGCCTGCAGCACGCGGGCGTAATAGGCCGTCATCTCGCGCGAGGTCCAGGCGTTGATATAGCCGCCTACATCCTCGATCTGCTCGGCGATCTGCAGCGCGGTGCGGCGCGCCGTTCCCTTGAAAGCCATGTGTTCCAGAAAATGCGCAATGCCGTTTTCGCTGGCACGTTCGTGGCGCGCGCCGGCGGTCACCCAGACCCCCACCGCCGCCGAGGCGAGGCTGGGCATGTGTTCGGTCACGATGCGAAAACCGTTCGGCAAGGTCGTCAGGCGCAGCATCAGTGACCCGTCCTTTCCAGAATCAGCGCCTGCAGCGCGGCACGGTCATCGGCCATGTTGGTCATGCGTTCCTTGCGGTCGAACAGGCCGGCCATGCGGGGCGGCAGCGCCGGGCGGATGCCGCTTGCAGCCTCGACGGCATCAGGAAACTTGGCCGGATGCGCGGTGGCCAGCGTGACCATCGGCACAGTGCCGGGATTGGCAGCCAGATGCGCCTCGGCCACCGCCACCCCGACAGCGGAATGCGGGCACAGCAGCTCTCCCGTGGCCGCCAGGGTGCGGGCAATGGTGGCGCGTGTCTCGTCCTCGCCGACGCGGCCAGAGGCATAGAGCGCGCGCAACCCCTGCAGGGCGCCCTGGCTGACGGTGAAGCGGCCGGTGCTGCGCAACTCGTCCATCAACTGGGCCACGGCGCCTGCATCGCCGTCATAGGCATGAAACAGCGCGCGCTCGAAATTCGACGAGACCTGAATATCCATCGACGGACTGATCGACGGCAGCACGGCCTCGGTGCGGTATTCGCCCGTGGTCAGGCAGCGGTGCAGGATGTCGTTCTGGTTGGTGGCGATCACCAGACGCTCGATCGGCAGGCCCATGGCGCGCGCGATGGAGCCGGCGAAGATGTCGCCGAAATTGCCCGTCGGCACGGTGAAGGACACCGGGCGATGCGGCGCGCCCAGGCTGACGGCGGCGGTGAAATAATAGACCACCTGCGCCAGCACCCGCGCCCAGTTGATGCTGTTCACCCCCGCCAGACTTACCCGGTCACGAAAGGCGAAATCGTTGAACATGTCCTTCAGCAGGCGCTGGCAGGTATCGAAATCGCCCTCGACCGCAATGGCATGCACATTGGCATCGGCAGGCGTGGTCATCTGTCGGCGCTGCACGTCCGAGACCCGGCCCTGCGGAAACAGGATGAACACATCCACATTGGCCAAGCCGCGAAACGCCTCGATCGCCGCCGAGCCGGTGTCGCCCGAGGTGGCGCCGACGATGGTGACCCGTTCGCCAGAGCGCGCCAGCGCCGCCTGAAACAGCTGGCCGATCAGCTGCATGGCAAAGTCCTTGAACGCCAGCGTGGGGCCGTGGAACAGTTCCTGCAGGAAATGGCCGGGCGCCAGCTGCTTGAGCGGGGCACGCGCGGCGTGACCGAAACCGGCATAGGCGGTTTCGATCAGCCGCAACAGTTCCGCATCATCAAAGCTGTCATCGATGAAGGGCCGCATGATGCGAAGGGCGGCATCCTCATAGCGCTGTCCGGCCAGGCCGGCGATCTGGGCATGAGTCATCTGCGGCACCTCGGCGGGCACATACAGCCCACCGTCACGCGCCAGCCCGGTCAGCATGGTCTGGCCGAAATCCAGAACCGGCGCCGCACCGCGGGTAGAGATGTAGTTCATGTCAAAACCCTCATGCCTGACTGTCCCGCCTGATACGCCACATCAGAAAGACTGTCATCCCCGCCCACACCAGCGCCAGGGCAAACCAGGTGATCGCATATTCCAGATGATCGTTGCGAATACCCTCTATCGATACGGGGACCGGCCGCAGGGCGGCTGGCGCGGGCGTCTCGGCGCGGGCAACGATCAGCACTTCCTCTGTATCCAGATGCGCAGCAATGGGCGCGACGGCCCGCGAGAACCACAAGCCCCGTGCCAGATCCGGCGCGGGGGTATAGCGGTCGGCATCGCGTGGCCAATGAAGGTTGCCCAGAACGCTGGCAGCACCGCCCAGGCCATCAAGGCGCGTGCGGTCGGCATCTGGCAGAAAGCCGCGGTCCACCAGGATGCGACGCCCGTCGTCGGTTTCGAATACGGCAATCACATGCGTGCCGGTGCCGGCTGCGCGCTGGCTGGCCAGCACATGGACCGCATCGCCGGTAAAGCGGCCTGATACGGCAACGGGCATGAACCGGTCATGCTGTGGCTGCGGGCGTTCCGGCAGCGCCACCGGGCTTGCAGTGATCTGAGCCGCGATCTCGGCAATCTGCGCCTCTTTCTCGGCCAGGCGGGACAGTTGCCAGAAGCCCAGCGAAAGCAACACGGCGATCCCGGCCAGGCCGAGAATCAGCGGGCCGACAAGACGCGTCAGGATGGTGGTCGTCATGGTGTATTCGGACCCTGTGCAGATCGGAGCATCGGAAAGGTTCGGGTCATAACGGTAACGGGGGGCAAGAAGCCCCCCGCCGCGCCCGGGCCTCTGGTGCCCTTCGGGTTCAGTGCCGTCGGTGGTTCATTGCCCCCAGACATAGATCGAGGCGAACAGAAACAACCAGACCACATCCACGAAATGCCAGTACCACGCGGCGGCTTCCAGTCCGACATGGCGTTCCTGGGTGAAATGGCCAGCCCGTGCCCGCAAATAGCAGACGAACAGAAAGATCGTGCCGATGATCACATGGAAGCCATGAAAGCCCGTCGCCATGAAGAAATTGGCACCATAGATATTGCCGGCAAAGCCAAAGCCGGCGTGCGTGTATTCATAGGCCTGCAGGAAGGTGAAGATCACGCCCAGAACCACGGCAATCAACAGCCCGTTGACCAGATCCTTGCGGTTGTTCTCGTGCACGATGGCGTGATGCGCCCAGGTCGCCGCGCAACCGGACAGCAGCAGAACCAGGGTGTTGATCAGCGGCAGGTGCCAGGGGTCAAAGGTCTCGATCCCGGCGGGGGGCCAGACCCCATCGATTGCCGGGCTCAGCCCCTCGGGGTGCATGGGATACAGCGCATGCTTGAAGAAGGACCAAAACCACGCGGCAAAGAACATCACTTCGGAAATGATGAACAGGATGAAGCCATAGCGCAGGCCGATCACCACAACCGGCGTATGATCGCCGGAATGGCTTTCCACCACCATTTCAGCCCACCAGGCATAGCTGACATACAAGACCCCGGCGAGGCCCATCAGGAACAGCCAGGGCCCCATGTCGTTCATCCAGAAGATCGCGCCAATCAGCATGACCAAGGCGCTGACCGCAGCAAGAAACGGCCAGATAGAGGGGGGAAGAATGTGGTAATCGTGGTTCTTTTCGTGCGCCATGGCGTGTTCCCTCAGGTAGTCCCGTCGTTATGCCGCCAGGGCGGCTTGTCTTGTGTTTGGTGCGGCGCAGCGGGCAAGCAATGCACCGTGGCCGTCGGTCGTTACTGCGTCACGGCTGCCGGCTCTGCAGGGCGGGTATCCAGCGATGCCAGATCCTCGCGCAACGGAGAGCGATGGAAGGTATATGACAGCGTGATCGTATGCGCATCGCGCGCGTCGCGGTCGTCCAGGATATCCGGATCGACATAAAAGGTGACCGGCATCAGCACCCGTTCACCCGGCATCAGCAACTGATACTCGAAGCAAAAGCAGTCGATCTTGGTGAAATACAGCCCCGCCGCATAGGGGGTCACGTTATAGCTGGCCGTCCCGGCTACAGGTTCATCGGTGGGGTTGTATGCCTCGTAGAAAGCCATGCCGGTTTCGCCCAGGCGAATCTCCATTGTCCGTTCGACCGGGCGGAATTCCCAGGGGAAATCGCGCGCGCGCGAGGCATCGAAGCGGATGACGATGGTTTCGTCCAGCACGCGGTCCGAACCGGCACCCACCTGCGTGGTCCCGCCATAGCCGGTTACACGGCAGAACAGGTCATACAAGGGCACGGCGGCCCAGCCCATGCCCGCCATGAACAGCGCGACGGCCGTTGCCTGCGCGGCGGTGCGCTGGATACCGGTGAGAGAACGCAGATAGCTGATCATTCGCGGGCTCCGATTGCCGGGTTGATGGCCGGGTCGATCACCGGCCGGTAGGTGTGATCAAAGGCATCGATCGAGCCGCCGCCCGATACCTTGGCAATGGTCAGTGCAAAAACCAGCGCGATGAAGGCCGCCAGTGTCAGGGCAACGCCCAGATTGCGACCAAAACGGCGCCGGTGGATCTCATGCTCGCGCGCAATGCTCATCAGCTGCCCCAGAAGGTGAAAGATGCTCTCAGCGGTTCGGCCCAGGGGGTTGCCTCGGCCAGGAAGGCTGCGAAATGCAGGAACAGGTACAGCAACGAAAACCGGAAGAAGCGCTTTTCGGCACGGTAGCCATCCAGCAAGGCCGCCTCTTCGGTGCGCCGCCACAGGCCGAAAGCCCCCACCACGAACAGGGCATTCAACGCCAGGGCGACAGCCAGATAGACCGGCCCCCCGATCGACGTGAACCCTGCCCCCAACGCCACCGGCACCAGCGCCAGCGTATAGGCCAGGATCTGCGCCCGGGTGACGCGCCGCCCGTGGGTGACGGTCAGCATGGGCACACCGGCCTTGCCGTAGTCATCCTTCATGAACAGGGCCAGCGCCCAGAAATGCGGCGGCGTCCACATGAAGATCAGCGCGAACATCAACACCGCCTCGATGCCGACATGCCCTGTTGCCACCACCCAGCCGATCATCGGCGGAAAAGCCCCAGCCGCGCCACCGATGACGATGTTATGCGGCGTCCAGCGTTTCAGCCACATCGAGTAGATCACGGCGTAGAAGAAGATGGTGAAAGCCAGCAGCCCGGCCGCCAGCCAGTTCGCCGCCAGCCCCAGCATGAATACCGAAATCAGCGAAAGCGCCAGGCCAACCGCCAGCGCCTCGCCCGGCTCGACCAGGCCCGCCGGCACCGGGCGGCGCGCGGTGCGGCGCATCAGCCGGTCGATATCGGCATCCCACCACATGTTCAGCGCGCCCGATGCACCCGCGCCCAGCGCGATGAAGATGATCGAGGCCAGCGCCTCGACCGGGTGCAGCGACATGGGGGCCACCAGCAGGCCGACCAGCGCCGTGAATACCACCAGCGACATAACGCGAGGCTTCAAAAGCTGCACATAGTCGCCAAACCCCGCCTCGGCGCGGTCCTGCCCGGTTGTGATCTCGGCGCGGATATCGGTCATGCCATCCTCGATCAAGCGGTTGGCACGGCAGCACCCTGTGGCGCCGCCGTCCCCGCGTTCAATGCATCAGTTTTCGCGCGCCGCCAGTTCGACGGTGCCGCGGAACTGGTCATAGCCCGGCGCAAGCGCCAGATTCTGCGCGCCCTGGGATTCCAGCCAGGCGATGTAGGCTTCTTCGCTGACAGCGTGCACGGTGATCGGCATGTACGCATGGGCCTGGCCGCACAGCTCGGAACACTGGCCGAAATAGATGCCCTCTTCCTCGACATTGAACCAGAGTTCGGCCAGACGCCCCGGCACGCCATCCTGCTTCACGCCGAATGCCGGTATCGTCCATGAATGAATAACATCGGCTGCCGTGACCTGCATGACAACGTTGCGCCCCACCGGCACCACCACGGCCGTATCGGTGGCCAGCAGGTAATGTCGATCCTAGTAGCCATGCGCCTCCAGCTCGTCACGCTCCAGCATGAAGGACAGGAATTCGACGTCATGGTCGACATATTCATAGCCCCAATGCCACTGGTAGCCCGTGACCTTGATGGTCACATCGGCCTCGGGCATGATCTGCTGGCGAAACAGCGCCGGCACGGTGAAGGAACCGATCACGATCAGGATCAGGATCGGCACAACCGTCCATGCCACTTCCAGCGGCGAATTGTGGGTAAAGCGTGCCGGAACGGGGTTTGCCCGGCGATTGTGGAACAGGATGACCCAGGCGATCAGTACCGTCACGAACAGCGTGATGGGCACGATGATCCACAACAGCATGTTGTCCAGCCAGACAACCTCGGCCATCAACGAGGTCGCCGGGGTCTGCAGTGACGTGCCGCCCGGCTGGGGTTCACCACGCACGGCCAACCCGCGCATGGTTTCGGCCACCTCGGCCATGGCGGGGGCGGTGGCCAGCATCGAGGCCACGGCCATGACGGAGGCGCCAAGGGCGGCGCCTGCATGGCGCGTTCCGGGGCGAATACTGACCGGATTATGCTGCATCTTCTGTTCCCGTTCGTGGCGCAGCCCTTGGGGCCGTCGTTCTTGTCAACACCATCTGTCGCGATTCCGCCCTGTCATACGGGGCGTGGCGCAAAACGGTGGTTTCCACCAACCCTAAAACCATATTAGCATCGGCAGGACAAGCCAAACCGACGCGTCACATTGACACCAGTTGACACAGATCAACGACAGGCCGGCACCGCGCCGCCTGCACCGGAGAACCCCATGACCGCGCTGCCCGCACAGATGTCGCTTTCCGATCCGTTCCGTCCCTTCGACACCACCTTTGACCGCGATTTCGCGCTGACCCTCTTGCGCGATACCCTGGCAGGGGCCGATGACGGCGAGATTTTCGCAGAAAGGCGGCGGTCTGAATCACTGGTGCTGGATGACGGGCGCATCCGGTCGGCAGGCTATGATTCGGCCGAAGGCTTCGGCCTGCGCGCCGTGCGCGGCGCCGTCACGGGCTATGCCCATTCCACCCATATGACCGAAAGCGCGCTGAAACGCGCCGCCCAGACCGCGCGGCTGGCCGTTGGCGCCGGCGGCGGCGTACTGGCCGATCCACCCGCAGCCACCAACCGCCGGCTTTATGCCGATACCGACCCCATTTCGAGTGCTGGCTTTGCCGCCAAGCTTGATCTGTTGCGCGCCATCGACGATTACCTGCGCGCGCTTGACGCGCGGGTGGTTCAGGTTTCAGCCTCGTTAGGCGCGTCCTGCCAGGAAGTGGCGATCCTGCGGCCAGAGGGCGTGCTGCTGACCGACACCCGGCCCATGGTGCGGTTGAATATCTCGGTCATTGTCGAACAGGACGGACGGCGCGAAAGCGGCAGCGCGGGCGGCGGCGGGCGTGTGGGGCTGGAGGGGCTGATGGCCCCCGACACCTGGCAGGCCATGGCGCGCGAGGCCTTGCGCGTGGCCTGCGTGAACCTGCGCGCCGAGCCCGCCCCCGCCGGCGTGCTGGATGTGCTGCTGGGCCCCGGCTGGCCCGGCATTCTGCTGCACGAGGCCGTGGGCCACGGGCTGGAGGGCGATTTCAACCGCAAGGGCACCTCTGCCTTTGCCGGGCTGATGGGCCAGCGGGTGGCCGCACCCGGTGTGACGGTCGTTGACGACGGCACGATTCCGGACCGGCGCGGGTCCATCTCCATCGATGACGAGGGCACGCCATCCGGTCGCACCGTGCTGATCGAGGATGGCATCCTGACGGGGTTCATGCAGGACCGGCAGAACGCGCGCCTGATGGGGGTACCGGCCACCGGCAACGGCCGGCGCGAAAGCCATGCCCATGCACCAATGCCCCGGATGACCAACACCATGATGCTGGCCGGGCAGGAAGACCCCGATTCCCTGCTGGCCGACATGCAGGACGGCATCCACGCGGTCGGCTTCGGTGGCGGGCAGGTGGACATCACCAACGGCAAATTCGTGTTCAGCTGCACCGAAGCCTACCGGGTGAAGAACGGCAAGCGCGGCGCGCCGGTCAAGGGCGCCACGCTGATCGGTGACGGGCCCACGGCATTGCAGCATATCCGCGGCATTGGCCATGACATGGCGCTTGACCCGGGCATGGGCACTTGCGGCAAGGCCGGGCAGTGGGTGCCGGTGGGTGTGGGCCAACCCAGCCTGCTGATCGGCGGGCTGACGGTGGGCGGAGTCGTCTGATGCCTGCCTGGCGGTCGGCGCCGGGCGGCGACCGGCTGCTGGGCTGGCGCGGCTGGGTCCTGGGGCTGCTGGCGGCCTGGATGATTCCGGTCTGGCTGGGCCTGGGGTTTCTGGCGCTATGGGGACTGATCGAACGGGTCGCCGGGCCGACACCCGCGCTGGCGATCCTGGGCACGCCGGCCTTCATGATGTCGGCGTCGCTGATGCTGGCCGGGCTCTGGCTGGTGCCGCTGGCCCTGCTGGCCTGGGCGCTGATGCGCCTTGGCCTGGGCGGATGGTTGCCCTTTGCCCTGTGCGGCGCGGCAACGGGTGCGCTGGGCATCATGGCAATGCCTGACACCAGCCCGGCGCTGGGCGCCGCGCTGGGCATGATGAATGCACTGATCCTGCGCGGCGTCTTCGGGCGTCTGGTGCCGCAAGTCTTTACCAGACATTAACCTTCATCGCGCAACCTGCGAATCGAATGAGGCGAGGTTGCGATGGACGGGAATACACCTTCTTCTCCCACACCCTTCACCCCACCCACGACGGAAGAAGACCGACTGTCATGGCTTCGCCTCATTCGCTCTCGCCGTGTCGGGCCTGGCAGCTTTGCCCGGCTGGTGGCTGAATACGGATCGGCACCCGCGGTTCTGGATGCGCTGCCGGCCATCGCGCGAACGGCCGGAATCGACGATTACACCCCCTTCCCCCTGGATCAGGCACGCCGCGAATGGGCCGCGGGCCAGCGCGCCGGGGCCCGGCTGATCTGCCTGGGCGAACCGGCCTATCCCGCCGCGCTGACGGCCATCAACGATGCACCGCCGGTCCTGTGGTTGCGCGGCCGTGATGACCTGCTGGCCCGCCCGATGGTGGCGGTTGTCGGGGCGCGCAACGCCTCCAGCCTGGGCGGGCGCATGGCCCGAAAACTGGCCGAAGGGCTGGGTTGGCATCGCCACGTCGTGGTGTCCGGCCTGGCGCGCGGCATCGATACCGCGGCACATGGCGCGGCGCTGAAATCCGGCACGCTGGCGGTCATGGCCGGCGGTGTCGATGTGATCTACCCCGCCGAAAACGCGGCGCTTGCCGCGGCCATTGCCGATCAGGGGCTGCTGCTGTCGGAACAGCCTTTCGGCATGCCGCCGCAGGCGCGCCATTTTCCGGCGCGCAACCGTATCATCGCCGGCCTGTCAAAGGCTGTCGTGGTGATCGAGGCGGCAGAGGGGTCAGGCAGCCTGATCACCGCGCGCAACGCTCTGGATCAGGGGCGCGAGGTGCTGGCCGTACCGGGCCACCCGCTGGATGCGCGCGCCGCCGGCTGCAACCAGCTGATCCGCGACGGGGCGCGGCTGATCCGCGATGTCGCCGATATCATCGAGGTGATCGGCGCCGCGCCGCCCCCGCCGGCGCGCGATGAACCATCCCGGGACGGCGTTCGCGGCAAGCAGGCGCGCGCGGGTCTGATGCGGCGGCTGCTGACCCCGGCAGCCGGCACAGCGGGTTCGGACTCGCCCAGTGCCGATGGCCCCCTGCAACAGGGCCGGCGGCGCGACCAGGGCATGGGGCATCAACCCTTGGCCGGGACCGCTGCGCCGGATGCGGCAATCTCCTCGGGGCGCGGCAAATCGGCACAAACCCCTCAAACCCCACGGGGCACCGACCGTCGGACGGGCCGTGCGGCCAGCACATCGGCGGCGCCCCCTGTAGCAACCACGGGCTCGGTTTCAGCGCGGCGGGATGCCCTCCCCCAGAGGGGACGGAATGCACCGACTGCACAGGGCGCGCCAATGGCACCGCGTGAACAGCTGGCCGACGCACCGGCTGACGCCACCGCCGACCGGCAGGGTGTGGGCAACCGCTCTGATCCACGCCCTGCCCGGCGTGCAGAAAGTCACCCGCGGCCCGATACGCTGACGCTGCACCGGCTGATCCTGAACGCGCTCGGCCCCTCGCCCGTGCCAGAGGACCAGTTGATCCGCGATCTGGCACTGCCTGCGGCCAGCATCGCACCGGCGCTGCTGTTTCTGGAGCTTGACGGCCGCGTGCAACGCCAGCCCGGCGGCATGCTGGTACGCCGTTGACCATGCCCGCAACCCCGGCGGCTTGAGCCGGTCACCCTGCGCCCTGCGTCGCGGGACAGGACAGCGCCAGACAAGCACCACCCTGACGATACCAACGCGGCACATGCGCCCCGCAAACCGGTCTCATGCGCCCTGCCCGCCCACCTGCTGAAGCAAGGCCGAACCACTGGCAGGCCCCTCATGCGTGTCGGCCTCGATGGTGAAATGCAGGCCATCGTCAGCCAGCCGCAGCGCAAACAGCGCCTCATCGCGCGCCTCGAAGCGCAGGATGCCGTCCTGCGCCGTGACGCGCATCAGGGCCGGCAGGTCGTCAGGCGGGTCGGTTGTGTTACGCGCCTCTATCGTGCCATCAGACAAGAGCCGCAGCAGATAAACGAATGACTGCGCGGCCTGCGCCGTGGCGCAGCGGCCGGAAAAAACGGCGCTGTCTGGCGCGCTGGCCGCACGAAAGCGCAGCTGGCACCGCAACCGCTGCGCAGGCTCGCCCGCCAGCGAAAGCTGGCCCTCGCCGCGCCAGCGCCCCTCGAACGCGTCCAGCCCCTGAGCCGCTGCCGCCGGTGCCGCCAGCCCGGCCAGCAGAACAAGAGTTGCCCGCAAAGCCTGCTTCATCGCACCCCCCATCGCATCAGTCCTGGCAGGATGAACAGATCGGCAATGAGCGCAAGCAGAACCGACAGCGCCACCAGGGCGCCAAACAGCACCGCGCCCGGAATCGCGCTGGTCAGCGTGACCGCCAG
>JAFIED010000259.1 GCA_020832805.1 Pararhodobacter sp.
GGGGCGGGGTGGCGCCGGCGCCGGTCTGGCGCCTGGCGCCGGTGCCGGCGCTGGCTGGCGCGCTGTTGCTGGTGGCCTTTCTGGCCGAGAATTCGGCCGAGGCCTGGTCCGCGCTCTATATCGAGCGTGACCTGGGCGCGGGGCCCGGTGCGGGGGCGGCCGGCCCGGCGCTGCTGGGTCTGACGATGGGGCTGGGGCGGCTGGCCGGGCAGGTGGTGGCGGTGCGCCTTGGCGATCAGGCGCTGTTGCGCGGCGGGTTGTGGCTGGGTGCGGCGGGCGTCGGCGTGGTGCTGGTCGCGCCCGGTCCGGTGGCGGCCTATGCCGGATTCATCGCGCTGGGGTTCGGCATTTCGGTGCTGGCACCGACCGCGTTGTCCGTTGCCGGGCGGCTGGCCACGCCAGAGACACGCAGCCATGCCATCGCCCAGACCACGGTCATTGGCTATATCGGCTTTTTCCTGGGCCCCGGCATGCTGGGCCTGCTGGCCGAACTGGGCGGTTTGCGGCTGGCCTATGCGGCGGTGGCCCTGGCGCTGCTGGGCGGGCTTTGGCTGCGCGCCCGGCTGGCCCGGCTGGAAGGCTAGGCTGCGGCCAGGTTTCGCACGTGTTGCCGGGCCTGTGCGAAGTCCTGCGTCTTTTCATTTGACCGGCGGGCAGGCTGGGCGTATTTTATTTGAACGTCCGTTCAATAATGGGAGGAAGGGATGTTCACCGCATCCATGCGTTTCGGTCTGGGCGAGGATATCGAGGCGCTGCGCGAGATGACGCATCGCTGGGCGCAGGAGCGCGTCAAGCCGCAGGCTGCCGAAATTGACCGCACCAACGAGTTTCCCCATGCGCTTTGGCGCGAAATGGGCGATCTGGGCCTGCTGGGCATCACGGTGGACGAAGAGTATGGCGGCAGCAACATGGGCTATCTGGCCCATACCGTGGCGGTAGAGGAGGTGGCGCGCGCCTCTGCCTCGGTCAGCCTGTCCTATGGGGCGCATTCCAACCTGTGCGTGAACCAGATCAACCTGAACGGCACTGCAGAACAGAAGGCGAAATACCTGCCCAAGCTGGTCTCGGGCGAGCATGTGGGTGCGCTGGCCATGTCAGAGGCTGGTGCGGGGTCCGATGTGGTGGGCATGAAGCTGCGCGCCGACAAGAAGAACGACCGCTATATCCTCAATGGCACCAAATACTGGATCACCAACGGGCCGGATGCCGATACGCTGGTCGTTTATGCCAAGACCGACATGCAGGCGGGGTCAAAGGGGATCACGGCCTTTCTGGTGGAAAAGACAATGAAGGGTTTTTCCACCAGCCCGCATTTCGACAAGATGGGCATGCGCGGGTCGAACACGGCTGAACTGGTGTTCGAGGACTGCGAAGTCCCCTTCGAGAACGTGCTGGGCGAGGAGGGGCGTGGGGTGGCCGTGCTGATGTCCGGCCTAGATTACGAGCGTGTGGTGCTTTCCGGTATCGGCACCGGCATCATGGCCGCCTGTCTGGACGAGGTGATGCCCTACATGATCGAGCGCAGGCAGTTCGGCCAAAGCATCGGGGATTTCCAGCTGATGCAGGGCAAGATCGCCGACATGTATACGGCAATGAATTCCGCCCGCGCCTATATCTACGAGGTGGCGCGCGCCTGTGACCGGGGCGAGGTGACCCGCCAGGATGCGGCGGCCTGCGTGCTTTATGCGTCCGAAGAGGCCATGAAACAGGCCCATCAGGCGGTGCAGGCCTTCGGCGGCGCGGGTTTCATGAACGACTCGGCGGTCAGCCGTCTGTTCCGGGATGCCAAGCTGATGGAAATCGGCGCCGGCACATCGGAAATCAGGCGCATGCTGGTAGGGCGTGAACTGATGGCGGCGATGCGCTGACGATGCGCGGCGCCCGGCGCGATGGCAGCAGGGCGAAGGCACCGGGGGGAGTAGCAATGACAGCGGGACTTGTTCGGCGCGGCCTGCCGGTGATGGTGGCCATGATGCTGGCCCTTGCCACACCGGCGGCAGCAGAGATTCGGTACAATGCGGATTACACGCGCGTTTGTCTGGCCGACGGTGGCGGACGCGACTGTATCGGGCTGGCGGCGGATCGGTGCATGGAATACAGCGCCGGCGGCTATTCGACCTATGGCATGAATGCCTGCCTGGAATCCGAGCGCCTGTGGTGGGACGAGGCGCTGAACGCCCATTACCAGGATCTTCGCAGCCGTGAACGGGCAAATGACACCAATGCCGTACCCGGCCAGCCCCCGGCTGCCGAGGCACTGCGCGACATGCAGCGCGCCTGGATAGCCTTCCGCGATGCCACCTGCCAGTACGAGGCGCTGCGCTGGTACGGCGGCACCGGTGCCTCGGGTCAGTTTCTTGCCTGTCAGTTGCGCCTGACTGCCGAGCAGGCCCTGGCCTTGCTGGGCTATCTGGCCGAGGGGTAGCCGTTATGCGCAAGCCGTTGCAGGCGGCGCCATGACCGTCTGGCCCGCTACCCGCCCCATCCTGCCCGGCCAGGGCGATCATGCCGCGCTTTGCGCGGGGTTCGGCTGGGCGCTGCCCGCCCGGCTGAACATGGCCCGGCAGGTCTGTTTCGACTGGCTTGATCAGCCCCGGCGGGTGGCGATCATCGACCTTTCGGGCGAGGGGCGGCGCGATATCAGCTATGGCGCGCTGGCCGGCATGGCCGCCGGGCTGGCGGCGCATCTGGCCGCGCAGGGTGTGGCGCGCGGTGACCGCGTCGGCGTGTTGCGCAGCCAGGACCCGTGGTGCGCGGCCGCGCATATCGCCATCTGGTCGCTGGGCGCCATCAGCCTGCCCCTGTTCAAGCCCTTTGGCCCCGATGCGCTGGCCACCCGGCTGCGCGATGCCGGTGCCCATCATGTGATCACCGACCCCGAGGGGGCAGAACGGCTGCGCGGCGTCGATCTGTCACTGGTCCCGCACCTGCCCGAGGACCTGACGCTGGATGCCGCCGCTGCCCCCGACATCGCCGATACCGGCCCCGATGACCCGGCGGTGCTGATCTATACCTCCGGCACCACCGGGGCGCCGAAGGGCGCGCTGCATGGCCATCGCATTCTGACCGGCCATCTGCCGGGCGTGGAAATCAGCCATGACCGCCTGGGCCAACCGGGCGAGGTGATCTGGACCCCGGCCGACTGGGCCTGGATCGGCGGGCTGTTCGATGTGCTGATGCCCGGCCTGGCGATCGGTGTGCCGGTTGTCGCCGCGCGCATGACCAAATTCACGCCCGAAGGCGCGCGTGACATCATTCGCGCGGGTACGGTGCGCAATGTCTTCTTTCCGCCCACCGCGCTGAAACTGCTCAAGGCCGAGGGCATGGCGCTGCCCGGTCTGCGCTCGGTCGCCTCGGGGGGCGAGCCGCTGGGCGCCGAGATGCTGGACTGGGGCCGCCGCGCCTTTGGCCTGAACATCAACGAATTCTACGGCCAGACTGAATGCAACATGGTCGCCAGTGCCGCCGCCAGCCTGTTCCCGCCGCGCCCGGGCTGCATCGGCCGTGCCGTGCCGGGCTTCGATCTGGCGGTGCTGGGGCCTGACGGGGTGCCGCTGTGCGAAGGGGCAGAGGGCGACATCGCGGTGCGGCGCGGCGCCGCGTCGATGTTCCTGGGTTACTGGAACCGGCCCGATGCCACGGCCGAGAAGTTTCGCGGAGACTGGATGCTGACCGGCGACAGGGGTCTGTGGGAGGCAGGATATCTGCGTTTTCATGGGCGCGAGGATGACGTGATCACCTCTGCCGGCTATCGCATCGGCCCCGCCGAGATCGAGGATTGCCTGATGCAGCACCCCGATGTGGCGCTTGCCGCCGTGATCGGCGTGCCGGATGCTGCGCGGACCGAACGCATCCGCGCCTGCATCGTGCCCCGGCAGGGGGCAACCCCCGATGCGCAGACCCTGCAAGACCACGTCCGCCACCGGCTTTCGGCGCATCTGGTACCGCGCGAGGTCGTGTTGATGGAGAGCCTGCCGATGACCGTGACCGGCAAGATCATCCGCAAGGAATTGAAACGGCTGGCGGCAAAGGAAGACAACGCATGAAGCTGACATCCAACACCCTTACCGGCTCGCAAGAGTTCCGCGCCAACCGCGCCGCGCATCTGGACCTGATCGACCGCATCCGCGAGGCGGCCGCCCAGGCCGCCGCCGGGGGCGGCGAAAAGGCGCGCGCGCGCCATGTCGAACGGGGCAAGATGCCCCCGCGCGAAAGGGTGGCAAACCTGCTGGACCCCGGCAGCCCCTTTCTGGAAATCGGTGCCACCGCCGCGCATGGCATGTATGACGGCGCAGCCCCCGGCGCCGGCCTGATCGCCGGCATCGGCCGCGTGCACGGGCAAGAGGTGATGGTCGTCGCCAATGACGCCACCGTGAAGGGCGGCACCTATTACCCGATGACGGTCAAGAAACACCTGCGCGCGCAGGAAATCGCCGCCCAGAACAACCTGCCCTGCGTCTATCTGGTCGACAGTGGCGGCGCCAACCTGCCCCAGCAGGACGAGGTCTTTCCGGACCGCGAGCATTTCGGCCGCATCTTCTTCAACCAGGCCAACATGAGTGCGCAGGGCATCCCGCAAATCGCCGTGGTGATGGGGTCATGCACGGCCGGCGGGGCTTACGTTCCGGCCATGTCTGATGTGTCGATCATCGTCCGGAACCAGGGCACGATCTTCCTGGGCGGCCCGCCGCTGGTCAAGGCCGCGACGGGCGAGGTGGTCTCGGCCGAGGACCTGGGCGGCGGCGACGTGCACACCCGCCTTTCCGGCGTCGCCGACTATCTGGCCGAAAATGACGCCCACGCCCTGGCACTGGCCCGCCGCGCGGTCAGCCACCTGAACCGCCGCAAACCGGACACGGTGCTGTTGGCCCCGCCCGAGGACCCGGCCTATGACCCAGAGGAACTGCTCGGCGTCGTCCCGGCTGACCTGAAGCAGCAATACGACATCCGCGAGGTGCTGGCCCGCACCCTCGACGGCTCGCGCTTTGACGAATTCAAGCCGCGCTTCGGCGAGACCCTTGTGACAGGCTTTGGTCACATCATGGGCATGCCGGTGGGGGTCGTGGCCAATAATGGCGTGCTGTTCAGCGAATCCGCAGTCAAGGGCGCGCATTTCGTCGAACTGTGCAGCCAGCGCCGCATCCCCTTGGTGTTCCTGCAAAACATCACCGGCTTCATGGTTGGTCGGAAATACGAGAACGAGGGCATCGCGCGCCACGGTGCCAAACTGGTCACGGCCGTCGCCACCACCGCGGTGCCCAAGGTCACGCTGATCGTCGGCGGCTCGTTCGGCGCGGGCAACTATGGCATGGCCGGGCGCGCCTATTCGCCGCGCTTCCTGTGGTCATGGCCCAATTCCCGCATCTCGGTCATGGGCGGCGAACAGGCGGCGGGGGTGCTGGCCACCGTGAAACGCGAAGGCATCGAACGCAGCGGTGGCACCTGGACGGCCGATGAAGAGGCCGCGTTCAAACGCCCGACGCTGCAGATGTTCGAGGAACAGTCGCACCCGCTTTATGCCGCGGCCCGGCTGTGGGATGATGGGGTCATCGACCCGCGCCACACCCGGCAGATCCTGGCACTTTCGCTGTCTGCCGCCCTCAATGCGCCCATCCCGGAAACACGCTTCGGCGTCTTCCGCATGTAGCCATGAAAAATCCCGCGCCCTTTCATTTTGCCTGAAATACTCCGGGGGGTCCCGGGGGGTGGGCCCCCCGCCCCCTGCGCCACAAGGCGGAAAAGGGTGTTCGGAAAAACCAAAACAACAAAACCGGGGGAAAAACCGTGC
>JAFIED010000263.1 GCA_020832805.1 Pararhodobacter sp.
GGCAACCTGACGTCTGGCGGCGCGACGGGTCTGTCGGGGCACGCGCGGGCGCGGCAAGGCCAGCCCGGCCAGCCTGTCGGGCAGGGCATGGGCCAGGGCAGCGGCCTGATCGGGTGCCACATCCGGGCTGGCCGCGACCAGCCGCAGAACCTCGGTCGCCACGGGTTCGGCCAGTGCGCCAATCAGCCCTTGCGCGGTGTCCACCCAGAGCGTTGCGCCCTCGAGCCCCCTCAGGGTCAGCGGGCAGTCAGTGTCATCGGCAAAGCCCAGACGCTGGCTGCCATCGCTGGCCATGCGCCAGCCCAGCCGGGCTTCGGGGCTTGTCTCGGACCAGGCCAGATGCGCATCCGGGGCGTTGTCATGAAAGAACCGTCCGGTATCGCACAGACGGCGGATCAATGCTGTCGCCTCCGCGCCCCGGAACCTGAACAGTTCGGGCAGGCCATGGCCGTAACGCGTCTCCCACAGCCGCGCCTGCGCCAGGGCGGGCAGAAGCTCCAGATCGACCGGGCGAATGAACCCCGCCGGCTGGGCGCTGCGCAGGGCGAGAAGCGCATCATAGCGCCGGATGGCCTTGTTCAGGCCCGTGCCGGCGGCGTTGACGCGGCCCTTGAAGATGTCGACCCTGACCATCGGTTCGTTGGGGATCAGGACATAGAGCAGGCGATCCTTGATCGCGTCCGGGTAGTCCTGCGGACGCGGCCGGGGCGCTTCGACCCTGCGGGCGCTGTCTCTGACCCTGGCCAGCCATCCCTGCACAGGTGCGGCCAGCGCCGGGGGGCTGCCAGAGGTACTGTCGGGGGCATTGTCGGTTTGCCTGTCGGCACGCGCGGCCCAGGTCAACAGCACGGCCGCCACATGCTTGCAGTTGTACCCGACGGGGCACGAACAGGTGCCATCGACGATGCCGCGCTCCAGGACGATCCGCTGCTGATAGGTTTGCCCGCGCCCGTTCGATACCTGCCCCCTGAGCCCGCCGCCGGACAGAGGTTCGACCGCGACGACAAGCCCGCGACGGGCATAGTCGCGGCCACGCTGCAATGTCGCGGCATCGAAAAACGAACCCAGCCGGAGATTCACGCGTTCCCTCGTTTGTCGGCGGGCCTCGTGCCCGGCGTTGGCCCCAACCGTCAGGGCCCGGACGCGATGATAGGCTCTGACACCCGACCGATAAACCCCGATGCCCGCTCCGTCGCAGTGTGCATGGTCGATACCTGATCTTCTGCCGCATCCGGCACGGCAAGTTCGACAAGGCGCGTGCCTTGCTGCTGCACCCGACGACGGTCACTGCCTTGCAGGACTACCTGCTCCGGGATGTCCGCCCGCGTCCTGCCGGCATGCCGGTTCTGCTGATCAGTTCGCGCGGCAATGCCTCGGAAAACGACCTGCGGGCCTGCGTCACCAAGCGCCGGATCTCGGGCGGCACAATGAGCGCCGATGGCCGCCAGGCCCGCGATGTCATGCTCGGGCTGATGAGGACCTGCCGCAAACTCGGCATCTCCTTCTTTGCCTATCTCGACGATCGCCTCGGCCTCCAACAATCGGTCGGGCGCATCCCCTTCCTTCCGGACCTCGTCACAGTTCGGCCCGTCTGAACCAGACCGCCCGGAAATCTGCCCCGCTTACCCCTTTCCCGAAGCTCAGGCTTCACCTTGAAGAGCTTATTTTCAAGCTCTTAATCGCCTTAACGATCAATAAATGGATATAATGCTCACTACAGATGGGTTGGGTTCCAGCCTTTAACATCCACGATAAGTCCGCCTTATCATGGGTGTTGAAACTGACGCAGAAAGTGGGCACTCTGACCCGTGAAACCTACAGGAAAGTCCTCGGATCAATGGTCGGAAGCAGCGCCCAGCAACGACATTCCGGGAAGTCCTGCTGCCTTGCGGTCGAAGGTAACCGTCGCTTGGCAACCCGCCCCCTGCCCTGCCAGGGCGATCATCTGATCGGCAAAGCCGGGGCCACCCTTTCGGTATCGATCAACAGCGATTGCGACCCGGTCCGCCGCCTCCATCACCAGCTCGCGTGCGCCAAGCAAGCCCTCGATCGCGTCAGAGATATCCGTGCGTGGCAAGCGATAGATCTTCTGCAACACCCAGACCAGTTCGACCAGAACCTCACGGCAAACAAACCCGGGTGCCGCAGTCGTAAACTCAGCGAAAACTTCGGTTGCCAGGGCCGCCTGCTCTGCGTCGTCCTTCATCAGGAAGCGGACAATGACATTGGTGTCGAGGCCCGTCATCGCGTCGGCATGCCGGCTTCAGCGGCGCCTTCGGCGATCGCCTCTTCGATCTCTTCAAGTGTCGCCCGGTGCGGCGACCGGCCCTCCAACAGGCCCGCCAAAGCCATCACTGGACGACTGCGCACGATCCGCACTTCGCCACCGTCAAGAATCATGTACCGCACCCGGTCGCCGGGGTGCAGCCCCAAAACCTGCCGGACATCCCTTGGCAGGGTGGTCTGGCCTTTGATGGTGACGGTGGACTCTTGCATGGCGCGCTCCAAGTCAAACTATGCGATTGCATTACATATGCCACTTTTGGCTTACACATTCAAGGTGCACGCATGAAATCGCTTGCCCTGCCTGCGTATGCTCAACTGTCCGAAGCCGATGAGGCTGCGCTGACCGATCTCTACCGCCGTGGCACGCCGGCTAACACGCTGCGCGCCTGGGAACGTGATCTGGCCTATGTCGCGGCGTGGAAGATGGCGTCCTTCGGCAGGCCGCTGGACTGGCCCGAGGATGAAAAGGTCGCGCTGCGCTTCATCCTTGATCACGCGCAGGACCTGACGGAAAAGCCGGGGCCCGCGCAAGACGTTGCGATGGAACTGATCGCCATCGGTCTGCGCCGCGAACTGACCTGCCCTGCCCCGGCCACGCTCGACCGCCGCATTGCCAGCTGGCGGGCGTTCCACCGGATGCGCAACCTGCCTTCGCCGTTTTTTGCCCCGCTTGTGCAGCAGGCCCGACAGAAGGCCCGGCGGGCAAATGCGCGTCCTCGTACGCCCAAATCGCCCAAACCGGTGACCCGCGACATCCTCGAAACCTTGCTTGCGACCTGCGACGACAGCCATCGTGGCATCCGTGACCGGGCCATGTTGATGTTGGCCTTTGCTTCGGGCGGGCGGCGGCGGTCCGAGGTGACGGCGCTGAATGTCGAGGACATCGGGCGCGACGATTTCAAGGCCAAGGGTCTGGTCTGGATCCGCCTGCTCGAGACGAAGACCACGAAGAAGGATCAGGCCCCGCGACTGCCGATGAAGGGCCGGGCCGCCCGCGCGCTCGTGCATTGGCTGGAGGTGACCAAGATCGAAAAGGGCCCGCTGTTTCTTCCGGTTTCCAAGTCGGACCGTCCCCTGCCCCGCCGCTTGGCTTCCGACGCGCTTCGCGGCATCCTGCGGCACCGGCTGGCCCTCGCCGGGCTGCCAGTGGGTTTCGCCACACCGCACGGCCTGCGTGCCGGGTTCCTGACCCAAGCCGCCTTGGACGGCGCTCCTTTGGCGGCCGCGATGAAGATATCGCTGCATCGCTCTGCCGTGCAGGCCCAGAAGTACTATGCCGATGTCGAGATCAGTGAGAACCCGGCAACCGACCTTCTAGGTGACTGACTTTGCGAGGAAACGGTCGTTTATTACTGATACCTTAAAATGCAAACGGCCCGTTCTGATGCCCCTGATCGGCTATGCCCGCGTCT
>JAFIED010000274.1 GCA_020832805.1 Pararhodobacter sp.
CGGGCGGGGCTGGGGGCGGGGCGGCGGCGCGCCCCCTCCCCCCGTGGGTCGGCGGGGGGGGGGGTTTCGTCCGCCCCCGGCCCCCCCGCGCGGGAGCCCTTGTGGCGCCCCTTGTGTGGCGCCCTCGGCCCCGGACCCTCAGCCGACGATCGTGGCTTCGGTTGCGGCACGCAGATCGGCCTCGCTGACGCCGTCGGCCGTTTCCACGATCCTCAACCCGCCCTCGACGACGTCAAGCACGCCCAGGTTGGTGATGATCCGGTTGACCACGCCTGTGCCGGTCAGCGGCAGCGTGCAGGTCTTCAGCACCTTCGACTCGCCGGCCTTGTTGGTGTGGTCCATCACCACGACGACACGCTTGACCCCGGCAACCAGATCCATCGCGCCGCCCATGCCCTTGATCAGCTTGCCAGGGATCATCCAGTTCGCCAGATCACCGTTCTCGGCCACTTCCATTGCGCCCAGGATCGCCATGGCGATCTTGCCGCCGCGGATCATGGCAAAGCTCTGCGCGCTGTCGAAATAGGCGGTGTGGGGCAATGCCGTGACCGTCTGCTTGCCGGCATTGATCAGGTCAGGGGCCACGGCATCTTCGGTGGGAAAGGGGCCGATGCCCAGCATCCCGTTTTCCGATTGCAGCGTCACATGCACCCCCTCGGGGATGTAATTGGCCACCAGCGTCGGAATGCCGATGCCAAGGTTGACATACATGCCGTCTTCAAGCTCGCGCGCCGCGCGGGCGGCCATCTGGTTGCGGTCCCATGCCATGATGTTGCCCTCCCTCAGGCCGCGCGTACGGTGCGCTGTTCGATGCGTTTTTCGTGCTCGCCCTGGATCAGGCGATGCACATAGATACCCGGCAGGTGAATATGGTCGGGGTCCAGGCTGCCAACCGGCACGATCTCTTCCACCTCCATCACGCAGACGCGCCCACAGGTCGCTGCCGGCGGGTTGAAGTTGCGCGCGGTCTTGCGGAACACCGCATTGCCGGTCTCGTCGGCCTTCCATGCCTTGACGATGGCCAGATCGGCCACGATGCCGCGCTCCATCACATAGGTTTCGCCGTCAAAGTCCATATGCGGCTTGCCCTCGGCGATCACCGTGCCCACGCCGGTCTTGGTGTAGAAGCCCGCGATTCCCGCGCCACCGGCGCGCATGCGCTCTGCCAGGGTGCCTTGCGGGGTGAATTCCAGCTCCAGTTCGCCAGACAGATACTGGCGCATGAACTCGGCATTCTCGCCCACATAGGATGAAATCATCTTGCGGATCTGGCGCGTCTGCAGCAGCAGCCCCAGCCCGAAGTCATCGACGCCCGCGTTGTTCGAGGCCACGGTGATGCCCGTCGTGCCGGCATCGCGGATCGCACTGATCAAAAGCTCCGGAATGCCGCACAGGCCAAAACCGCCAGACGCGATGGTCATGCCGTCAAACAGAAGCCCGTCCAGGGCTTCAGCGGCGGAGCCGTAGATTTTCTTCATGTCTTCCCCCTGAAAACGTCACGGTGTTCTTGCGCAGTGCTGCCGTGAAGTCAATTGCTGCGCGTTGTCGGTTGCCTGAAGGGTAACGACGGCTGTATGGCTGGAACGATGTTGCGCGTGCTTTTGCCTGGCCTGTCCGTGATGTTCCTGCTGGGTGCAGTTGGTTGCGCCACGTCGCCGCAAGTGTCCGGCCGGCATGCCGCAGCCGGCCAGCCGCTTTCGCGGTTGTTTCTGGATGATCTGGGCCCCGCGCCCGAGGCGTCGGATCATCTGTTCGGCCATCCCCGATACCCCGAGGTGACGCTGGCGCTTCAGTCGCGCGCGCGCAGTCGGCTGGCGCTTGCGCTGCGCTGTGACGGGCCGGCCCGGTTGCACCGGCGCGGGGCGAACAGGGATCCGGTTGACGCCCCCGCCTGGGCACCCGCCGGCACAAGCCTGACCACGACCCTGCCACCGCAGGCGCGCATCCCGCGCACAATCGATCTGGGGCCAGAGGTGACGCGCTGCAGGCTGGATGTCACGCCTGCAGGTTCACCGGCCTACAGTCTGGTCTTGCGCCGAGACCCCGGACTGGCCGCCCTGACCATGCAGGCTGCCACCGATGCCGCAGGCGTCGCTGATGCCCGGGCGGCTGGTGGCAACGATCCGCTGGCCGCCGTCATGGCCGCCGGGCGCGCGCTTTCCATGACCCCGCTTGCCCCCGCAGGCCCGATGCGGTTGCTGACCACGGGCGAGGATGCCTTTGCCGCCCGGATCGAGGCGTTGACGGGCCGTCCGGTGCCCCATGAGGCCCTGCTGGCGGGCGACCCGGCCATGCCGCTGGATTTTTCGAACGCCCCCAGGCTGGAATCGATCTATCTGTCCTATTTCTACATGAACGCCGATTTCGCCGGCGCGCTGATGGCCCGCATGCTGGCCTGGCATGCGGCGCGTGGCACCGAGGTGCGCATCCTGTTGTCGGACACCGTCATGGGCGCACCCGAACGTGCCTTGTTCGAGGGGCTGGCAGCGCGTTTTCCGAACATTCATCTTCAGAACTATCGCTTTGCGCCCCGGCGTGGGGACGGACTGGAAGACCATGTGGCGCGCCTGCACAGATCGAACCACGCCAAGATTTTTCTGACATCAGCGCACGATCCAACCCGGTCAGTCGCCATTGTTGGCGGAAGGAACTGGCACGAATCCTACCTTTTCTCGGAGCCGCGTGATCTCAGCGCCTTTCCTGCGCTGCGTCAGTACGTGCCTGGCCGCCATCGGTCGCTGGTTGATTTTCTGCCATTCGACGATGTGGAACTGGCGTTTTCGGCGCCGGGCATGATCCAGGGTATCGGCGATCAGTTCAGGGCTCTCTGGCACCGGGATCTGACGCTGGCCCCGATCGCCGCACGGCGCCCGGTGGAACCGCGCACCCGCAACAGGGTCCTAGCGCGGCATTTCCTGTCGATGCCCTATCTGGACGGGCGCGCGCAAGAGGCGTTGTTCATCGACCTGATCGACGCATCGCGCGGCAGCATCCAGATTGCCTCGCCCTTCATCAACCCGTCCGAAGGGATTTTGGCCGCGCTGGACAGGGCACTGGGCAGGGGCGTGGCCGTGCGTCTGGTGACCACGATGCAGATGCCGGGCCTGGACGGGGTGTTCATTACCGGCCTTGCCCATGAGTTTGCCGAGGGCTGGGCAGACCGGATCGAGATGATCGATTTCGGGCGCGACCCGCAGGCCCTGCATGCCAAGCTGTATGTCTTTGACAGCCGTCTGGCGATTGTCGGGTCGGTCAACCTGAACCGGCGCAGCTTTTATCATGACATCGAAAACGGGGTGATGGTGCTGGATAGTGGGTTCGCGCGGCAGGTTGCCAGCGTGATCGACGGTTTTGCGCGGCAGGGCAACCGCGTGACGCGCGATACGGCGACGCCGCGGCGCGCCAGCCTGCTGATGCGCATGCGCTGGTTGCGTCGCGCCTTCTAGCCAACCCGCGCCCAGCGCACCGGTCCAGGATCTTGTGCGCGGGCCGGGGGCGTTTATGCTTGCCAGCGATCAAGCGGCAATGGCCCGCGCAGGCGGAGCATGTGAAAGGCTGTCATGGGGCCAAGCGTGATGCGTCAGGGGTTCGCGGCGGTGCTGCTGGCGGTTCTTGCCGGGTGCGGCGATCCAGGGCCGAACGCGGGGCCGCGGGCCGACAGGGCGGTGCCGGACCCGGCGCCATCGGTTCTGTATCTTGGGCGGTATGGTCCGGCGCCCAGTCTGCTGCCCAGTCTGGCGCAATTCCGCTTTCAGGGCGATCCGGCGCGGATCACGCTGTCGTCTGTTTCATCGCAGCGGTTGTTGCTGGATGTTTCCTGCAACGGTGCGGCGGCGGTGACGGCGCCGGATGTCTTGCTGGGTGCAGGCGGCGACCCGCCGGTGCATAGCCGGCGGATCGTCCCGCAGGGGGGCGCCGTTTCCCTGACCCTTGGCCCCGGGCAGCAGCGCGATGTCTGGTTGCAGCCTGCGTCAACAAGTGATCGATGCACGGTTCAGGTCTCTGCAGGCCCCACCCGGCAGTATGCCATCACGTTGCTGCGCGCCCCGGCAGGGCCCCCGCCGGCCGCACCCCGGCGGGCAGGCGCAGCGGGTTGCCCGGGGCCGGCTGCCGCAGACGCGCTCTCAGCCCTGTTTCACGCCCCGCGGGCGCTGTCGATGACCGCCCCGCTGTATCCCGGCCCTGCCAGAATTCTGTCTGACGGCCGCGACGCCTTTCAGGCACGGGTGCAGGCCCTGACAGGGGCGCGCATGCCCGATGCGGTGATCGATAACGGCAATATCGAGGCGCCCATCGATTTCTCGAATGCCCCGGCGCTGGATGCGATCCTGATTTCCGCCTTGCAGATGCGTGCCGATTTCACCGGGGCCATGCTGGGGCGCATGCTGGCCTGGCATGCGGCGCGCGGCACCCGCGTGCAGATCATGCTGACCGACAGCCTGCTGACACGGCGTGATCGGCGCTTTTTCCAGGCGTTGGCCGCGCGGCATCCGGGTATAGAGTTGCGCCTCTATCGCCTGCCGCCAGAAGGAGGAGGGGGGGCGCTGTGGCATGTCGACCGGTTGCACCGCGCCAATCATGTAAAGATTTTTGCCACCCTGGCGCAGCAATCGGGGCGGTCGGTGTTCATGGTTGGCGGACGGAATTTTCACGATGGCTTTGCCTTTGACAGCCCGCGTGATCTGTCTTCCTGGCCATTCCTGCAGCAATACGACCCCGATCAGCGCTTTTCCTTTGCCTTTTTTGCCGTCTACCGCGATCTGGAGCTGGCCTGGGATAATGACGAGGCGGTACGCGCCCTGGTCGGTCACGCCGAAACCTTCTTTCACCGTGGCCATCGCGCAACGGCAACGCCCGGTGCGCCGGCTGCGTGTGGGCGGGCAGGCCGCGGAGTTCGGCATTTCATCTCGGTGCCACATGCAGATGGCCGGGCGCTTGAGGCTCTTTACGTTGCGCTGTTCGATGCCGCGCAGCACCGGCTGGATCTGGTTTCGCCCTTCCTGAACCTGCCGCCCCTGCTGCAGGCCGCGTTGGAGCGCGCCCAGGCGCGCGGCGTCGATATTCGCCTGTTGACCAGAACGCGCGTGCCGGAACCCGCAGGCATTGCCGTGGCGAGCTATAATCGCCTGTTCGCCGAGGAGCAGGCCGGACGCATGCGCGTGTTTGACCATCGCCATGCCGGCCAGACGCTGCACAGCAAGGTGGTGATCGTCGATGGGCGTCTGTCGGTGGTGAGTTCCACCAACCTGAACCAGCGCAGTTTCTGGCACGATACCGAGAACGGTGTCCTGATCCTTGATTCGGCCGAGGCGCGCCGACTGACTGCGCTGCTTGACCGCTATGAACAAGACAGCGAAAGGCAGCAGGGGGCACAACGGGTTGTGCCGCTGCTGCGCTGGTTGCTGCCGCTGTCAGTGGTCCGGCGGTTCTTCTGACCGGCTGACGGTTCCTTTGCGCCTGTCGCCCGTCAGCCGCCCGCCGTGCCGGTTTTCCGTTCCTTTGCCGGGCTTTCGGCCTTTTTCCTGGTCTTGCCGGCCGCCGTGGCCGCAGCCGGTTTCTTGCTGGCCGTGGCTTTGGTCTTGGTGCCGGCCTTGGCTTTCGCCGCGCCGGTTGCCGCTTTGGGGGCGGCGGCTGATTTGCGCCCCTTGCCGGCCTTTGTGGCCTTGGCGGCGATCAGTTCCAGCGCCTCGTCAAGCGTTACTGTTTCCGGCTCGGTGCCCTTTGGCAGGGTGGCGTTCACCTTGCCCCATTTGACATAAGGGCCGTACCGCCCGGCCATGACCGAAACCGGCCCGCCATCCGGATGCGCCCCCAATTCGCGCAGCGGTGCCGCCGCCGCGCCGCGGCCACCGCGCGCGGCCTTCTGGGCCAGCACCTCGACCGCGCGGTTCATGCCAATGGTGAAGACCTCGTCCACCTCGGGCAGGTTGGCATAGACGCGCCCGTGTTTGACATAGGGGCCATAGCGCCCGATCCCGGCCTCGACCGGCTCGCCATCCTCGGGGTGGGGGCCGACCGGGCGCGGCAGGTTCAACAGCATCAACGCGCGCTCCAGGTCCATCGCGTCGATTTCCCAGCCCTTTGGCAGGCTGGCGCGCGGGGGCTTGGGCACCTCCTCGCTGGCCTCGCCGCGCTGCACATAGGGGCCAAAGCGGCCGGTGCGCAGCGTGATCGGGTCACCATTGTCATGGCCCAGCAGGCGCCCGTCGCCGGCCAGTTCGGCCTCGGCCTCGTCGGTCACGCCAAGGGGGCGGGTATAGCGGCATTCGGGGTAGTTGTTGCAGCCGATGAACGCCCCGCCGGAACGCGCGGTCTTCAGGTTCAGCCGCCCCACGCCGCATTTCGGACACAGGCGCGGGTCGGTACCATCTTCGCGCGGGGGGTACAGATGCGGCGCCAGAACCTCGTCGATCTTTTCGAGCACCTCGGTGATGCGCAGATCGGCGGTTTCGGCAATGGCGGCCGAGAAATCCTCCCAGAAGCGCGACAGGACTTCCTTGTAATCGCGTGACCCGGCCGAGACATCGTCAAGCTGTTCTTCCAGATCAGCGGTGAAATCATATTCCAGATACTTGCGGAAATAATTGGTCAGAAAGATCGTGACCAGCCGCCCCTTGTCCTCGGGCAGCAGGCGGTTCTTTTCCTTTCGAACATAGCCGCGATCCTGGATCGTGGACACGATCGACGCATAGGTCGACGGGCGACCGATGCCCAGTTCCTCCATCTTCTTGACCAGCGTCGCCTCGGTATAGCGCGGGGGGGGCTGCGTGAAATGCTGCTCTGGTGTGACGTCGCCTTTCTTCAGCGCGTCCCCCTCGGCCAGTTGCGGCAGGCGGGCGCCGTCTTCGTCGCCGTCCTCGTCGCGCCCTTCCTCGTAGACCTTCAGAAAACCGTCGAACAGCACCACCTGGCCGGTCGCGCGCAGCACCACCTGCCCGTCACGGCTGGCCGTATCGACCGTGGTACGTTCCATCCGTGCGGCTTCCATCTGGCAGGCAATGGTGCGCTTCCAGATCAGGTCATAAAGCCGGCGCTGGTCGGTATCGGTCAGGCGCAGCGCGTCAGCGGCAGCGCCCATGTCGGTGGGGCGAATGCATTCATGGGCTTCCTGCGCGTTCTTTGCCTTGTTCTTGTACATGCGCGGCGATGCCGGCACGTAGTCTGCGCCATAGCGGCGCCGGATCTCGTCGCGGGTGGCCATCACGGCTTCGGGCGCCATGTCGATGCCATCGGTGCGCATGTAGGTGATGTGGCCGGCCTCGTACAGGCGCTGCGCCGCCGACATGCACTGCTTGGCACCCATGCCGAACTTGCGGCTGGCTTCCTGCTGCAGGGTCGAGGTCATGAAGGGCGCGGCCGGATTGCGGTTGGCGGGCTTGGCTTCGACCGATTGCACGAAAAGGTCGCGTTTGCGGATCGCCTCGACGGCTATCTCGGCACTTTCTGATGTGGGCAGATCGAATTTGTCCAACCGCTTGCCGCCCAGGCTGACCAGGCGTGCGTTGAACTCCTGCCCGCGCGGGGTGGTCAGGGCCGCCCCGACAGACCAGTATTCACGGGCGCGGAATGCCTCGATCTCCATCTCGCGCTCGACGATCAGGCGCAGGCAGACCGATTGCACACGCCCTGCCGATTTGGACCCGGGCAGCTTGCGCCACAGCACCGGCGACAGGTTGAACCCCACCAGATAGTCCAGGGCCCGGCGCGCCAGATAGGCACGCACCAGTTCCATGTCGACCTGGCGCGGGTTCTTCATCGCCTCTGAAACGGCGGTCTTTGTGATCGCGTTGAACACCACGCGCTTGACCGGCGTGTCCTTTTTCAGCGCGCGGGATTTGGCCAGTGCTTCGGTCAGATGCCATGAGATCGCCTCGCCCTCGCGGTCGGGGTCGGCCGCAAGTATCAGGTCGTTGGCGTCCTTCAGGGCCTCGGCAATGGCGCGCACATGCTTGCGCGACTCCGCCGCTACCTCCCAGGTCATTTCGAAATCATGATCGGTATCGACTGACCCATCCTTTGCCGGCAGATCGCGCACATGACCGAAAGAGGCCAGAACGGTATACCCGGGGCCCAGGTACTTGTTGATGGTTTTCGCCTTGGCGGGCGATTCGACAACGACTACAGCCATGAAAACCCTCTGACAAATCGGTGGCCGCACCCTTTGGCGGGCTGCGACAGCGCGCGGGGCCTAGATGTGGTGTAATGCCCCCCATTGTCAATGTGACCCCTGAACCGGTCGGCAGAAGGGGGCAGCGCCGCTTTCCTTCCGCCAACGCAGCCTCTATAGCGATTCACATTTGCGGGATGACCCCGCGCCGGGGAGCTGTCCATGCACTTCATCACCGAAACTGACGCTCTGGCACGCTTTTGCGACCTGGCCGCCCAGCAGCCCTATGTCACGCTCGATACCGAGTTCATGCGCGAGCGCAGCTATTACTCCAAGCTTTGCCTGGTGCAGATGGCCTTGCCCCCGGCCGCGGGCGACGGCGCAGATGACCCCATGCGCGCGGTGCTGGTGGACCCGATGGCCGAGGGGCTGTCACTGGCCCCGCTCTGGGCGCTGCTGCGCAACCCGGCAGTGGTCAAGGTGCTGCATGCCGCACGGCAGGATGTGGAGATCTTCTACATCGATGGCGGGGTGATCCCGCAGCCGTTGTTCGACACGCAGATCGCCTCGATGGTCTGCGGCTTTGGCGAGCAGGTGGGCTATGAAACCCTTGTGCGCAAGATCGCGCGCGCCAACCTGGACAAGACATCGCGGTTCACCGACTGGTCGCGCCGCCCGCTGACCGAGGCCCAGTTGCGCTATGCGCTGGCCGATGTGACCCATCTGCGTGTCATCTACGAGTATCTGAAGCGCGAACTGGAAAGCAACGGGCGGGCGCATTGGCTGGATGAGGAGATGCAGGTGCTGACCTCGCCCCAGACCTATGTCACCCGGCCTGACGACGCATGGCAGCGCGTGAAGACCCGCACCAACGCGCCGCGCTTTCTGGCCATGGTGCAGGCACTGGCCCGCTTCCGCGAGGAGTATGCCCAAAGCCGCAACATTCCGCGGTCTCGGGTGTTCAAGGATGATGCGTTGCTGGAACTGGCCTCGGCCAGGCCGGAAGATCACGAGGGGCTGAATCGTTCCCGTCTGCTGACCCGCGAGGCCCGGCGCGGCGAGATTGCAGACGGCATTCTGGCCGCGCTCAAGGCTGCGCGAAGCCTGCCACCGGAGGCCTTGCCAAAACCGGCCGCGCAGCAGAGTGACCAGTTGCAGGTGAACCCTGCACTGGCCGAACTGCTGCGTGTCCTGCTGAAGGCACGGGCCGAGGAAACGGGCGTCGCGCAGAAACTGATCGCCAATGCCGCCGAACTGGATGCGCTGGCCGCGGGGCAGCGTGACCTTGATTGCCTGAAGGGATGGCGCGGCGAACTGTTCGGCAATGATGCGCTGCGGTTGTGCCGTGGTGAACTGGCCCTGACGGCCAGGGGCGCCCGTGTACGGACGGTCGAGTTGACCCTCAAGGCAGGCGCGTGACCTTGGCAGCGGGCGCGGCGTTTCCGGGCTCCAGGCCTGTCACGGAAAGCCGGCGGCGACCCTGAGATGGCCCACATCAACACCGCGCCAGTTGCGTATCGGCCCCCCCAGACGCCGTTGCGCCGCTGGATGGGCCGGGTCCAGCACGCTTTCGCGGGCCAGCAGGGCAACGGTGGCGGCCTCGGCGGCGCGTACCCCGCCATCGACGATCTTCAGTGCCATGCCCAGCCCGCTGTCGGGCAGGATGGCGACGTAAACGGCTTCGGCCCCGGTTTTAAGCGCCACGCGCCCGGGTGCGGCGCGCATCAGTTCGGTACAGGCGCGCCCCTCGCCTGCCACCATGTCGGGCGCGGTCATCATGGCTTCGCGCAGCCGCACCATGGCGCGCGCGCGCGCATCGCCATCCGGGCGGGCGGCGGCGAAACGCGCCATCGACCATGCCAGACCATGCAGGCTGCAGGCGAAATTCGGCGCAGAGCAGCCATCCGTTCCCCAGCCCGCGCTGGCCTCGCCGGTTACCTCTTCGAATGCTGCGCGAACGGCCTGTTGTACGGGATGGTCAATTTCCACGTATTCCGGCCCCGCGCGCAGATGCCGGGCCAGCATCAGGAAACCGGCATGCTTGCCTGAACAGTTGTTGTGCATCTGGCAGGGCTGCGCCTTGGCGCGGATCAGCCGGTCGCGTTCGGTACGGTCGGCGGGCTCGTGGGCGCCGCAGCGCAGATCGGTTTCGTCCAGGCCAAGATCGGCCAGCCAGCGCGTGACGGTATCGACATGCAGGGCTGCGCCCTGGTGCGAGGCGCAGGCCAGCGCCAGCTGCGCGGTACTCAGGCCCTCGGCGGCGCCGGACTCGACCAGGGGCAGCGCCTGCAGCATCTTGCAGCTTGACCGTGGATAGATCACCGCCGCCGGGTTTCCCCATGCGGCAATCAACGAACCTTTGGCATCGCACAGCACCGCATGACCGCTGTGCACACTCTCTGGCAGGTCGCCCCGCACAAGTTCGATCATCGGCACCGAACCGTCGCTTGCCGATATGCCGCCCTGCTGCCCGACCCGCTGCATCGCCTCCTCCTTCACAGTTGCGCAATAATTCGCGCACAGGGCTTTCGCAGCCCTCGCCATTGGCCTTATGCACAGGGTAAGGAAAGCGGATCGGTTGCGCCAGAGCAATCGCCGGTGTAAATCCCGACCCAAACCTTTGGTCAGGCAGGGGTTCGGGGCGGCCAGCGCAAGGTTGGTAGGACAAAGTGGCTGGAGGCAATTAGGCAGATGGCATCGATTTTCAGAACGAGCGCGGTAATTGTGGCCCTTGCCCTTGCGGGTGGTTCCGCAGTATACGCCCAGGAATCAGACAACCGCGTGGCTGTGGAAACGGCATGGAGCGTGTTCGTCGACGGGACGCCGCGCGAATGCTGGGCGGTATCGGCACCGGCGGAAACGGTCAACACCCGGGGGGGGCAGCCCGTTACGGTGCGCCGCGGCGACATCCTGCTGTTTGCCACCTATCGTCAGGGGCAGGGGGGCACTGCAGAGGTGTCATTCACCGGTGGTTATCCGTTTCGCGATGGATCGACCGTTGAAGTGGTGATCGGCGATGACACGTTCCAGCTGTTCACCGATGGACAGTGGGCATGGGCAGCCTCGCCCGAGGACGATACCCGCCTGCTGGCCGCCATGCGCCGTGGCCGTGACGCAGTGGTGACAGGCGTTTCCGGCCGCGGGACGACGACGCGCGACACGTTCAATCTGTTCGGCTTTACCGCCGCGACCGAGGAAGCCCAGCGCCGTTGCAACTGAGCACCGGTGCAGGGGGGCGCTGCCCCCCCCCGGGCCTGCGGCCCTCACCCCCCGGAGTATTTTCGGCAAGATGATGAGGCGAGGCCGGGCAGGGGTGTTCAGGCCGCGCCTCAGGCCTTATATGGCGCGCAGGATGCTGGAGCCGCGCCCATGACTGTTGATCAACGCCCTGCCGCACCGCTGGTGCAGGACATGCTGACGCTGCCGCGCAAAACGGCGGATGGCGCCCGTGTCAATCTGATCGGACTGACGCGGCCCCAGCTGCGCGACGCGCTGATCGCGGCCGGCACGCCGACCGGGCAGGCGAAGATGCGCGAGGCGCAGGTCTGGCAGTGGCTTTACCACTGGGGCGTGCGCGACTTTGCCGCGATGAGCAATCTGTCGAAGGATTATCGCGCTCTGCTGGCGCGACATTTCGACATTCGCCTGCCCGAAGTGGTGTCGCGCCAGATCTCGGCCGATGGCACCCGCAAGTATCTGTTGCGCATCAGTGGCGGGCATGAGGTGGAGGCCGTCTACATCCCGGAAGAAAGCCGTGGCACCTTGTGCATTTCCAGCCAGGTGGGGTGTACGCTGACCTGTTCATTCTGTCACACCGGTACGCAGAAGCTGGTACGCAACCTGACAGCGGGCGAGATCGTGGGTCAGGTGATGGTGGCGCGCGACGACCTGGGCGAGTGGCCGGTGCCGGGTGCGCCGAAGAACGAGACACGGCTGATTTCCAACGTCGTGCTGATGGGCATGGGCGAGCCGCTGTACAATTTCGACAATGTGCGCGATGCGATGCGCGTGGTGATGGATGGCGAGGGGCTGAGCCTGTCACGCCGGCGCATCACGCTGTCCACATCCGGCGTGGTGCCCGAGATCGCCCGCACGGCCGAGGAAATCGGTTGTCTGCTGGCGGTCAGCTTTCACGCCACCACCGACGACGTGCGTGACCGGCTGGTGCCGATCAACAAGCGCTGGAACATTGCCACGCTGCTGGCCGCGCTGCGCGATTATCCGCGGCTGTCCAACAGCGAGCGGATCACCTTTGAATATGTCATGCTGAAAGGCGTGAATGACAGCGACGACGATGCGCGCCGGCTGGTGCAGTTGATCAGGGGCATCCCGGCCAAGATCAACCTGATTCCGTTCAACGAATGGCCCGCCGCACCCTATGAGCGGTCCGACTGGGCCCGCATCGAGGCCTTTGCCGACATCATCTTCAAGGCCGGTTATGCCAGCCCTATCCGTACCCCGCGCGGCGAGGATATCATGGCCGCCTGCGGGCAGTTGAAATCGGCGACCGAACGCGCGCGCAAAAGCCGCGCAGAGATCGCCGCCGAAACCGCTGCCGATGGTGGGGCAGGGTGATGCCCGGATTGCTGCTATTGGCGCTGATCGGGGCGGCGGCAGGGTATGTGGCAACGCGGGTGATGCGGGTCGATGCCGACCTGCCCACGGCCATGGGCATCGGCGTGCTGGGGGCGCTGCTGGGCGGGCTGGGGTTGCGCATGCTGATGACCGTCGGTGGCTGGGCGATGACCTTTGTGCTGGCGCTGGGCGGCTCGATGGCGCTGATCTGGCTTTGGCAACGGTTCCAGCGCCGGCGCTGACTGACAGGGACGCGCTGCCAGGCCGCGCCCCCGATCACAAGGGCGCGGCTGCCGGTAGTGGTCAGGCCTCGTTCGGGCGCACGCGCGGAGCCGATTTGTCGGCAAAGGCGGCCAGGCGCTGTCGGCAGGCCGGCTGGGTGTTAACGATGCCGGCCCCCCCCCATTCGGCATAGGCCGCATCCAGTGCCGACATGTTCTGCATATGGCTGATCGCCGAGCAGATGGCGAAGTTCGACAGGGGTTCGTTGCGCGCTGCGGCGCGGGCCAGTTCCATCGCCTTTGACTCGCTGTCATCGACCAGATACTGCGCCAGCCCCACGGCGATGGCTTCCTGGCCCTGATATACCCGCCCTGTCAGCATCATGTCGATCATCCGCGCCTTGCCCACCAGATCGGCCACGCGGATGGTGGCGCCGCCCCCGGTGAACAGACCGCGCTGCCCCTCTGGCAGGGCGAAATAGGTGCCGGCATCGGCCACGCGGATATGCGCGGCACTCGCCAGTTCCAGCCCGCCACCGACCACGGCGCCCTTCAGCGCGGCGATCACCGGCACGCCGCCGTATTCCATCTTGTTGAACGCCTCGTGCCAGCGCAGGCACAGATGCATGAACGTTTCCGGGCGCCGGTCCTCGCTGTGGTGTTCGACCAGATCCAGCCCCGCGCAGAAATGCGTGCCCTCGGCGCGCAGCACGCATGCCCGCACCCCGGCACGCGGCAGGGTCACGAAGATGTCGATCAGTTCCTCGATCGTGTCGGCATTCAGCGCGTTGCGCTTGTCCGGCCGGTTCAGGCTGACGGTGGCAATGCCGTCGGCGTCCAGGGTGATGGTGGTGTGTTCCAGCGCAAGATCCTCGATGCGTTTCATCGGGTGCCCCTTTCGTTTTCTTCGTGTTGCGGCAGTTAGGCGGCCCGGGCGGGGCTTGTCCAGCGCAGGCTATGGCCTTTGGCCCACGCCGCGGGCAGGATGGACACCAGAAACCCCAGCCAGAGTATTGCCATGCCCTTTACCCGCCTTGATCCCGCGCTTGTCTCCCCTGAAACCTCGGCCCCGGCGGCCGACCGGCTGATTGCGGGCAACCCGGTGTTTACCAGTTGGGATATCGAGGATGCGGGCGGGCTTTACGCGGGCATCTGGCAATCGACCCCGGGCACTTGGCGCGTGGTTTATGATGAATGGGAATATTGCCACATTCTGGAGGGGTATTCGATTCTGACCGACCAGGAGGGGCAGGTGCATCATCTGCGCGCGGGCGACAGTATCGTGATTCGTCCGGGCTTTCGCGGCACATGGCAGGTGGTGGAAACCACGCGCAAGGACTATGTCATCCGCACCTGACCGGGGGGGGGGGCGGGGGGGGGGGGGGCCGCGGGGGGGGGGGGGGG
>JAFIED010000288.1 GCA_020832805.1 Pararhodobacter sp.
AAAGGGGTGCCATCATATTCTTCTGCCCGCGCGCGCCCGGCGATCAGGCTTGGTGCAGCAAGACCGATGGCAAGGGCACCTGCGCTGCCCATCAGGCGACGGCGGGTCAGTCCGGCATGGGTTCGTTCAACTGTCATCGTGATGGTCTCCCGGGTTGGGCGCCGCTTTCAGGGCTGACGCGAGGTGGATCCGCCGAACAGGACGGAGACAGAAAACAGCCTGTTCACGAGCGCGAGTGCCGCCACCACCACCAGAATGGCCACGACGCCAACAGCGGCGATCACGGGTTCGGAGCGGTTCATGAGAGAGGTGAACAGTGCCACCGGCAAAGGTGTGCGCTCGGATGTGCCCAGAAACAGCGAGACCTCGAACTGAGAGAACGAGACCACGAAGGCAAAGATCCCGCCTGCCACGATACCGGGGGCAAGGCCGGGCAGGGTGATGCGCGTGAACAGTGTCACCGGTCCCGCGCCCAGCGAACGGGCAACCTCGGGCAGGGCAGGGTCCAGCCTGCTTGCCGCGGCAAGTACGGTGGTAATGACCCATGGCGTTGCCACCAGAACGTGGCCTGCCAGCAGACCCGCGAAGCTGCCGGTCAACCCCAGTCTGGACCATACATAGAACAGGTAGATGGCGAAGCCGATCACCATCCCGGGCATCAGGATCGGTGCCGTCATGATTGCAGCGGCCAGTGCCCCTTTCCGGCCCAACCGCGCCAGCCCAAGCGCAGCGGTCGTGCCAAGGACCAGGGCCAGAACGGTGGTGGCCGCAGCCAGTGTCAGGCTGGTCCAGAGGGATGCCATGAAAACCGGATGTCCCAGTGCAGCGCTGAACCAGCGCAGCGAGACCTGTCGCGGTGGAAAGGCCAGGACCTCGGCCGCATTCAGTGCCAGCCCTGCAACGACGAACAGGGGTGCCAGCATCAGTATCCAGCCGGCCAGGGCAAGCAGACGCATCAGCAGGGCGACAGGGTCCCTCATACCCGTGCCTCGCGCGTCAATACCAGGTTGGCCAGGATCATGGCATTGGCTACCACCAGAAGAACCAGCGCCAGTGCCGCGCCCATCTGCCAGTTGCCGACCCCCATGATCTGGTCATAAAGCTGCATCGCCAGCACCGGAACGCGCCCCCCGGCCATCAGCGCCGGCACCACATAGGAGCTGAACGCCAGCCCAAAGACCAACAGTCCTGCCCCGGCCAGTTGTGGCGCGACCCAGGGCAGCACGATGCGGCGCAGAATGGTGCCGGTGCCGGCCCCCAGACTGCGGGCGGTGTCGATCAGATCAGAGTCGATCTGGCGCAGCGCGCCCAGAAGCGTCAGCACCACAATCGGCACACAGAGCTGCGCCAGACCCAGGGTGACGCCAAGGCTGTTGTACATCAGGCCCAGCGCCGGCCCTCCCATCGCCTGCACCATGCGGTTGATCATCCCGACATCGCCCAGCAGCGCCACCAGCCCGAACAGGCGCAAGACAAGGTCGACCTGCAACGCCGCGAGCACGGCAAGGATCGCCAGGTTCAGCCGCCGCGGATCACGGATCCGGGCCATCTGCCAGGCAAGGGCAAAGCCCAGCAGCAAGGCCAGCGCGACCACCGCCAAGGCAACCACGACCGAGTTGAGCACCGCCTGCTGGTACAGGCTGCTGGTGGCGATGCGGACGAAGTTCACGCTGTTCCAGTCGCCGCGCAGCACGATCGGGCCCAGGCGCGGACGGTCGAACGCCAGGGGCACGATCAGCGCCAGCGGTGCGATCAGCAGCAAAAGGTAAAGGATCGCCGACGGCGCGATCAGCGCCGCAGTCACAAGGCGGCGAGTGATCTGTTGGTGGGTGCGTGCGTGCATGTCTGACCGTTTCCTGGGCAATGCACAGTGGCAACGGGTCCCCGCAGCGGCAATCGGACAATTCGGGTAGCCTGCTTCCCTACCCGTTCGGGTAGTTAGGGAAGCAGGGCAAGCCTGCGTGCCGCCTGGATCAATTGAGAGCGCCGATTGACACCCAGACGGGTATGAAGCCTCTTGATGTGATACTTGACGGTGTTTTCGCTAAGACCCATCGAGACAGCGATTTCCTTGACAGTCAGGCCATCGGCCAGGTGCCGCAGTGCCTCCGCCTCCCGCGAGCTCAGGTCCCCGCACTGCGGCGCTGCTGCGGCGGGCCTGCGGGGGTCCGGGGGCCAGTCTGAAACGGGCGGCAGCGTGGCCAGCAATTCGGCACGGATGTCGGGCCCGGCATGGGCGGCCAGCAACATCACCAGCCGGGGCAGGTTCCGGCGCTCGGCCAGCGCCAGCCCGCGCCTGATCAAGGCGATCTCGTCGCCAAAGGGCCGCAATCGATCCGGCAGGCGCAAGAGGGTCTGATAGGCAGCTGCAAGCACGTCGTGCCAGGCATCGCCGTTTTCCACCACGGCCAGGGCATCGCGCAGCAACCGGGCGGCTTCCTCGTGACGGTTTACCCTTGCAAGGATCTCCGCGCGCAGCACGTCGCCTATGGCGGCCAGCGGCTCGGGCGTCATGCCTGTGCCGATGGATTGAGACGCGACACTGTCCAGAATCTCGAGCCCGCGTTGCGCCTCGCCGAGAAAGCCCCAGGCTTGAGCAGCCTGACAGCGTACAAGCGCCGCGCCCAACCATGCGCGTGCCGCCTCATAGGCCTCGGCCGATGTTTCGGCCAGTGCAGTCACTTCGTGAAACCGGCCGTATTGCAGATACCGCGCCGCAAGAACATTGGTGACAACGCCGCGCAGCAGCGGATCGTTTTCGCCGCGCCGTGCCAGCAGTCCGCGCAGGCGGCGTTCATCCTCGGGGCCGAACGGCCTGTCATCGTACCCGTCCAGAATGCTCTCGACGATCAGACGGTCGTCGACCTGTTCGATCCCCTGGGGCAACGAAGCGATCAGTTCTCGGGCGCCGGCCGGATCGCCCATCCGGCTCAGGTGCAGTGCCAGACCCAGCGCAAGGCCCGGCTGCGTTGCAAGGTCCGACAGGGTCAATTCATCACACAGCCGCGACAACCACCCGCCATCACCGCGGATCACGATCCGCCACCCGCCTTCCGCCTCGGACCAACACCGAGCCTGAACCGCGTCGTCACCCTGCATCGCCATCTGCGCGGCTTGTCGGAACTGTCCCTGTTGGCCCAGCCAGTTGGCGACATTGCGCAGGGACTGCCCTGTATCTATCCCGTCACGTCGCGCGCGGCGCATCAGGTAGTCCCGGATCACGGAATGCAACCGCAAGCGACCGGTCATCGGATCCCTGCGTTCGATCGGCAGCCCCAGCGGGTGCAGCCTGTCCAGCAGCGCCCAGGCGTCGCGTCCACCGGTTGCTGCATGGGCAAGATCGCCATCGACATCTTCAAGCGGGGCTATCGCAAGCAGGAAGCGCTGCACGTCGGGGGGCAGGGTGGGCCAGAGAACGGTATCAAGCCAAAGCGGCAGGCCTGCGCCGACCGGGGGGCAGGATTGGATGTCTGGTGAAAATGGAATGCCCCGGTCCAATGCGCCGCGTATCAGGCTCAGTCCAAGGACATTTCCCTGGCACAATCGACTCACAGTCTCCGGCTCCGGGCAGGTGTGTCCCACCAACAGAGCCGTTTCGGTTTCGGTAAAGCGCAGATCGATTTCGGAAACCTTCACAGCGTGGCTAATTGGAACACCACCTTCCGAGACCAGGACAACCTGCCAGGGGCGGACCTTGTCAAGAAGTCTCTCAAGCTGCCGGTGGTCAGCCAGATCAGCATCATCAATCAGGATGATCCTGTGATCCGCGGCCGATGGCGTGGGCAGCCGCGACAGGGCGTCTGTCAAATGTGCATTTGACCGCCAGTCAGCGAAAGAAACGGTGTCAAGCCAGACGGGTTCAATTCCTGCGGCTCGGGCGCACCGGGCGATCTCGATCAGAAAGCTCGTTCGTCCGCTACCCCGGGGAGCCTCGATCAACACATCCGGCGCACCGGGCCCCAGCGTGATTCGGCTGGTCAGGCGGGGGCGTCTCAGTAGTTCCGATGCCGGGGACGGTTCGCGAAGAGCGTTCATCTTGTCAGAGCCTTCAACGCTGCACGCTGAAACAGAGAAAGGTCAGACGCTCCGATTGACTGAAGCATGTGCGGTCTGACGAGGGCGCTGCATGATCACGCATCGTCCTGCCCACAGAAAACTCTGTCCTCTTCCATGGCAAGGAATATAGCCACAAGAGAGGCGCGTTTTCTACATTTTGAACTGATGCGGTGGATGCCCCTACCCAGCGGCATCTCGTATGCCATGCTGGTTCCATCGGAACCGAACGGAAGGCACATCGATGACGACACCGATCAGCATGCTGGCGATCGACCTGGCGAAGGGCAGCTTCCAGGTCTGCGCAATCGGACCGGATGGGGCGGTTCTATACAACCGCGTGTTGTCACGGACCCGTCTGGCGACGCTTCTGGCGGAACAGGCGGCCTGCGTGGTGGCGATGGAAGCCTGTGCCACCTCGCATCACTGGGGCCGCGTGGCGCAGTCCTACGGCCAAGAGGTGCGCCTGGTGCCGGCGGCGTATGTGAAGCCGTTTGTCAAACGGCAGAAAAACGACAAGGCTGATGCCGAAGCCATCGCGGAGGCGGCCTCGCGCCCGACCATGCGGTTCGTGGCCGTGAAGAGTGCCGAGACCCAAGGCCGCGCGTCGCCCATCGGGCTTGAACCGATGGCGCCCTGATGGACGACCGTTTCGGACGCATCAGTGTCTGGTCCGGCAGCGCACACAGCTCATCAACGCCCTCCGTGGGCATCTGGCCGAGTTCGGGCTGGTGGCGCCGAAGGGACCGGCGAGCCTGAAGGTGCTGGAGAGCGCACTTGCAGAGGAGACCAGCGAGCTACCCTGCCCGGTCCGGGAGATGGGCACGATCTACGTGGCGCAGATCGCGAGGCTGACAGAGGTGATCGACCGGCTGGTGGCCGAGATGGAGGCGGCATCGAAGACAGATGCGCAGCTACGCCGGCTCTGCACCATCCCGGGGATCGGCCCTGTCACCGCCGGCGCCGTGGCAGCGTTCGCGCCGGATCTCGATACGTTCGACACCGGGCGCAACTTCGCAGCCTGGCTTGGCTTGGTGCCAAGGCAGAGGTCGACGGGTGGCAAGACCAGGCTCGGCTCAGTGAGCAAGACGGGGCAGACCGACATCCGCCGCCTGCTGATCGTCGGCGCGTCTCGCCGCAGGCGCGCGTTCCGCGCGACGAGCGTGATCCGTTGGGTGGTCCGCAAGGGCGGCAGTGCGAACCGCTGGCCGGCCGCGCTCGTGGCGCGCAAACCGAAGATGGTCGCGGCCGTGGCACTGGCGAACAAGATGGCCCGCATGATCTGGGCAATGACGACGAAACAGGAGAATTATCGGATGGCGTGACCCGGGCCCGGGAAGGGCGACGGCACGGCATGGCCGCAAGGCCGGGGTGAGCGATCGACGAGGAGTAGGCGACACGGACTTCGAAGTTCAAGGCGGGAGATTCAGTCCCGGGGCTCGAGCGCTTGCAGCTCTCTGAACCGATGTGAACCCAGCCTTCCGAACAGCATACCGGCCCGTGGCGTCATCCAGGGCCACGCTCAGAGGCCTGACACACGTCCGATCGAAGACCCCGCCGAAATATCGAAGATCACGCTTGCCAAACAGGGGGCATCCACACACGATGGGGCGTCGAGGCGGTGAGAGCCGGGAAGCGGGTCTACCGCGCCACGCTGGCCGAGATCATCGAAGCCCTCAGCCGGGCTGAACGCGATGGTCGCCTGCGCGAAAAGCTCAGCTTCTTCAGCCGCAACAGCCTGCTGATCGTCGACGAGATCGGCTACCTGCCCATCACCCCCGGCGGCGCCAACGTTACGGGGGCTTACGCGGCCCCACTGGGGCCACGGTCCCCCTTCACTCTTCCAGCTCGTCAACCACCGTTACGAAAAGGGCGCGATGATCCTGACGTCGAACCGCGGCTTCGCTGAACGGGGCATTCGCCATGGGCCTTGGACCAGTGGCGGCTCCATGGCTCATTCTTCGGCGATCCCGTGGTCGCCACCGCGCTTCTCGACCGCCTGCTGCACCACGCGATCGTCGTCCAGATCGAGGGCGCAAGCTACCGCCTGCGCGCGCATGCCGATCTGATCCCGGAACACACGCGCGCCCACGCCGCCATCATGCTGCCACCACCGCCGAAACGCCGCGGACGGCCACCGAAAAACGGGAGGGCCGATCACCCAAGCGGTTGATCACCGCGCCCGGAAACTGGGGAATTTTACTTCGGCACTTCTGGGGAAAGTTCAGTCGGCGTTGAC
>JAFIED010000290.1 GCA_020832805.1 Pararhodobacter sp.
CGGGCGCGGGCGTTTTTTGACAGCGTGACCGCCCGCGCCTCGATCAGGATGCGATAGACGTTGTTTTCCGGTTGCTGCTCGGTCAGGCCCAGGCTGTTGACCTGCACCCCATAGCGGAAGCGGCGGAATTTCGCGTCTTCCACGCCATAGCGTTCGAGGCACAATTCGTCCCACAGTTCGGTAAAGGCGCGCATCTTGCACAGCTCGGTCACAAAGCGGATGCCCGCATTCACGAAAAAGCTGATCCGCCCCACCATTTCGGGGAACTGTTGGGGCGCCACCTTGCCCTTCAGGTCATCCAGCACGGCGCAGGCCGTGGCCAGCGCAAAGGCCAGTTCCTGTTCCGGCGTCGCGCCGGCTTCCTGCAAATGATAGGAACACACGTTCATCGGGTTCCATTTCGGCAGGTGCTGGCGGGTATAGGCCGCGACATCGGTAATCATGCGCAGGCTGGGCTTTGGCGGGCAGATATAGGTTCCGCGCGACAGGTATTCCTTGATGATGTCGTTCTGCACCGTGCCCTGCAGTTTCGACACATCCGCGCCCTGTTCCTCGGCCACCGCGATGTACAGCGCCAGCAGCCAGGGCGCGGTGGCGTTGATGGTCATCGAGGTGTTCATCTGTTCCAGCGGAATCTGGTCGAACAGCGCGCGCATGTCGCCCAGATGGGCCACCGGCACGCCGACCTTGCCCACCTCGCCCCGTGCCAGTTCATGGTCGCTGTCATAGCCGGTCTGCGTGGGCAGGTCGAATGCGACCGACAGGCCGGTTTGCCCCTTGGACAGGTTGTTCCGGTACAGCGCATTCGAGGCCGCGGCGGTGGAATGGCCCGCATAGGTACGAAACAGCCAGGGCTTGTCCCTTTTCACGGCTTCGGACTGGGTCATGGTGTGGCCTCCGTCTGAACACCCGGCCCGGCCCCTGAACGAACGACGGAGGCGAAAGCCGGCGTAATTTTCTTTCTGCTGGGAATATTGCAGTGAAAGATAATGTCAAGGCTGGAATCGCTGCGTTGCGGCACGGCGGGTGCCTGCGCCGTTGGCCCGGGGCAACGGTCATCAGCCTTATGGTGATGGAAAATTGCACGGCGTGGCACTGGACCCATGCCTGCCGCATCGTCTAGAATAAGCGAATGCGGCGCCGAAGCGCCGCATTCGGGACGAAATGACCGGTGGGTCCGTTCTCGTCTAACGGGCGATCGCGTGTTGCAGCATGCGATCGCCGACTTGCCGCAACGGGCGTCAGCCTTCGTTGGAGTCGTCGATCAGGCCGGCTTCGACAGCCGCGTCGAGTTCTTCCTGATCGATCATGCCATCGCCATTGGTGTCGATCTGAACGAACAGTTCGGGCGTCACTTCAGGATAGGCGGCCATGAATTCATCCATGGTCCACGGACCTTCGGCAGCCTGGGCAAACGCCATGCCCGAGCTCAGAACCAAAGCCGAAAGAGCAACTGCAAGTTTCTTTGTCATCGTTTTCTCCGTTGTCAAAGGCGCCGCAGGGCAGGACCATCCTGTGTGCGGCATGAGCCAGAGATATGGGGCACCCGGCAGGCAGGCAACGGCGCCGACCGTGCCGCCCGCGGGCATCAGCGGAAAGCTGCAATCCGGCGGTTATCCGTCGGCGGCAAGCTGCCAAAGGGCGTTTTGCAGCCTGTGGTTGCGCAGATTTCCGCCGTTCGTGCCGCCGCGCAGGTTGCGGGCGGCATTGGCCAATTTCCCGCCGGTGTCCGCGACACAGCGCCGTAACGTAGCGCCCGCCAGACCCTTCGGACAGGATTGCCCCTGCGCGGCGTTGCTGACAGTGTGACGCCATGACGGCGACAGTGGATATGCCTTTATGGCTGGTGATTCTGGTGCTGGCCCTGGCTGCCATTGGTGCGCTTGACCGGGTCATTGGCCCCGGGCTGCGCTGGTTTCTGCGCCGCCGCATGGAACGCGCGGTCGCCAAGCTGAACGAGCGGCTGGAACGCCCGATTCACCCGTTCCGCCTGATGCGTCGGCAAGATCAGGTGATCCGCCTGATTCATGACCCGCAGGTGATGGAAGCGGTGGCCGATTATGCCCGCAGCGAGGGGGTGCCGCATAACGTGGCCTTTGCCCGCGCCCGGTCTTATGCCAGCGAGATCGTGCCCGGCTTTTCAACGGCCACCTATTTCGGTTTCGCCATCCGGGTGGCGCGCCGCCTCAGCCAGGGGTTCTACAAGGTGCGGCTGGGCCGGGGCGACAGCAACACGCTGCGCGATATCGACGAACGCTCGGCCGTGGTTTTCGTGATGAATCACCGGTCCAACATGGATTATGTGCTGGTCACCTGGCTGGCCGCTGACCGCTCGGCGCTGTCTTATGCCGTGGGGGAATGGGCGCAGGTCTGGCCGCTGAAATCGCTGATCCGCGCCATGGGGGCCTATTTCATCCGGCGCCGCTATTCGACGCCGCTGTATCGGGCCGTGCTGGCGCGCTATGTGCAGATGTCGGTGCAGGAGGGTGTCACCCAGGCCATGTTCCCCGAGGGCGGGTTGAGCCTGAATGGGGCGGTGGGGCCGGCAAAGAAGGGCTTGCTGCATTACATCGTGCGCGATTTCAACTTTGGCGAGGGGCGCGATGTGGTCTTTGTGCCGGTGGCGCTGAACTATGACCGCGTGCTGGAAGATCGCGTGCTGATCCAGGCCGGCGAAGCGGGGCGGCGGCGCTTTCGTGTGCGGTTGTGGGTGGTGGCGGGTTTCGTGCTGCGGGTGACATGGCAGAAACTGCTGGGCCGGTTCCGGCATTTCGGCTATGCGGCCGTGTGCTATGGCACGCCCCTATCATTGCGCGAATTCCTGGAAAACCGTCCGGACGCCAGCACAGAGACCCTGGCCGACGTGTTGATGGACCGTATCCGCGCCGCCGTGCCGGTCTTGCCTGTGCCGCTGGTCTGCGCGATCGTCGCCCAGGCAGAGGGGCGGATCAGCAAGCCTGTTCTGATGACCCGCGGTGCCGAGGCCGTGGACGCTTTGCATCGGATGGGGGCTTGGCTGCATCTGCCCGATGGTGACGCGCAGGCCGCCCTGAGCGAAGGGATCGAGGCATTGGTTCTGCGTGGTATTCTGCAGCAGTCGGGTGAAGAGATTGCCATAGTCCCTGGGCAGGAAACGGCGCTGAGCTTCTATGCGGCTTCGGTGCTGCAACGGCTGTCCGACCCGTTGACACCGGTTCAGACCAACGGTCTGAAGGAACTTCCGGCCGCAGGTGAGACATAAAATTACGAATTAGGCACTAACACGGTTGCATTGTTGCGTGGCCGTTCGTAATGGTGCTGCAGGCGCCGCATCGATTCTGCGTTGCGGCAAGATGAGCAGCAGGAGACAGCCATGGCCCTCGACCAGCAGACCGGCATCGCGCCCTACGAGGCACCCGAGAAAGACCTTTACGAGATCGGCGAGATGCCGCCGCTGGGTTATGTGCCCAAGAAGATGTATGCTTGGGCCATCCGCCGCGAACGTCATGGCGAGCCCGACACTGCGATGCAGATCGAGGTGGTCGATACCTGGGAACTGGACAGCCACGAGGTGCTGGTTCTGGTGATGGCGGCCGGCGTTAACTACAATGGCGTCTGGGCCAGCCTGGGAGAACCGATCAGCCCCTTTGACGGCCACAAGCAGCCCTATCACATCGCCGGTTCCGATGCCTCTGGCATTGTCTGGGCGGTGGGCGACAAGGTCAAGCGCTGGAAGGTTGGCGACGAAGTGGTGATCCACTGCAACCAGGACGATGGCGACGACGAGCATTGCAACGGCGGCGACCCGATGTATTCGCCCAGCCAGCGCATCTGGGGGTACGAGACCCATGACGGCAGCTTTGCCCAGTTCGCGCGGGTGCAGGCGCAGCAGCTGATGCCCCGCCCCAAGCACCTGACCTGGGAAGAGGCCGCATGCTACACGCTGACGCTGGCCACTGCCTATCGCATGCTGTTCGGTCATGCGCCGCATGATCTGCAGCCGGGTCAGAACGTGCTGGTCTGGGGGGCCTCGGGCGGGCTGGGGTCCTATGCGATCCAGCTGGCCAACACCGCGGGCGCCAATGCAATCGGTGTCATCTCGGACGAGACAAAGCGCGATTTCGTCATGGGGCTGGGCGCCAAGGGCGTGATCAACCGCAACGATTTCAAGTGCTGGGGGCAGCTGCCAAAGGTCAACAGCCCGGAATACAACGACTGGCTGAAAGAGGCCCGCAAATTCGGCAAGGCGATCTGGGACATCACCGGCAAGGGCGTGAATGTCGACATGGTGTTCGAGCATCCGGGCGAGGCAACATTCCCGGTGTCGACGCTGGTGGTCAAGAAAGGCGGCATGGTGGTCATTTGTGCCGGTACGTCGGGGTTTAACTGCACCTTTGACGTGCGCTACATGTGGATGCATCAGAAGCGCTTGCAGGGTTCGCATTTCGCGCATCTGTCTCAGGCCAGCGCCGCCAACCGTCTGA
>JAFIED010000292.1 GCA_020832805.1 Pararhodobacter sp.
AATCATCAAAACTACCCCAAGGCTGCCCCCCAACATGCCTCCAATCTCGGGGGGCATGATCAGGGGGAAGGATGGGGCCGTGCCCAACCTGCGGGGGGCATGCCCCCCGCAGGTTGGCGCTCAAGCCCGCAAAACTGGGAAATTTTCAAACGGCACTTTTGGGGAGAATACGTCCGGCACTAGCGCATATCGCTTGGAAGTGGATTGCGGTTCCGGGCTTTTCGATATGCGAAAACAAGGGGGTAGAGCGAGGCGTGTGAATGCGAATGAACGCGACACGCTCTAACAGGCCTCGGCAAGCTTTCGGCCACGGTGAACGACGGGCGAGGCAAGGGGCCGGAAACCGTCCGGAAAGAACACGTTACCCTGCCATCCCGCCGACTCGACACTGCGCATCGTGCGGGGCATGAGAAAGGCATTGGTGACCAGCACCCAATGTGTGCCCGGCGCCGCTTTCGGATCTGCGCCATGAAAATGAACGGGGCGGTCGCCTGTCACCGCGTGGTGTCGCGAAAAACCTTCAGGCTGGCAACGCCTGATCGACGCCCAGCCGTTCGCGGTGTCGCCGGCTGGCAGCCTGCAGGATACGGTCAGCCACCATCGCCAGAAGCGCCATTGACAGCCCGGTGATCACCCCGCGCCCCATATCCCCCGACGACAGCGCCAGATAGACCTGCTGGCCCAAACCCTGCGTACCGACCAGCGCGGCAATGACCAGCATCGCCAGTGCGTACATGATGGTCTGGTTCAGACCCAGCATGATCCCCGGCAAGGCCAGCGGCAACTTGACCTGCAACAGGATCTGCCAGGGCGTGCAGCCCATCTGCCGCGCGGCCTCGATCGTGCCGCCTGGCAGGTTCCGCAACGCGGCCTCGACATACCGGATGGGCGGCACGATGGCATAGGCGATGATGGCCAGCAGCGCAGTGAATTCGCCCACCTTGAACAGCATCAGCGCGGGGATCAGCAGCACGAATTGCGGCATCGTCTGCAAGGTATCGTTGATCGGGCGCAGGAAGGCCGACACCCGGTCATTATGCGCCGCCCAAACACCCAGGGCGCCACCAAGCCCGAAACTTATCGCCACGGCGATGCCGCACAGATATACCGACAGCATCAGCGGCCCCCAAAGCCCGTTGACCAGCACGAATCCCAGCGAGGCGGCCACAAAGATGGCCACGCGGGCGCCGCCCGCCCTCCAGGCCAGTGCCGTGACCGAGGCGATGACCACCGGCCAGGGCAGCCCTGTCGTGCCCCACCACAAAAGCACGGACACCATCGCCACCGCCAGGGCCGGGCCCGTCCGGCCGCGCCAGGCCAGCACCGCTGTCGCCGTGACCGCTGCGGCGCCGTAGGCAACGCTCATCCAGGGCCTTAGCGCAAAGCCCCAGGTGAAGGGCGTGATGGCCTCACTGAAGCCGATGCGCACCGGCAGCATGAACTGGAACAGGACAGTGTTCTTGACGGCCTCAAGCCAGGCACCATGGGTGCGCAACAGCCAGCGCACCGCCTCGTTCATCTCGCGCGCAGGGTAGAAGCGCCAGTCGCGCGGGTAGTCGGCCAGCAACGGGATCATGTCGGCCAGCAGGAACGCCGCAGCCACCAGCAGCGCAATCACCGTCAGCATCCGGCGCCGCCGCATGGTACGGGCCTGCGGTGTCTCGCCCGCAAAGCGGTTGCGCGCAAGGCCCGCACCGATTCGGTCCATGACGATGGCCATCAAGGCAATGACCAGCCCGGCCAGCAGGCTTTGGCCGAACTGCGCGCGGCGCATGGTGTTAAGCACTTCCCAGCCGATATCCTCGAACCCGCCGATAATGGCCGCGATGATAACCATCGACAGCGCGGCCATGGTTGTCTGGTTCACGCCCACCATAAGCTGCGGCAGGGCGGTGGGAACCTGCACCATCCAGAAGCCCTGGCGCCGCGTGCATCCACTCATCACGCCGGATTCTCGGATTCCCTGCGGCACCGACCGCAAGCCCAGAATGGTGTTGCGCACCATCGGCGGCACCGCATAGATCGCCGAAGCCAGCAACCCCACCGCCGGTCCGAAGCCGAACAGGAACAGGATGGGGATCAGATAGGCAAAGGCCGGGATCGTCTGCATGAAGTCCAGAAGGGGCTGTACCACGCGGTTGACCCCCTCGGACCGGGCAGCCGCCGCCCCCATTGCAAAGCCCAGCAGCACCGACAGCGGCACCGACACCGCCACCAGAGACAATGTGTTCATCGACTGGCGCCAGTAGCCGGTAACAACCATGTAGCACAGTGCCGCCACGGTCAGCGCCGCCAGCCCGAAACCGCGCGCGCGCCAGGCCAGCGCCCCGGCAAGCACCACGATGACAATCCAGGGCGCGCTCTGCAGTAGCGCGCGCACCGCCGTCAGGGGCAGGTCAACAGCCCGCGCCACACCGCGAAAGAACCAGCGGTAACTGTCGACAAAGGCTTGCATGGCGGCGCTGATCCAGTCGGCCAGCGGGATCACCCAGTCACGCGGCCAGGCCGAAAGCCAGTCAACATGCGGCGCCAGAATCATCACGATCAGGCAGAACAGGCCGACCCCCGGCCAGAACCAGCGGGTCGCATGGCGCACGGCCACCCCTGACACAGAGGCGTTGCCGCCGGAAACAGGCGCGCTGCTCATGCGCTCTCGCGCCCGGCACCGGGCCGCGCAAAGACCTGCGCGACCGCATCCGACGCCACCACCCCCACACAACCCGTTTCCGGGCTCATCACCGCCAGGCGCGGCACGCCACGGCGCAGGAACTCGGCTGCCAACTCCTCCAGGGGCATTGTGGCGGGCACCTTCTCCAGATCGCCCGCCCCGCCGGTTACGGGCACGGGTGCCATCACGTCGGCCGCGGTCAGCACCCGCGCCAGCGGCACTTCAGAGGCAAAATCGGCAACATAGGCACTGGCCGGATTAAGCACGATCTCCGAGGGCGAAGCGATCTGCACGATCTCGCCATCCTTCATGATGGCGATCCGGTCAGCCAGCTTCAACGCCTCCATGAAGTCATGGGTGATGAACACGATGGTCTTGTTCAGCATCCGCTGCAGACGCAGGAATTCGTCCTGCATCTGACGGCGGATCAGCGGGTCCAAGGCGGAAAAGGGTTCGTCCAGAAACCAGATGTCCGGCTCAACGGCCAGCGACCGGGCGATGCCCACCCGCTGCTGCTGCCCGCCTGACAGCTCTCGGGGGGAAGCACTTTCGCGGCCTTCCAGGCCAACCAGCGCGATCATCTCCAGCGCGCGGCGCCGGCGGGCGGTCTCGGCCACGCCCTGAACCTTCAGCGGAAAGGCGACGTTTTCCAGCACACTCAGATGCGGCAGCAGGCCGAAATCCTGAAACACCATGCCCATCTTGTGGCGGCGCAACTGGACCAGATCGCGCGGCGACTTCTTCAGGATATCGTCGCCATCCAGCAACACTTCACCAGAGTCAGGCTCGATCAGCCGCGAGAGACAGCGCACCAGGGTCGACTTGCCAGAACCCGACAAGCCCATGATGACGAAGATTTCGCCCTCGGAAACATCGAAGTCGGCATTAACCACCGCCGGGATGCGTTTGTCGACGCGCATCCTTGACGCCGCGGCGCGGGCGGCTTCGGGCGTGTTGGGGGGGCCAGCCGGCCAACCCCCCCGCCGCCCCCCCCCCCCCGCCGAACACCTTCCACAGATGCCTGCAAGACAGCTTGGCCCCGGACCGTTCGCTTCCAACCATAGGGTGGTGTCTCCCGTCGAATTCGGCAAAGGCAGCGATCCGGCACCCTGCGCTGCCGGATCACCGTTTCAACAAGTCTCTGATCAATCCAGCGCGGCGTCTATCCAGGGGCGCCAGACCGCCTCGTTTTCGGCCATCCACTCGGCGATGACTGTCTCGGTGTCTTCGCCGTCCCGGTCGATCCGTGCCATCATCGGCTCCTGGATATCGTTGGTTATCTGCGCAATGCGGATCAGCTCATACGCAGCGGGCCAGGTTTCGCTCAGGCCGGGCCACACCGCCTTGAACACGCTGGGCTGCTGGATCGAATAGGTCTCGCGGATCTCGTCAGGCATGTCGACCCATTCGACATCGACATCGGATAACGCCCAGTGAGGTGCCCAGAACATCATCACCAGCGGCGAGCGGGTCTCTGCGGCGGCCATCAGTTCCGCCACCAGCGCGCCTTCGCTGCCCGAGGGAATAGCGCGAAAATTCAGCGACTCACCTTCGATCAGCAATTCCGAACGGTTGCCCCAGTCGGCAGGATAGGCCAGAAGCCGACCCTGCGGAAAGGTCTCGGCCGAGGCAAGCTGCGGCGCACAGTTCAGCAACGCCTCCCAATCCGGCAGGCCCGGGCAGATCTCGGCCACATGGGCGGGGTACATCCAGCCCTCTCTAGGTTCCAGCCCGACATCGCCGAGGTTTTCCAGCCGACCGGATTCCAGCAGCCGCGGAAAGAAATCGCCCAGGTTGTTGTCCCAGACCTCCAGCGTGGCGGCGACATCGCCATCGGCGGCGGCCGTGCCGCTGACCATATAGCCCACCGCGACATATTCGACGGTATAGCCCATCTCCTCCAGCACCGAGCCGATGATGCGCGACGTCAGGTGCTGGCCCGTCCACTCTACCATCGCCAAACGGATCGGTTGATCCACCGCGCCCAGATCGGCGGCAGCGGCAGCCTGCACCATCGCGGCGGCGCCCAGCGTGGCCACCGCAGTACGGCGAACAAAATGAATTGCATTGAGCATGCTCTCTGTCTCCACTTGTTGTCTGCTTCTTGTGCACGATCTTCTGGCGGCACCTGCGGCACCACAGCGCACCATCGACCCGGGCAAGTCTATGGGCCGAAACCGACACCGCATGACGTGAAACGACAAACGGTGTCGCAATGTGCAGGGAACGGCGCGCGGCGTGAATCAGGCGGGGGCTCAGCGATTTGGGCGCAGCGTCAGATTATGCGCGCCATTCGGCATCCATGACACCGGTGCGTCGGTGCTCTGAAGCCGGTCGCGGCTGGGCGGGATCCCGAATTCCGCACTGTAGGCGCGCGAGAAATGCTCGGCAGAGCCGAAGCCGGCACTGACCGCAACCTCGGTGACCGAAAGATTGGTCTGTTGCAGCAGGCGATGGGCCAGGTTCAGACGAAGCTGTCTGTAGAACTGGCTTGGCGACATTCCATAGACAGTGCGGAAATCGCGCTCGATCTGGCGTTGCGATATCTGCAGACGGCGCGCCAGGTCAGGAACCGGGACCGGCTCCTCCAGCGTTTCCTCCATGATCCGCACGGCCTTCTGGATTCTGGCATTCATCACGCCCTCTCGGGGCATGGGTGTGGCGACGCGCAGGCCCGTTCCAATACCTGAATGATGATGCAAAAGGTGGCCTGCGGCCTGCTCGGCCAGTGCCTGGCCATCGGTTTCCGCGATCAGGTTCAGCATCAGGTCCAGATTCGCCAGCGCGCCTGCCGAGGTCGCGATGCGGCCGTCGATCTCAAAGGCTGTCGGCCTGATATCGATCTCGGGGTAGTTTTCGCTCAGCGCGCTGGCGGCATCCCAGTGTGCAGCCACGCGGCGTCCGTCAAGCAGTCCGGCATGGGCCAGCGCCTCTGACCCGGTTTCAACACCCGACAGCATGGTACCACGATACGCGGCCTCTCGCAGGACAGCTGCAAGCTCCGGCGCGCGGCAATGGGCCTTCGCCTCGAAGCTGGCCAGCACGAAGGTCGCGCGATCGGATCGTATATCCGTCAGCCCGCCGCTGACTTGATGAAACTGGCCGTCGCTGGACCGTACCGGGGCGCCATCCATCGACAACAGGCACCATGAATAACGGTCCCGGCCCAATAGCCAGTTCACCAGAAAGAGCGGCTCACTCAACAAGGCAAGGCCAAGGGTCGAAAAGCGCGGCATGAGCAGAAACTGTATCTCAGCGCTCAGCAATCCCTTGTCCGGTGCACCTTCGGGGGCAAGGCGTTGAATCATGGACATTGCTTTACGTCAGCGCCGCGCGACGGCACAATAAAAAATGCGCCACCGATGTCGGTTTTTGTCAAGCAGCTTTGCGTCGCCCGTGGGCGGGTGAACGCGAAAAGGGTACAACGGCCCGGTCATGCGAAGGGGAAGAAATGACATTCACGAACAGCAAGGTCCTGGTCACCGGCGGCGCCGGTGGGATCGGCGCAGCCACCGTCGCCGCATTTCGAAACGCCGGCGCACAGGTGGCGCTGGGCACCCGCAGCCGCGCGGGCTTTGACGCTTTTGTCGCCCGGCACGGCGACGAAGGCGTGATCATCGCGCAGGGCGATCTGCAAACGCCTGAGGGCTGCGACGCAATGGTTGGCGCCGCGCTGCAAGGTCTGGGCGGGCTGGACATCCTGGTCAATGCCGCGGGCGTCTACCGGGAAGCCGCAGTCGAGCAGGTAGACGTGGTACATTGGGAACAGACCCTGGCCATCAACCTGACGGCGCCTTTCTTCTGCACCCGGGCGGCACTGCCGGCCTTGCGGGCAAGTGGCGGATCGGTGGTCAACATCGCCTCGGATGCCGGGCTGATGGGGCAGGCGATGGCCGCGCCTTATTGCGCGGCCAAGGGCGGGCTGGTGAACATGACCCGGGCGCTGGCCCTGGAACTTGCCGGGCAGGTCAGGGTGAATGCGGTCTGCCCCTCGAATGTGGACACGGCGATGATCCGTTCCGCTGCCGAGGCCAGCGCAGACCCCGCGGCCTACATGGCCTGGGCCGAAAGCTATGCCCCGCAGGGCCGCATGGCCCGCCCCGAAGAGATCGCGGCGGCCGTGCTGTGGCTGGCATCAGAGAATGCCGGCTTCATTACCGGCGCCGCCCTGCCCGTTGATGGGGCGCGTACCGCGGGCATGACCGTGCCGCGCTGACCCGGCCGGCCCCGCCCCCGGCGTGGCGGATCGCCGCATTAATCCGACCCCCGTGGTGCGTACTGCCCCGGGGTCATCGCTGCGACTCGGCCCAGCGCGGATTGATCCAGACGTCTTGGGGCTGCGGTGGCAACGGTGCGCGGCCCAGCACGGCATCGGCCAGTTTCTCGGCCATCATGATGGTTGGCGCATTGGTGTTGGAATTGACCACCTCGGGCATGATCGAGGCGTCGATCACCCGCAGCCCCTCTATGCCATGAACCCGGCCCTCGGGATCGACCACGGCGCCGGGATCGTCGCGCGGCCCCATGCGCGCGGTGCCTGAAAGATGCCACTGGCTCAGGCAATTCTCGCGCAATGCCTGCGTCAGGGCGGCGTCGTCATCAATGCCGGAACCCGGCGCGATTTCATCGCCGCGCAGGCCGTCAAAGGCTGGTTGCGCCACAATTTCCCGGGCCAGCCGGACACCTGTCAGCATCGCCTGCACATCACCCGGTTCAGCCAGATAATTGCACAGGATACGCGGTGGCGCCGCCGGGTCGGCTGAGGCCAGCGTGATCCGGCCACGGCTGGCCGCGCGCATCAGGCCGACATGAATCTGAAAACTGTGCCCCTTCACCGGCTCCCATGACAGCCCGTCCATGGCTATGGGGGCGATGGTCAGTTGCAGATCCGGATAATCGATCCCCGGGCGCGAGCGGATGGCGGCCACGGCATCGAAATGATTGGTTCCGGCGCTGCCCTGCCCGGTCAGCAGCCAGCGCAGGCCGGCGATCTGACGGCGCGGGAAGCGGGTATCGGGCCAGACAGAGACCGGCTGCGCCGCGCGCCATTTCAGCACATAGTCCGGATGATCATTCAGGTTCCGGCCCACGCCGGGCAGGTCCACCATGGGCGATATCCCATGTTCGGCCAGATCGCGCCCCGGCCCTATACCGGACAGCATCAGCAAATGCGGCGAGCCAACTGCGCCGGCCGAAAGGATCACCTCGCGCTGCGCCTCGATGGTCTCGGTGCGGCCATCCGTGCCGCGTAATTCAACCCCCACGGCCCGTCCTTCGCGCAAGATGACCTGCTGCACCGACGCATCGGTGCGAATGGTCAGGTTGGGTCGGCGCCGCGCCGGGTCCAGATAGCCGCGCACCGTGCTCCAGCGCACGCCGCGATTGACCGACCTGTCCAGCACGCCGAAACCTTCTTGCACGCTGCCGCAGATATCGGGTGTTTCGGGATAGCCGGCCTGCTGCCCCGCCTGCAGGAATGCGCGGGCCAGCGGGTCCGCGATCTCTGGTCTGTGCACCCGCATCGGGCCACCGGCACCGCGAAACGCATCCGCGCCGCCGGTATAGTCCTCGGCGCGGCGGAAATAGGGCAGCACCTCGGCAAAGCTCCAGCCGGTACAGCCACGCTGGCGCCAGCCGTCGTAATCCCGGGCATGACCCCGAATCCAGACCATGCCGTTGATGGAAGAGGACCCGCCCAGCACGCGCCCGCGGTCATGAACCAGCCGGCGCCCGCCCAGCCCGGGCTCGGGCTCGCTTTCATAGGCCCAGTTGAACCGCCGATCCGTCAGGTTGCTGACCATGGCCGCCGGCACCCGCAGCGACAGCGCCCCGTCGCGCGGCCCCGCCTCCAGCAGCAGGACACGCAGTTGTCCGTCCTCGGACAGCCGGCTGGCCAGAACGGCGCCGGCCGAGCCGGACCCCACGATGATGATATCAGGCTGCATTGTGGCTCAACCTCGCGACATGTCGGCGCGGCGGGTCTGAACATCGGGCTTCATCATTTCGGGCATTGGGCCTCCTTCTGGTTTCGATGGCAAGGGCTGGGTGGCGCTACTCCGTTCAACCGGGCTCGGCACCGGCGTCGCGCCGCACCGGGGGTTTCAGCGCCTCGATGGTGGCGCCGGCAATGATCAGCAGGGCACCGACAAGTTCCGGCAGGCCAAAGGCTTCGGATAACAGCGCGGCACTGGTGACCACCCCGGCGACGATCTCGGCGGTCAGCAGAAAGCTCATCGTTGCCGGTGGCAGGCGCTGGGCGGCCCAGATCGTCAGCACCAGCACCGGCGCCAGATAGATCACGCCCACCGCAACCGCCAGCGGCGCGGCGGACCATGTGGCAGGACCGGGCGTGCTGCCGGCGGCAGAGCCCGCCAGCGCCAGCGTGCCCAGCGCACCCAGAACCAGGCCCAGCGCCGCAAAGAAAGCCAGCGGCGCGGGGCGCCCGCCGGGTCGCAGGAATACCAGCGCCGCCCCTATCGCCCATGCCAGCCCCGCGGCCAGCGCCGCCACATCACCCCATGTCACGCCAGCCATGGAAATATCGAAACGAAAGATCGTGGCAATGCCCAGAAAGGATAACGACAGTGCCAGGACGCTGCGCAGATTCCAGCGCCGGCCCAGGACCAGGCATTCTATCGCCGTGGACCAGGCCGGTGCGAGGTAGAAGATGACCACCGCGCGCACCACATCGGTAAAGCCCAGCGCCGCGCTGTACAGCATCGCGGCCAGACCCATCAGAAGCGCGCCGACAAGCGCCTGAGGCTTGGTCACCGCGCCGACCCTGTCGCGCAATGCCAGAACCGCCAGCACCGGCAGCGCCAGCGCCCCCATGGCCAGGCTGGCCCAGACCCCCTCCAGGCCCAGATCATTGAGCCAGCGGATCGGTATCCACCAGATTCCCCACAGCACCGATACGACCAGCGTCAGCCAGATCGTTCCCTGCAATCCAAGCCTGTCAAGTGTCAGCATTCCGCCTGCCATCTGTTCTTCCTGTGCAAAGACCCGGGCACCTGCACCTGCCCGCCTTGCTGCGCCCCCTGCATGACCGGGCTGGCTCAGCTATCAGGATCGCAGGCCGGAAGGCCCCAGGCAGCGCGTGCCCGCCACCATGCGGTCCAGTAGCCTGCACCGAATCTTCCGGCGCCGTGGCCCGTCCACCGGGGGCGGGCCCGGCCGTTCCAGACCTGATGACTGCCACCCGGCCCGCTGCAACCCGCCGTGCCGCCATCGGCGCGGTACAGGGGCCCTTCCCGCGCCCGTCACTTGCTGATGGCCTGGTAGCAGAACTTGTGGAAATGGTGCACCAGATGCTTGCTCTCATGCGGGTGGCCCGGGTCGATCAGATAGCGGCCAGAGTAAAAGCCATGCGCATGCAGACCCTTCTGGTTGCTGTCGTTCAACGCGACAGGCTCGCGCTCTTGTGCAAAGATGCCTGGCTCACAGAAAAACGGCGCAGGCATTGTCTCGCCCGTGACGGGGTTGCTGTAATCCCATGTTGACTTGTGTTCGGTCATGGCATCCTCGTTGACTATGGCGGCATGGCTGCGAAACAACCTAACCCGTGCAACAAGCGCTGCTTGATCCTGGGCGACATGCCGGCAGGAAATACCTCAAAAGAAAACCCGCTTTTGTTGCCCGGCTTCCCTTTCAGGAAACTGGGCGACATGGCGCAAGGCAAAGGCCGGATCGGGCATGCCGGGCGCAAAGCCCTGTGCCCGAACGGCACGCCAACGCAGGGGGGTCAAAACGACGCGGCAACGCTGCGGACTGGTCAGACACACGCGCCAGAAGAGAGTGGCATGGTGTCGCGCCTATGTCGGCAAATGCCGCTTGGCAGGGTGGCGCGTGCGGGCCGGGGTGTCCGGATTCGTTCAGGCATAGGTGCGCTGAGTGATCGGTGTGGTGGAAATCCTGTGCCGCAGGCTATCCAGCAAGGATTGCTCGGCCCGGTTCAGCACTGCCCTGGGGTTCCAGACAAGATGAACGTCGATCGCCGGGGGCGTGTCATAGGGTGGCAGGCGCCACAGCAGGCCGTCGGCCACATCGCGCGCCACCACATGCAACGGCAACGGGCCGATCCCCAGGCCAGCAATCACCATCCGGCGCACCTCTTCCAGATGGCTGGAGGTACCGATGATCTGTTCGTTCAGATCGGATTCCGCCCGCAACAGGGTGACAGCCCTGAGCGCGTCATGCAGCCGGTCTGTTTCAAAGCTGACAGCAGAATGGCCCGCCAGATCGGCCTGTGTCAGGCCGACGCGACCGTACAGCGGGTGTGGCGGGCCGCAGAACAGCCCGAAGAATTCGCGGTACAGCCGCAGGTATTCAAGCTTTGGATCGCGCCGATGCACCAGGCAGATTGCCATCGACGCGCTGCGCGAAGCCACGCTGGCCAGCACATCAGCCGAGCGGTGAACACTGATCGACAGCGTGGCGCGCGGGTGTTCGGCATGAAATTCGGTCAGCACCTGATCGAAAAGCGGGCAGATGACATGGCTGGCCATCGCCAGGCGGACATGCCCTGTCACCTCGTCAGTCATGTCGCGCATCAGGGTTGAAAGCCGGTAGATCGCCCCATGAATCTCGACCGCCTCTCGGTACAGAACCGCGCCGGCGGGGGTCATTGCGAACCGGCCCGGCGCGCGGTCTATCAACCTTTTTCCCACCCTTTCTTCTAGCCTTTTCAGGGCGGTAGAGACAGATGGCTGGGCAAGACGCAACCGCTGTGCGGCGTCGGTGATCGACCGCGACTGCGCAAGGACCACAAAGGTGCGCAAAAGGTTCCAGTCCAGATCGCGTGTCAGGCGTTCGGCGCTGGAACGGTCAGTCATAGATCAAGCCTATAATCAGAATTGATACTATCAATTTGAATTATGGTCACGGTGTTTGCAACCTTTCCCTGTCGCAATTCAGGTTCAGCAACAGAAAAGGGGCGTGGCGCATGTCGGTGGAGGCCCGCGAGAGGCGGCAGCCATGGATACTGCTTTCACCCGCGCTGGGTGCCGTGGCGCTTTTGCTGCTGGTGCCGCTGATCTTCATCGTGGTCTATTCGTTCTGGCTGCGCGCGGCGGTGGGGCCGGACACGCCGGGCTTTCATCTGGACAACTGGCAGCGCGCGCTGACTGATCCCTTTTATCGCTACATTCTGCTGAACACGCTGAAGATCGCCGCCATAACGACAGTCTTTTGCGCGCTTCTGGGGTATCCGGCGGCCTATTTCATTACCCGCTCGCGCGGGAACAAGCTGATCCTGCTGTTGCTGCTGATGTTGCCCTTCTGGATCAGCTACATCATCCGCACGATGAGCTGGATCAACATCCTGGGCTCATCCGGAGCGGTGAACACGTTGCTTCTGTCGATGGGTGTGATCTCTGATCCGATCCGGATGCTTTACAACGAGGCAACGGTGATTCTGGGCCTTGTGCATTTCCTTTTGCCCTTCATGGTGCTGAACATCTATGTCAGCCTGGATGGCATCGACACCAACCTTGAAGATGCCGCCACCTCCCTGGGCGCCACGCGCTGGCAGGCTTTCCTTCAGGTCACGCTGCCGCTGTCCCTGCCGGGTCTGGCTGCTGGTGGGTTGCTGTGTTTCGTTCTGGGGGCGGGCACCTATATCACGCCGCTGATCCTTGGCGGGCCGCGTGATGCGATGTTCGCCAATCTGGTGTTCGAGGCAATCATTACCCAGTTGAACTGGCCCATGGGCTCGGCGCTGTCGCTGTTGCTGCTGCTGGTCCTGGGCGCGCTGGTCGCAATCTACAATCGCTTTCTGGGCATGTCACAACTGACCAAGGGGTTGGGCTGATGGGTTGGGCGGCGATCCGGGCATATACAATTCTTGTCTACCTGTTCATGTTCCTGCCGGTGGTCGTGGTGGTGCTGCTGTCGTTCAACCAGAACCAGTTCGGCAGCTTTCCAATGACCGGTTTTTCCCTGCGCTGGTTCGAGGCATTGTGGAACAATGACGCGGTGATGCGCGCGTTCCGCACCTCGATCGTGCTGGGGCTGTTGACCGCGCTGATCTCTACCACGCTGGGTGTGCTGGCGAGCCTGGCGCTGGTGCGGTATGCCGTGCCGGGCAAGAACCTGATCACCACCGTGCTGATCGCGCCCATTCTGGTGCCAGAGGTGGTGCTGGCGGTGGCTCTGCTTTTGTTCCTCAACTGGTTGGGCATCGGCAAGAGCTTTGCGCTGCTGCTGGCCGGGCACGTCATCTTTACCTTGCCATTCGTGATCCTGGTGGTTCAGGCACGGCTGGTCAGCATCCGCCGCGATGTCGAAGAGGCGGCGCTCAGCCTTGGCGCCTCGCCGGTGCAAACGTTCTTTTCCATCACGCTGCCGCTGTTGATGCCCGCCGTTGCCGCCGGGGGGCTGTTCGCCTTTACCATTTCATTCGATGACATCACCGGCACGCTGTTCTGGAAGCCAGGCGGCGTCGAAACAGTGCCGACGCAGATATTCTCGATGCTGCGCAATTCCATCAGCCCGGAAATCAACGCGCTGGGCACCGTGATGATCCTGATGACTGTGGGCCTGCCGCTTTTGGGTGCGGCGCTGGCTCGCTGGCTATCCGTCAAACGCGGCGTCTGAGAACCGCGCCCTTCAACCCGACAAGGAGAACATCCATGGACAATACCAAACGCTACGAACGCCTGCTTGAACGCTATCGCAACGGCGATCTGGACAGGCGCAGCTTTCTGGGCCTGATCGGCGCAGCCGGGGTGGCCTATGGCCTGCAGACGCCCTTTGCCCGCATGGCCCGCGCGCAAGAGGTCACGCAGGTGCGCTTTGATGGCTGGGGCGGCGTGGTATCCGAGGCATTCCGCCGTTACGCCTTTGACCCCTACACCGCTGCAACCGGAATCGACGTGGTGGACGGCACCTTTGCAGGCGGCGATGAATACCTTGCGCAGGTTCGTTCCTCGCGCGAGGGGGAATACAACATCGCGCATCTTTCCGGTGTGTTCGATTATGCCCGCTATGTGAATTTCGGTCTCGATGTCGAACTCAATGTCGACAATATCCCGAACATGGCGCTGGTGATGGATGCGCTGACCAATGCCTATCGCGGCATCACACCAGACCATCTGTCGGCGGTTCCCTATAACTACGGCACCACCGGGCTGGCCTATAACCGCGCCCATATCTCGGACGAGGAGATGCGCGAAAAGGGTGCTTCCATCCTGATCGACCCTGCCTATGAGGGGCGCATCGGCGGCTGGAGCGACTGGCGCACGCGGATGTGGTATGCAGCGCTGCAGACCAGGCAAAGCCCCAATGACATTCAGGACATGGAGGCCGCCTGGGACGCCATCCGCACCCACCGCGACCTGGCGCTGAAATACTGGGGCTCGGGGGCGGAACTGATGAGCCTGCTGGCCGAGGAAGAGATCTATGTCACCGAGGGCTGGTCAGGCCGGATTGCCGCGCTGCAGGAACAGGGCCATGACATCGGTTACTATGACCCGCCCAACGGCTTTGGCTGGCAGGAATGCCTGTTCGTGATCAAGGGCTCGCCGGTCGAGGCCTGCGAAGAGTTGTTGAATTTCATGCTGGCGCCGGAAACCTCGATCGCCGTGGCCGAGGGGCAGAACTATCCGCCTGCGCTGGACGGCACCCGGGTCGATCTGGGCGAGAAGATCCCCACCCTGCCGGCCTACGACCCGACCGGCACGCTGGAGGCGCTGACCTTCGCCGACCCAGCCTATTGGAACGGGAACGAGGCGGAATGGTCGGAAACCTTCAGCCGTGTGCAGCGCGGGTTCTGAGTCCATGCCCGCGCCCCCTGGGGCGCGGGGCCATTGCGCAAAGGGGGACGCCGGTGAGTTCGGTTCAACTCAATGACATCGTCAAGCGGTTCGGCAGCTTTGTGGCGGTCGACAAGACATCGCTGACCATCCCGGAGGGCGCCTTTGTCACGCTGCTGGGCCCCTCTGGCTGTGGCAAGACCACGACATTGCGCATGATCGCCGGCCTGCTGGACCCGACAGAGGGCGAGATCGTCATTGGTGGCCGCCGGGTCAACGACGTGCCGATCCACAAGCGCAATCTGGGGCTGGTGTTTCAGAACTATGCGCTGTTCCCGCACAAGACGGTTGTCGAGAATGTGGCTTTCGGCCTGCGGTACCGAAAGGTTCCCAGGGACGAGATTTCCCGCCGGGTAAAGATGGCGCTGGAACTGGTACAGTTGCCGCAGGTGGGCGGGCGCTATCCAAAGGCACTTTCGGGCGGGCAACAGCAGCGCATCGCCCTGGCCCGCGCCATTGTCATAGAGCCTGATGTTCTGTTGCTGGACGAGCCGCTTTCAGCACTTGATGCCAATCTGCGCGAAGACATGCGGGTAGAGCTGAAACGCATTCAGGAACGCATTGGCGTGACCACCGTATTTGTCACGCATGACCAGTCCGAGGCGCTGGCGATGTCGGACCGGATCGTGGTGATGAGCAATGGCAAGGTCGAACAGGTGGGTGCGCCTGCCGATGTCTACAACACCCCGGCCAGCGAATTTGTTGCGCGGTTCCTGGGCGCCTCGAACATTCTTGACGGGCGGTGCCTGTCACGCGGGGCCGAGGGTGCGTTGCTGGAGGTGCCGGTCTTCGGCAAGGTGATGGTACCCTCTGCCAAGGCCCCGCATCTGGGCGGCGCGGGCCCGGCAAAACTGGTGATCCGCGCCGAAAGGCTGGTGCTGCGCGACACGGCGCCGGACGGCGGCCTGATGTCTGCACCGGCCACGATCGATGCGGTCGACTATCAGGGGCAGGCAGCGCGCTATTTTCTGCGCGCCGGTGACCACAGTCTGCAAGCCATCAACATGATCGACGAACGCCCTTTTCCCGCCGGCGCAGATGTGCACATGACACTCAGGCCGCAGGACTGCGCCGCCCTTCCCGGATGAATGCCCTCATGCACCTGCAAAACAGCCATCTCTTTTATCAATCGCGCCAACGCCGCCCGGTACTGGATCAGGCGCGCGGCGTTTACATGTGGGATGTCGATGGCCGCCGGTACCTGGACGGCTCCAGCGGGGCCATGGTCTGCAATATCGGCCATTCCAACGAAAACGTGCTGGATGCCATGCGCCGGCAGATGGAGAAATCCACCTTCGGCTACCGCCTGCATTTCGAGACCGAAGCCGCCGAACGGCTGGCAACCAGAACAGCCGGGATGTGCCCAGAAGGCGTGAACCGGGTGTTCTTTGTCTCTGGCGGGTCCGAGGCGGTGGAATCGGCGATCAAGCTGGCGCGCCAGCACGCGCTGGCAACCGGGCAAGGGGCGCGCTGGAAGGTGATCAGCCGCTCTCCATCGTATCACGGCTGCACGCTGGGGGCACTGGCCGTGACTGGGTATGCGCCGCTGACCGACCCGTTCACGCCGATGATGCGCCTGATGCCAAAGGTGCCTGCACCGCGAGCCTATCTGGACGGGCTTGACCCGGCAGACCCTGCAACCGGCGCCCATTATGCCGCAATGCTGGAACGCTGTATCCTGGCCGAGGGCCCCGACACGGTGCTGGCCTTCATGGTAGAACCCGTGGGCGGTGCATCGACCGGGGCGCTGGTGCCGCCCGCGGGCTACATGGAGGCGGTGCAGGCCATCTGCCGCCGCCACGGTGTGATGCTGATCCTGGACGAGGTCATGACGGGGGCGGGCCGGACGGGCCGTTTTCTGGCTGGCGAACACTGGGGGCTGGACCCTGATATCATTGTTCTGTCAAAGGGATTTGCCGCCGGCTATGTGCCGCTTGGTGCCATCGCTGCGCGTGATGCGCTGGTGGATGCTGTTCTTGACGCGGGCGGTTTTCTGCATGGCTTTACCTATGCCGGCAACCCCCTGGCCTGTGCCGCCGGTGCTGCCGTGATCGACGAGATCGAGGCCCAGGGGCTGGTGGGCAATGCCGAAACCATGGGCGCCGGGCTGCGCAGGCGGTTGGAAGCACTGATGGAACGGCATCAGATCATCGGCGATGTGCGCGGGTGCGGGCTGCTGCTGGCCTTTGAATTCATGGCCGACCGGGCGCGCAAGACCCCGTTGCCGGCGCATCTGAATGCGCATCGGCGTTTCGTCGACATCGCCTTCGACATGGGCCTGATCGTCTATTCCCGCCGCACCCGCGACGGGATCGAGGGCGACCACATCATGGTCTGCCCGCCGCTGATCGTCAATGAAACCCATCTGGACGAAATCGCCGATACCCTTGATCGTGCGCTGGCGCGCTATGCCGACGAGATCGCGCCGGCCCTGTCCGTGACGGTCTGACTTTCATGGCCGGCATCATCATTACCTGCGCGCTGACGGGATCGATTCACACGCCGTCAATGTCGCCCCACCTGCCGGTGACGGGTGAACAGATCGCCGACCAGGGAATCGCCGCCGCGCGCGCCGGTGCCGCCATCCTGCACCTGCACGCCCGCGACCCGGCCGATGGCCGCCCGTCGGCCAAGCCCGTGCATTTCATGGGCTTCCTGCCCCGCCTGGCCGCCGAGACAGAGGCAGTGCTGAACCTGTCCACCGGTGGCAGCGCGGTGATGACGCTGGACGAACGCCTGGCCGCGCCCGAACAGGTTGGCCCTGAAATGGCCTCGCTGAACATGGGCACCATGAACTTTGCCCT
>JAFIED010000293.1 GCA_020832805.1 Pararhodobacter sp.
GGGGCGCGGCACCCGCGGGTGTTTTTCGGGCATTTTCTAAGGGGGCCGGTTTTCGCGGCTTGCGGGGCGGGCGGCGGCGGGGTTTTATTGGGTGTGACGGGGCCGGGTTGGCGGTTGAGGGTATTTCGGGGGGCTGATGCATTATTCGGGGTTGCGTGTGCTGGCGCAGGGCATGCTGGGCAACCGGGGCTGGCGGCCCGCCTGGCGCAAGCCCGTACCGAAACCCGCCTATGATGCCGTGATCATCGGGGGTGGCGGGCATGGCCTGGCCACCGCGCATTATCTGGCCAGGAACCACGGCATGACCAATATTGCCGTGCTGGAAAAGGGATGGCTGGGGGGCGGCAACATCGGGCGCAACACCACGATCGTGCGCGCCAATTACTTTTTGCCGGGCAATTCGGCCTTTTACTCGTTTTCACTGAAACTGTGGGAATGGCTGGAGACCGAACTGAATTACAACGTCATGCATTCGCAGCGCGGGCTGATCAATCTGTTTCATTCCGACGGCCAGCGCGATGCCTTTGCCCGGCGCGGCAATGCCATGCTGGCGCAGGGCGATGATGCCGTGCTGCTGGACCGCGAAGGCGTGCGCGCGATGCTGCCCTATCTGGATTACACGCAGGCACGCTTTCCCATCCATGGCGGGCTTTACCACCCGCGCGGGGGCACCGCGCGCCATGATGCCGTGGCCTGGGGCTATGCGCGTGCCGCCGATGCGCGCGGGGTCGATCTGATCGAGCAATGCGCGGTGACCGGCATCGATATCGAGGGCGGGCGCGTCATTGGCGTGCCGACCCCGCGTGGCGCCATCAGGGCGCCGAAGGTGGCCATTGTGGTGGCGGGCCGGGCCCGCCAGGTGGCGGCGATGGCCGGGCTGCGGCTGCCCATTGAAAGCCATGTGCTGCAGGCCTTTGTCACCGAGGGGCTGAAGCCGGTGATCGATCATGTGATCAGCTTTGGCATGGGGCATTTCTATATCAGCCAGTCCGACAAGGGCGGTCTTGTGTTCGGGGGTGATCTGGATTTCTACGCCTCCTATGCCGCGCGGGGCAATCTGCCGATGGTCGAGCATGTGATGGAGGCCGGCATGACGCTGATGCCGATGATCGGCCGGGCAAGGGTACTGCGCAGCTGGGGCGGGATCATGGACATGTCGCCCGACGGCTCGCCGATCATTGACCGTGCGCCCGTCGAGGGCCTGTATCTGAATTGCGGCTGGAACTATGGCGGGTTCAAGGCGGTGCCGGCCTCTGGCTGGTCACTGGCGCATCTGATGGCAACGGGTCAGCCCTGGCGCGATGCCGCAGCCTTTCGTCTGGACCGATTCCGCACCGGCCGGGGGATCATGGACGAGGAGGGCACCGGTGCGCAGCACAATCTTCACTAGCCTTGCCCTGGCAGGGTTCCTGCTGTCGGTGCCGGCTGTGGCCCAACTGCCGCAGGATGCCTGTTTCCTGTTTGCCTGTGATGCTGCCTGTCTGGCACAGGCGCCCGATATCGGGATTGCCGCGCTGTCGGTCCGGTTCAACCGCCTGACCGCCTGGGAGCATGAGAACAAGGTCACCAGCCGCCATGTCGAGGTTGCCGCGCTGATGGCCGATCAGGCGCAGGGGGCGCGCGATGGTGTGGCGGGCAAACGCCTGACCCAGTCGGCCTTTTGCCGCAGCGAGACGATGAGTTGCTGGACCGGGGGCAATGCCGCGCATTTCACGGTGGTCATGCCGGCTGCTGGGGGCATCGAGATAGAGACCACGCGGTTTCCGCTGGCTGATTACGGCGAAAGCGAGCTGGAGGGCGATCTGACATTGCGCACCGGGGAACCGCTGCGCCTTGCCCTGCGCCTGTCACAGGCGCCCGAGTGCCCGCTGGAGTAGCAAGATGCGGATATCCTGCCCCTGTTGCGGCCTGCGCGACCGAAGGGAATTCACCTATCTGGGCCACGAGACCTTTTTGTACCGCCCGGCTGCCGATGCCGGGCCGGAGGCCTGGGATGACTATCTGCACAACCGGGACAATCCGGCCGGTGAAACCCGTGACCTGTGGTATCATGACCCCTGCGGCACCTGGGTGCTGGTCACGCGCGATACCGTGACCCATGCCGTGACTGCCAGCCGCGCCGTTGCCGAGGGGCAGCGCGCATGACGGGTGGCTGGCGCATACCGGGGCGCGGCGCCGAGATCGACCGCAGCAGGCGGCGGCGCTTCACCTTTGGCGGGCGGGTGCTTGAGGGTTTTGCGGGCGATACGCTGGCCTCGGCGCTGATGGGGGCGGGGGTGCGCGTTCTGGGGCGGTCGTTCAAGTATCACCGCCCGCGCGGCGTGATGACCGCCGGTTCGGAAGAGCCCAACGCGCTGGTCGCGGTGCTGGAAGGGACACAGCGCACGCCCAATGTGCGTGCCACGGTGCAGGAGGTGTACAAGGGCCTGAATGCGCAGCCGCAGAATTGCTGGCCGGGGCCGCATCTGGATGCGCTGGCAATCAACGATTTTCTGCATCCCTTCCTGGGCGCGGGTTTCTATTACAAGACCTTCATGTGGCCGCGCCGGTTCTGGGAGCGGGTATACGAGCCGGTGATCCGGCGCGCGGCCGGCCTGGGCAGCCTTTCTGGCCGCGCCGATACCGGCCGGTACGAAAAGGCCTATGCGTTCTGCGATCTGCTGGTCATCGGTGCGGGCCCTGCCGGGTTGATGGCCGCATTGCGCGCGGGCCGGGCAGGCGCGGATGTTATTCTGGCCGAGGAAGACCGCGCCGTGGGCGGGCGTCTGCTGGCGGATCTACCCGCAATCGGTGGGCAGGACACGCACGGCTGGCTGGCGGCGCTGCTGGCAGAGCTGCGCGCGCTGCCGAATGTGCGGATCATGACGCGGACCACGGTGACGGGGGCCCATGATGGCGGCACCTATGGCGCGATCGAGCGTGTGGGCCTGCACCTGGCCGATCCCGGTGATCTGCCGCGCGAATGCTTCTGGCGGATCGTGGCGCGCCGCACCATTCTGGCCGCCGGCGCGTTGGAGCGGCCGATCGCGCATCCTGCCAATGACCGGCCGGGTGTGATGCTGGCATCGGCGATGCCGGCCTATGTCAACCGCTGGGGCGTGGCGCCGGCGCGGCGGGTGGTGATTTTCGGCAACAACGACAGTGCCCTGGATACGGCGCGCGGGTTGACGGCCGCGGGGATCGAGGTTGCGGCCTATGTGGACCCGCGCGACGGCATTTCCGTGACCGAGGAGTTTCCGGTCTATCGCGCTGCGCAGGTGGTCGGTACGCGCGGGCGCCTGGGGCTGCGCGAGGTGGCGGTGCGTCATGCCGGTGGCATCAGCGTGGTTCAGGCCGATGGGCTGGGCCTGTCCGGCGGCTGGAACCCCACGCTGCACCTGAGTTGCCACATGAACGGGCGGCCCGAATGGAACGAGACCATTGCCGCCTTTGTGCCGCGCCCGGGCATGGTGCCGGGGCTGGAGGCCGCGGGCGCGGCAGCGGGGCGCTTCTCGACCAGCGATTGTCTGGCCGACGGGGCGCGCGCAGCGGCGGTGGCGCTGGCCGATCTGGGCATCAAGGTGGCCGATATCGACCTGCCCCTGGCCGAGGATCGGCCCTATGGCATCGCGCCGTTCTGGGCGGTGGATGCAGGCGGGCGCGCCTGGCTGGATTTCGCCAATGACGTGACGACCAAGGATGTGGGGCAGGCCGCGCGCGAAGGTTTCGCCAGCGTCGAGCACATGAAACGCTATACCACCCAGGGCATGGCGCCGGATCAGGGGAAGAACTCGAATGTGGCGGCGTTGGCGGTGCTGGCCGATGCCACCGGGCAGGGCATTGCGGCCACGGGGACCACCACCTTTCGCCCGCCCTATGTGCCCGTGTCCATTGCGGCGCTGGGCGCGGGTGGGCAGGGCGCGGGGTTCGCACCGCAGCGGCTGACGGTCTCGGATGCAACAAGCCGCGCGATGGGGGCACCGATGATCGAGGCCGGGTTGTGGTATCGGCCCAGCTACTTCCCGCGTGCGGAAGAAACGACCTGGCGGCAGGCCTGCGACCGCGAAGTGACGATGGTGCGCGGCGCGGTGGGGGTCTGTGATGTGTCAACCCTTGGCAAGATCGATGTCCAGGGACCCGATGCCGGGCAGTTCCTGGATCTGCTGTACACCAACACCATGTCCAGCCTGAAACCGGGCCGGGTGCGCTATGGGTTGATGCTGCGCGAGGATGGCCATGTCATGGAGGACGGCACCTGCGCGCGGCTGGACGCGGCGCGTTTCCTAATCACCACGACCACCGCCGCCGCCGCTCAGGTGATGCGCCACATGGATTTCGTGCAGCAGGCGTTTTGCGCGCAACAGCGCTTTCGCTTTGCCTCGGTCACCGAACACTGGGCGCAATTTGCCATCGCCGGGCCGCGCGCGCGCGATCTGCTGAACGGGGTGCTGGATGAGCCGGTGACCGGGGAAAGCCTGCCCTTCATGGGGTGTCAGCCGGTGCGCGTGGGGGCGATTGCCGGGCGTCTGTTCCGGATCTCGTTTTCCGGCGAGGCGGGCTATGAGATCGCGGTGCCCGCGCGCCATGGCGCCGCCCTTTTTGCCCGGCTGGTCAGGGCGGCCGAGGCGCTGGGCGGCGGGGCCTATGGGTTGGAGGCGCTGAATGTGCTGCGCATCGAAAAGGGGTTCGTCACCCATGCCGAGATTCACGGCCGCGTTACGGCTTTCGACATTGGCATGCAGCGCATGATCAGCCCCGCAAAGGATTGCATAGGCAAGGCTGCCAGCCAGCGCCCGGGACTGATGGAGGAGACCCGCGAACAGCTTGTGGGGCTGCGGCCTGTCGATCCGCAGGACGAAATTGCCGCCGGCGCCCATCTCTATGCCGCCGATGCACCCGCCAGCGCCGCTTTCGGGCAGGGCTATGTCACCTCGGCCTGCTATTCGCCCACCCTGCAAGGCTGGCTGGGGCTGGGGTTCCTGACGAACGGGCGCGCCCGGCATGGCGAGGTGTTGCGCGTGCATGACGGGTTGCGGGGGCGCAAGGTGATGGCCCGGGTCTGCGATCCGGTCTTCCATGACCCCGAAGGGAGGGCAATGCGTGGCTGAAAGCGGCACCACAAACCCTGCCGACGGGCTGGGCCTGCCCCTGGATCATGGCGCCTGCCGGCTGTCGGCGCTGTCCTGCGGCCCGGCCTGGCTGGTGGCCCCGTTTCCGGGGCAAGAGGGCGCGTGCGGGGCGGCACTGGCACCGCTGGGACTGGATTTTCCTGCGCCTGGTCAGGTGCTTGCGGAGAAAGGCGCGCGCATTGTCTGGGCCGGCCGCGCGCAGGCGCTGCTGTTTGACGCCGATCCGCCGGGGGCGTTGACGCGCCATGCCGCGGTGACCGATCAGGCCGATGGCTGGGCGCGGCTGATGCTGCAGGGTGCCGACGCGCAGACGGTGCTGGCCCGTCTGGTGCCGCTGGACCTGCATGCGGGGGCGTTTCCGCCCGGGCGGGCGGCGCGCACGCTGCTGGGGCATCATCCGCTGCTGCTGATCCGCGATACCGAAAACGCCTTCGAGATCATGACCTATCGCTCGATGGCCGGCAGTGCCGTGCATGAGTTGCAAGAGGCGATGCGCAGCGTCGCGGCGCGCGCCGCCCTTTCCTGAGTGGGCATGCCGCGGCCTGCGCGGCCAGGACAGAAAAGGAGACCGATGTGTCGCCCATGTGCCCCGAGGCCACTTCCGGTGCCACCCACGACGCCGCCCCCGCCGATGCCGCGGAACGGCGGGCCGTGGCGCCGGTTATCTGCTACCCGGTCGCCAGCTTGCCCGCCCCTGACATGGCCCTGTATGCGGCCGCGCGCGCGACCGCGGTGCCGCAAGGGCAAACGCTGGTGCCGCCGCGCGATGCGCGCAGCTTTCATGTGGCGGCGGGGCAGTTCTTTCGCATCTCGTGCCCGGAGGGGGCGCAGGTGGGCGATCTGAACCTCTTTGCCGCCGATGATCCGGCCGAACGTTTCTATTCCGGCAAGACCCGCGCGCTGCATGGCACGCATCTGTCGGTCGGTGCGCGGATGTGGTCGTGCTTTCCCTATCTGCGCCCCATGGCCACCATCACCGCCGACAGCCTGGCATGGTATGGCACCGACCCCCATGGCGGGCGGGTGCATGATGTCATCGGCACGCGCTGTGATCCGCATACCCATTACCTGTTGTCAGGCGGGCAGGAGTATCATCACTGCTGCCATTCCAACCTGACCCGCGCGCTGGTGGGGCAGGGGTTTGCGCCGGGCGTGGCCGAGACAATGGTGCATGACGTGTTGAATGTCTTCATGTGCACCGGGTTCACGGCCGATACGGGGCAGTATTTCATGAAGGCCAGCCCTGCACGGGCGGGCGATTTCATCGAATTCCTTGCCGAGATCGACCTGATCGGGGTGCTGTCTGCCTGTCCGGGGGGCGATTGCGGTACCGAGCATTCCTCGGATGCTGCGCAATGCCATCCCTTGCTGGTTCAGGTGCTGGCGCCGCCCCCGGGCGAGATGACGGGTTGGCAACCACCGGTGCCCAACGGCTACAGCCGCGGCCACGGGCTTTAGGGGGGCTGGCGCGAAGGTGTCACGGTGCGCGATGGCCGGGCCTTCGGGGCTTGGCTCTTGACGTGACCGGGGTGGCCGTGATCCCCTTCATGTACAGAGGGTCGCATGCAGTCTGTCGTTGCGGGAATTGTGGGGGCAATACTGGCGCTGGTTGCACCGACCGCGTTGTCGGCGCAACCGTTGTGCCGGCCCGACCCCGCCGCCATCGCCGCGCGCAATGCCTGCGCTGGTTCGGCGCGGGTGTCGATGGCCGTGGTCGGCGATGTGCTGTTGCACCGCCCGTTGGCCTGGCGGGGCTATGCGCGGGGCTTTGATACATTGTGGGGCAATACCCAGCCCTGGTTGCGTGCCGCCGATATTGCCATTGCCAATCTGGAGGGGCCTGTTGCACCCGGTCTGGCGCGTGACGGCCGGCGCCTGCCAGATCCAGGCCCCGTGTTCGATGATGTGGTCTATACCGAGTATCCGCAATTCAACTACCACCCGGTGTTGATCGATGCGCTGCGCGCCGCGGGCATCGATCTGGTCACCACCGCCAACAACCACGCGCTTGATCGTGGTCCGGCCGGCCTTGCGGACACGATGGACGCGCTGGAGGCGCGCGGCATGGCGTTCACCGGCACCATTCGCGCCGGGGCGCGGCGCGACTTCGTGCGTCGTGTGCCATCGCCGTTGGGCGCCATTGCCTTTGTCGGCTGCACCTATGGCACCAATGGCATTCCCGATCCGCATGCGCAGGTTCTTTTGTGTCACGCGCAGCGAGGTGAACTTCTTGCCGCCGTGCGCACCGAGGCCGCGCGGCCGGGGACCGCGGGCGTTGTGGTTCTGCCGCATTGGGGGCAGGAATACAGCCACAGACCCACCGCCGCGCAACGCGCACTGGCGGGCGATCTGGTGGCGGCCGGGGCGCTGGCGGTGATTGGCACGCATCCCCATGTTGCCCAGCCCGTTGAATGGCAGCCAGGGCCGGCGGGACAGGCGCTGGTGGCCTATTCAACGGGAAATTTCCTGGCCGGTCAGGCAGAACTGCCGCGCGCATCGGGTCTGATGATCTGGGCCGAAATCTGTGCAGATCCGCGCCGCCATGGCCGGGCCGTGCTGGCCGGGGCAGGCTATCTGCCCACGCATCTGGACCTGTCCGGCGCTGACCCGGTGCTGGTGATGCCCGGCCCGGATGCGACCGGCACCGGCGCGCAGGCCCGCGCGCTGCTGGCGCGCGTGGCAGGCGGCGCGCATGACCTGTCAGGCGCGGCACGGTGCAGCGGGGCGGCGCGTGGCCCCGTGCAACGCGATGTGGGCGCCGCCCCGTCTGCCCCGGCCACCCCGCCTGCCCTCGCCGACCAGGCCGGCCCCTGACCCCGCTGCCGGAGGAAAGCAAATGAGAGTCACCGGCGATCTCTTTTCCTTCCTGGCCTTTGGCCGGTGGGTTGTGCCCCTCGCCCTGACCCTGGCGATCATGGTTGCACCACCTTTCCGCCCGTCCCAGGCCCATGCCCAGGCCCAGACGCAGGTGTCGGCCGGTGCCCTGTCCGGCGCGGTGTGTCGCCCGGCCTCGGCCGCCCTGCCTGTGCTGAACGCCTGTCGCGGCAGCGACCGCATCAGCCTGGCCGTTGTCGGCGATGCCCTGTTGCACCGGGCCGTGCAACGGCGGGGCTATGCGCTGGGTTTCGATACCGTCTGGGGCGCGGCGGCGCCCTATTTCCATGCCGCCGATATCGCCATCGCCAATCTGGAAGGCCCCACTGCGCCCGGTTTCCGGCGCGGCGGGCGGCGCGGTGCCGATCCCGGGCCGGTCTTTGACGATGTGGTTTATCAGGGGTATCCGCTGTTCAACTACCATCCCACAGTGATCGACGCGCTGCGCGAGGCCGGTGTTTCCATGGTGACGTTGGCCAACAACCATGCGCTGGACCGCGCCTCGGCCGGGCTGAATGCCACGATGGATGAACTGGACGCCCGCGGCATGCCCTTTACCGGCACCATCCGCCCCGGCGCCCCGCGCGATTTCTTTCTGCGCGTGCGTACCCGGATGGGGGTGATCAGTTTCATTGCCTGTACCTATTCGACCAATGGCATCCCCGATCCCCACCGTCAGGTGCTGATGTGCTTTGAAAACCGGGGCGAATTGCTGGCAATGGTCGGCACCGAGGCGGCGCGGCCCGGTACGGGCGGCGTGGTCGTGCTGCCGCATTGGGGCATCGAGTACAGCCACCGCCCAGAGGCTCGCCAGCGCGCGCTGGCGCAAGACCTGATCGCGGCGGGCGCCATGGCGGTGATCGGCACCCACCCGCATGTGGTGCAGCCCTTCGAGACATTCCCCGGCCCGATGGGGGCCGGGCTGGTGGCCTATTCGACCGGCAATTTCGTTTCGGCCCAGCGCAGCCTGCCCCGCGCAACCGGGATCATGGTCTGGGCCGAAATCTGCCCTGCGCCCACAGGGGCGGGGCTGGCGCTGGCTGGCGCGGGCTGGCTGCCGCTGCAAATGGTGGTTGACCGGCAGGGCCTGACCCTCGGCTTTCCGCCTGCCGGCGCCGGTGGTACCGGCGGGCAGGGGCGTGCGCTGGTAGAGCGGGTGATCCCCGGGCATGACGTGTCGGGTTCGGTCACCTGCGGCCGCCCGGCGCGGGCCAGCCGGGCTGCGCGCATCGGTCGCGGGCAGGTGGCAGACGGGCCGTAGCGCGGGCGCATGGCCTTGCCCACCTGTGCGGGGCGTGCTCAACTCCGGTCCGGAACCAGTCATGCGGGAAGGACCCTACCATGCCGACAATGCGTGCCATCTGCTATCGCCGCACGGGTGCTGCGCGCGACGTGCTGCAGCTGGAAACCCTTGACCGCCCCGAACCCGGCCCGGGCGAGGTGCTGGTGCGCGTCGCTGTCTCTGGCGCGAACCCGTCGGATGCCAAGATGCGCTCGGGCACGCGCGGGCCGATGGCCCATCCGGTGATCGTGCCGCATTCCGACGGGGCCGGGCGGATCGCGGCAGTGGGCGCGGGTGTCGATCCCGCACGGATCGGCCAGCGGGTGTGGCTGTGGAACGCGGCCTGGGGCCGGGCTATGGGCACGGCGGCCGAGTTCGTTGCACTGCCTGCCAGCCAGGCCGTGCCGCTGCCCGATGCCGCCAGCTATGCCGATGGTGCCTGTCTGGGCATTCCCGCGCAGACCGCCCATCGCGCGGTGCTGGCCGATGGGCCGGTTGACGGGCTTGATGTGCTGGTCACGGGCGGCGCGGGGGCGGTGGGCGCCTATGCCGTGCAGATTGCCAGACTGGGCGGTGCGCGCGTGATCGTCACCACCAGCGGCGGTGTCAAGGCGGCGCATGCGCGGGCCATGGGGGCCGATCATCTGGTCGATTACCGCGATGCCGATGCCGCGCAACAGGTGCTTGACGCCACGGGCGGGCGCGGCATCGACCGGGTTGTCGAGGTGGAGTTCGGGGTCAACCTGCCCCTGGTGCGGGCTGTTTTGAAAGACAACGGCATCATTGCGGCCTATGGATCGGCGCAGATGCCGGAACCGGTGTTGCCCTTTTCACCGATGATGTTTGCCGGTCTGACGCTGCGCATGGTGCTGGTCTACAAGCTGCCCGATGCCGCCCGGGCCGATGCCATCGCCGATCTGACGGCCTGGCTGCAGGGCGGGGCATTGCAACACCCGGTCGGACTGCGTGTTCCGTTGGAAGCCTGCGCCGCTGCGCATGAGGCGGCCGAGGGCAATGACCGCATAGGCGCGCTGCTGGTCGACGTTGCCGAGGGGGTGTGACAGGGGGCAGGCGGCGGCCAGAGGATGGGCAGGGGCAGGGGCAGGCAGGGCCCGGGCTGGCTGTGCCGTCAATCTTCGCGCTTCAGCGCCGCTGCCTGGCGCGCGCGCGTCTCGATCCCGGCCCAGTCTTCGGCGCGGATCATGGCCGCTGGTGCCACCCAGCTGCCCCCGACACAGGCCACGTTCTGCAGGCGCAACCAGTCCGGTGCCGTCTGTTCGCTGATCCCGCCGGTAGGCACGAAATCCGCCTGCGGCAGCGGGCCGCGCAGGGCTGACAGCATCGGAATACCGCCCGCCGGCACGGCAGGAAAGAACTTCAGTATCCGGTAGCCCGCCTCGATCAGTGTCATCACCTCGCTGGCGGTGGCGGCACCGGGCAACAGCGGCAGGCCCTGTGCGACGCAGGCGGAAATCAGGCCCGGTGTGGCGCCGGGCGATACCGCGAATGTACCGCCTGCGGCCTTGACCCGTGCCGCATCATGCGCCGACAGAACCGTGCCGGCACCGACATGGGCACCGGGCACGCGCGCGATTCTGGCAATCGCTTCCAGCGCGCAGCCGGTGCGCAGGGTAACCTCCAGCACGGGCAGGCCCCCGGCGATCAGGGCGCGCGCCAGGGGCTCGGCGTGGCGCAATTCGTCGATCACCAGGACGGGCATCACCGAGGCCTGGCGGCACAGTGCCAGCAGGGTCTGGCTTTGCAGGGCGGGTGTCATGGCAGCCTTCCTTTTGTCCAGCCCTGATCCATTCACGAACAGCGGGCAAGTGCAACCCGGTCGGACGCGGTGTCTGCCTTGCCACGCGCATGCGCCGGATCCGTGGCAGGGCTGATGGCCGTTTCGCGGGCAGGACAGGGTGCTGCGGGGGCCTTGGCCCCCGGCCGCGTTCCGGCCTGGCTTCTGCAGGGGTATGGCAAACTGACAGGCCGCGCCCCTTTCGGTGGCGCGGCCTGCTTTTCCAGGTGGCGGCGAGGCGATCAGAAGAACGCCTGCAGCCCCGTCTGTGCCCGCCCCAGGATCAGCGCATGCACATCATGCGTGCCCTCATAGGTGTTCACGGTTTCCAGGTTCACCATGTGCCGGATCACCTGATACTCTTCGGAGATCCCGTTGCCGCCATGCATGTCACGGGCGACCCGGGCAATATCCAGCGCCTTGCCGCAGTTGTTGCGCTTGATCAGGCTGATCATTTCGGGCGCGGCCTGGGCTGCGTCCATCAGGCGGCCCACCTGCAGGGCTGCCTGCAGACCCAGCGAAATCTCGGTCTGCATGTCGGCCAGCTTTTTCTGATACAGCTGCGTCTGGGCCAGGGGCTTGTCGAACTGCTTGCGGTCCAGCCCGTATTGCCGCGATGCATGCCAGCAGAATTCGGCCGCGCCCATCACGCCCCAGGCGATGCCGTAACGCGCGCGGTTCAGACAGCCGAACGGCCCTTTCAGCCCCTCGACATGCGGCAACAGCGCATCCTCGCCGACCTCGACACCGTCCATGACGATCTCGCCCGTGGTCGAGGCGCGCAAACTCAGCTTGCCCTCGATCTTCGGTGCCGAAAGCCCCTTCATGCCCTTTTCCAGCACGAAGCCGCGAATGCGCCCGCCATGATGATCGGATTTCGCCCAGACCACAAAGACATCGGCAAAGGGCGAGTTCGAGATCCACATCTTGGACCCCGTCAGCTTGTAGCCGCTGGCGGTCTTTTCGGCGCGGGTCTTCATGCCGGCGGGGTCGGAGCCCGCGTCAGGTTCGGTCAGGCCGAAACAGCCGATCAATTCACCCGAGGCAAGGCCCGGCAGGAACTTCTTGCGCTGCTCTTCAGAGCCATAGGCATAGATCGGATACATCACCAGCGAGGATTGCACCGACATCATCGAACGATAGCCCGAATCCACCCGCTCGATCTCGCGCGCGACCAGGCCATAGGTCACATAGCCCGCGCCCAGCCCGCCGTATTCCTCGGGGATGGTGGTGCCCAGAAGCCCGGCATCGCCCATCAGGCGAAACACCTCGGGGTCGGATTTCTCGGTCCGATAGGCCTCGATCACGCGGGGCTGCAGGGTGGACTGGGCAAACTCATGCGCCGCATTGCGCAGCATGCGTTCGTCTTCGTCCAGCAGTGTTTCCAGCTTCAGCGGGTCTTCCCAGATGAAGCGGTCCAGATCAGGTTTGTCCTTGGCCTTCAGAACAGGGCGTTCCAGCATGACTTTTCCTTTCGAGCTTGAAGGATATTGACGGGGGGATAACACGAGACAGCCGTCGCGCAAACCGATAATCTGTCGTCGAGCCATTACAAAAGGGAATAGTACATGCAGCGACGGCTTTTGCCCGGGATGTCGGCGCTACTGGCCTTCGACGCGGTGGCGCGCACCGGCAGCTTTACCGGCGCAGCGCGCGATCTGGCGCTGACACAGGGCGCGATCTCGCGCCAGGTGGCCGCGCTGGAGGGTCAGCTGGGCGTTGCGCTGATCGACCGCGGTGCCCGGCGGGTGCGCCTGACCGAGGCCGGTCTGGCCTATGCCGCGCGGGCGCGTGCCGCGCTGGAACTGCTGGGGCAGGGCGCGCTGGAGGCGCTGGGCCAGGCGCCCGAACGCGGGCTGCGGCTGGCAATCCTGCCGACCTTCGGGACGCGTTGGCTGATGCCGCGCATCCCCGCTTTCGTGCGGCGCCACCCCGAGATCACCTTGCAATTTGCCACCCGCATCGGGCATTTCGACCTTGTGGCCGAGGGGATGGATGCCGCCATCCATTCCGGGCGCGCAGATTGGCCCGGCGCACGGATGACGCTGCTGCTGCAGGAAAGCGTGGTGCCGGTGGCCGCGCCGTCACTGCTGGCGGGCGGGCGCGCCTGGCGCGACCTGCCGGTTCTGGCGCTGGCCTCGC
>JAFIED010000296.1 GCA_020832805.1 Pararhodobacter sp.
CCGGTTCAATGTCCATGCCCATTGGCAGCGTCACCAGATCCTCGCCGGCGGTGTTCTGTTCACCGGTGCCGTGCAGGGGCGGATCGATCATCTGCGGCTGCGCGGGGCGCCCGGCGCGTTTCCGGACCCTGTGACCCGCGCCGCGCTAGAGGGGATGGCCGAACTGCGCCTGCCCCTGGCCAGGGTCGATGCTGCGGGCGGCAGGCACCTGCTGGAACCGGTGGCGCAAGTCGTGCTGAGCCACCGAAATGCCGAACGTCTGTCGCCCCAGGCGCGGTTACGCAACGATGATCACCGCATGCCGTCGCTGGATGGGGGTAATCTTTTCGCGCTGACCCGCTATTCCGGCCATGACGCCCCTGATGACGGCAGCCGCGTCAATCTGGGCCTGCGCTGGGTGCGCCATGCCCCGACTGGCTGGTCGGTGGAAACGCTGGTGGGCCGCATCTGGCGGCGTGGCACGCTGGACGGGTTCGACACCGCGCATGTGCAACCTCTGGGCGGCACGCGGTCAGACTGGCTGCTGGCCGGGCGGCTGTCGCTGGCCGATGGCGTGGCGCTGGATACCCGGCTGCTGCTGGGAGACAACCGGCGCCTGACCCGCGGCGAGGCCAGCCTGCACTGGCACAATGCCCGCACCAGCGTCAGCACCAGCTATGTCTACATGCCCGCCACCGCCGCCGAGGCCCGCGCCGAAACCCTCAGCGAATGGTCACTGGATGTTGGCCAGACCCTGCGCAATGGCTGGATTGGCCAGGTCGGCTGGGAATACGATGTGGGCCGCCAGCGCTTCAGCACCGCTCGCACCGGGCTGACCTTTCAGAACGAATGCCTTAGCGTCGATGTTTCCCTCTCGCGCCGCTTTGCCACTTCCACTAATGTCAGCGCATCGACCCGCTTCGACCTGCGGGTCGAGCTTCTGGGCATTGGCGGGCGGGCGCCTGCCAATGGTCGCAGCCGCGGTTGCCCGGCCTGACGTGGCAGGGTAGAGATCATCTGTAAAGAAAGTGCCGCCCTCGCCATGCCCACTCAGGACAAGAAGAGACGATCGGAATGCACCCCATGCTGAACTCGGTTCCCGGTATCCTTTCCACCTTGCGCGGGTTTGCGTTCAGGGGTCTGGCAACGGCGCGCCGAACCGCTGGTGCCCTGGGCGCGGCCGGTGCCCTTGGTCTTGCGGCCTTGGCCTTCGGGGCGGCGGCACCTGCCGTCAGCCACGCCCAATCGCCGTTTTCGGCGGCGCTTTACGTCAATGACTCGCCGATCACCAATTACGAGATCACGCAGCGCATGCGATTCATGGAATTCATCGGCGCCGCAAGTGGCGGTGACCGGCGCGCCGCAGCCGTGGAGCGGCTGATCGAGGACAGGTTGCAACGCCAGGAATCCCGCCGGGTGGGCCTGCGCGCCAGTTCCGAGGATATCCGCAATGGCATGGCCGAATTCGCCGCCCGCGCAGAGCTTTCCACCGAAGAGATGATCGCGCAGCTGGGCCAGGCCGGCGTCGATGCCGACACGTTCCGTGATTTCGTGCACGCCGGCATCCTGTGGCGGGATCTGGTCAATGCCCGGTTCGGCCCCGAGATCCGCATCACCGATGCCCAGGTGGAACGCGCCCTGTCGCTGGCGGCAGTGCGCCCGATGACAGAGATCCTGATCTCCGAGATCTTCCTGCCCTCTGATCCGCAATTTGCCGATGTCGTCAACCAGCTGATCCCGCAGTTGCAGGAACTGCGCACCATAGAGGCCTTTGCCGATGCCGCCCGCCAGGTATCGGCCGCCCCCAGCAACGAACAGGGCGGCCGCGTCGACCGCTGGATTCCGATGAACGAATTGCCTGACGAGATCGGCAGCGCCTTTGATTCGGCATCCATCGGCACCGTCATCGGGCCATTGGAGTTTCCGGGCGCCTTTGCCTTCTTCCAGCTGCGCGCCCGGCGCGACACGCGCGATGTGCCGGCCGGCCAGATAGAATACGAGTATCGCCGCGCAAGCCTGCCCGGTGGCCAGTCAGAAACCAATCGCGCGCGGGCCGCCCGCATCCGTGCATCGGTCGACAGCTGCGCCGATCTGGGGGCGGTGGTCGGTCAGGTTGTTCCGGAACTGCCAGAGGGCGCAGTCAGCACCATCACCCGGCCCCGGCCCGAAATCGATGCGGCCACGGCGGCCGAACTGGGCCGTCTGAACCCGGGCGGCATTTCGACCAACCTGACCCAGTCAGGCGAGATGGTGTTGCTGATGCTGTGCAACCGCCGCGTGATCTCTGACCCCAGACCCACGCAGTCCCAGGTGCGCAACGCGCTGTTCAATCAGGCGCTCGAGGGGCGGGCAGAGGTCTATCTGCAGCAGTTGCGCGCCGAAGCCGAAATCCGTCGTCCCTGACACGTCCCGTCATGTGCCCCCCGCACTGCCCCCCGCCCTGCCCGCCGCACCTCTCCCGGCGCGTGGCCCCCAAAAGGCTGGGCAGCGATGGAACAACGGCGGCACCTGTCCCGCGCAGGCGCCAGAACAGGCCTGACAATGCCGCGCTTCCCGTCGTCGGCGCCCTCCCCGTCGCCCTCCGCATGGCCCTGCCCGGCGAGGCCCGCCGACACCTGCGCGCATGGCCCGCTGCTGCATGCGCCCGCGCTGGCCGAATCATGCCATGACCGCCGCTTTGCCCCTCGCGCTGACCTGCGGCGACCCGTCCGGCATCGGCCCCGAACTGGCCGCCCGGCTGCTGGACGACCCGCTCGGCCTGCCACCGCTGGTCTGGCTGGGCGATCCCGCGCATCTGCCGGCGGGGACCCGCTGGCAGCCTGTCGCCGCGCCCGTTGATGCCGGCAGACTGCCCCCCGGCACGCTGGCGGTCATGCGCTTGCCCTTTCCCGCCCCGGCGCGCCCGGGCCAGCCGGACCCGGCCAATGCACCGGCCATCATCGCGGCAATCGATCGCGCCGTTGCACTGGCCCGCACCGGCCAGGTCGCCGGGATTGTCACCGCGCCCATCAACAAGGCCGCCCTGAAATCCGGCGCCGGCTTTGCTTTTCCCGGCCATACCGAATACCTGGCGCATCTTGCCGGCGATGTGCCCGTGGCGATGATGCTGGCCTGCAGTGCGCTGCGGGTGGTGCCGACAACCATCCATATCCCGCTGGCCGAGGTCCCCGCCCGCCTGACCAGCGCGCTGCTTGAACAGACCGTCCGGTTGACCGCCGCCGCCTTGCGCCGGGATTTCGCGATTGCTGACCCGCGCATCGCGCTGGCCGGGCTCAACCCGCATGCCGGGGAAAGCGGCACCATGGGCCGGCAGGAAATCACGCTGATCGAACCGCTGGTGACCAGGCTGCGGGCCCAGGGGTTTTCTCTGGCCGGCCCCCTGCCCGCCGACACGATGTTCCACCCCGCCGCCCGCGCCCGCTACGATGCCGCCATCTGCATGTATCACGATCAGGCCCTGATCCCCATCAAGACCATCGATTTTGCGGGCGGTGTGAACATCACCCTGGGGCTGCCCTTCGTGCGCACCTCGCCCGATCACGGCACCGCCTATGACATCGCGGGCAAGGGCATCGCCGACCCGTCCAGCCTGCGCGCCGCGCTGGTCATGGCCGCCGACATGGCCGCCTGCCGTGGCCGGGCGCCATGACGGTCCGTGCCGCCTTCATCTTGCTTCCAGTACTCCGGGGGGAGTCGGCGCCAGCCGACGGGGGG
>JAFIED010000298.1 GCA_020832805.1 Pararhodobacter sp.
GCGGTGGGGTTTCCTGGCCGCGCAGGCGCCTATTCGCAGCGCGGCAGCATCCAGGCCAGCCCGCGCGCGGCGTAGATCAACCCGCCATCCAGGCTGGGCTGCAAGAAGGCGCGGTCGGTCCAGGTCATGCCCTCGCCCTGACATTCCAGATCGAACAGCACCGCGCCATCCATGTCCCGCACGTTGACGGGGTTGGTCATGCGGCATTCGGATTCGTAGAAGATGATCAACTCGCCTCGAATGGTCATTGGCACATCGTCGCCATCGGGCACGCAAGTCTCGCCATATACCCCGTCAAAGGCCAGCGCCGGCGCCGCCGTCATTGCCACCACGGCCAGCGCCGCCCTGATGATCCTGTTCACAGCTCTACCCCCAATGCCTTTGCCACCGTGAAAATGTCCTTGTCGCCGCGCCCGCACATGTTCATCACGATCAGGTGGTCACGCGGCAGTTCCGGCGCCATCTTCATCACCTGCGCCAATGCGTGGCTGGGTTCCAGCGCCGGAATGATGCCCTCCAGCGCGCAACACAGCTTGAACGCCTCCAGCGCCTCGGCATCGGTGATCGCCACATATTGTGCACGCCCGATGTCATGCAGCCAGGCATGTTCGGGGCCGCTGCCGGGGTAATCCAGCCCGGCGGAAATGCTGAACCCTTCCAGGATCTGGCCGTCGTCATCCTGCAGCAGATAGGTGCGGTTGCCGTGCAGCACGCCGGGCCGACCGCCCGTCAGGCTGGCACAATGTTCCATCTTCTCGTTCACGCCGCGCCCGCCGGCCTCGACACCGACGATACCCACCTGCGGGTCGTCCAGAAACGGATAGAACAGCCCCATCGCGTTCGACCCGCCACCGATGGCGGCGACCAGCGTATCAGGCAGGCGCCCTTCGGCGGCCATGATCTGTTCACGGGTTTCCTTGCCGATGATCGCCTGAAAATCGCGCACCATCGCCGGATAGGGGTGCGGGCCGGCGACCGTGCCGATGCAATAGAAGGTATCGCGCACATTGGTCACCCAGTCGCGCAGGGCATCGTTCATGGCATCCTTCAGCGTGCCGCGGCCACTGGTCACCGGGATCACCACGGCGCCCAGCAGTTTCATGCGGAACACGTTGGGCTGCTGACGTTCGACTTCATGCGCGCCCATGTAGACCACGCATTGCAGGCCGAACTTGGCGCAGACGGTGGCGGTGGCCACGCCGTGCTGGCCCGCGCCGGTCTCGGCAATGATGCGGGTCTTGCCCATGCGGCGCGCAAGGATGATCTGGCCCAGCACATTGTTGATCTTGTGCGCGCCGGTATGGTTCAGCTCATCCCGCTTCATGTAGACCTTGGCGCCGCCCAGATGATCGGTCAGCCGTTCGGCATGATACAGCGGGCTGGGCCGACCCACGTAATGGGTCCAGAGATCGTGCATTTCGGCCCAGAAGCTGTCATCTGTCTTGGCACGCTCATACTGCGCCTCAAGCGACAGAATGAGCGGCATCAGGGTTTCGGAAACGAACCGGCCGCCGAACTGGCCAAAGCGGCCCTGTTCGTCAGGGCCGGTCATGAAGGAATTGATCAGATCATCGGGCATGCGGTCCTCCTGCGTCGGGTTTGATGTAGCCCCGGCGGTTCAGCGGGTAAAGTGGCGATCACACAGGGTGGCAGCCCGTGACGCGCGCACAGCGCGCCGGCATGGTTCAGACGGCCGGAACCGGGCCCGCCTGCGCCGCGGCCACAAAGGCGGCAATCAACCCGGCATCCTTTGTCCCCGGTGCCGATTCCACCCCGGATGACACGTCCAGCTGGCGCGCCCCCGTCAGGCGAATCGCCTCGGCCACATTGCGCGGTGTCAGCCCCCCCGCCAACAGCCAGGGCACCGGCCAGCGCCGCCCGGCGATCAGCCGCCAGTCAAAGGCCAGGCCATTGCCCCCCGGCAGCGCAGCATCCGGTGCGGGCTTGGCATCGACCAGCAGCATGTCGGCGACCTGCGCAAAGCGGTCCAGTGCCGGCAGGTCCGATGGCCCGGCCACACCAACCGCCCTGATCAGCGGCAAGCCGTGGCGCGCGCGCAACGCGGCCAGGCGCGCCGGGCTTTCGTTGCCATGCAGTTGCAGGAAATCAAGCGGCACATCGGCCAGCACGGCATCGATCAGCGCGTCATCGGCATTCACGAACAGCCCCACCCGCGCCAGCCCCGCCGGGGCAGCCAGCGCAATGGCGCGGGCCTGTGACACACTGAGCGCCCGCGGCGAGGGGGGATAGAAATTCAGTCCCGCATAGGCCACGCCGGCACGCGCCAGCACGTCCATATCGTCCGGGGCGGTCAGGCCACAGACCTTGATGCGCGCGCCGGACTGGCCGGTCATCGCCGCGCCGGGCTGTCTTCCAGAATCTCCAGCACGTCATCGCGCCGGGCAACCGGGCGCGCGGGCATCGACGCCGCAGCAGCAGGCTGGCCAGCGGCCTGCGGCGCAACGCGCAGCCCTTCAACCTCGCGCCGCAGGCGCGCGGCCTCGGCCCGATAGCTGCGTTCGCGCAGCCATTCCCAGACCAGCCCCAGCAGCAGGCCCAGCACCGCCGCACTACCCACCACCACGAACAGCGGCAGGGTCAGCGTGAAATTGAAGCCCACAAAGGCGCTGATCGTGTCAGGCCATGCAGCCAGCGTGACGGGCGCATTGTTGGCCAGCGCCAGCGTGACGGCAATGACCAGGATGATGGCCAGAAAGACATAGCGGATAACAGTCATGGAGTTCGTTCAACCTTCGTTGCCGTTCAACCGGTCGCGCAGCAACTTGCCGGTCTTGAAGAAGGGCACCGCTTTCTCGTCGACCTCGACAGCCTCGCCGGTGCGGGGATTGCGCCCCAGACGCGCGTCACGGTTCTTGACGGAAAAAGCGCCGAAACCGCGCAGTTCGACCCTTTCGCCCCGCGCCATTGCCTCGATGATTTCTTCGAAGAACGTGTTGACGATGCGTTCAACATCGCGCTGGAACAGATGAGGGTTCTCATCTGCCAGCTTCTGGATCAGTTCCGAACGGATCATGGCACCCCCCGGTGGCACAGTGTGTCAGACTGACAAGCGCCATCTGCGGGCGCCTTTGGAGGCCTGACTATAGGCTTTCTGGCCGGCGGCACAAACGAAAACCGTTTCGCCGGCATGCTTTGGCGCGATTTGCGCCGCTGATTTCCCTGTCTTGGCCGGTGACGCCGGTGATCGCGTCTGCCCCTGCTCTGCTCTTCCACCAGCCCGTCCCCGACGAATCGGGTGACAGGCAAGGGGCCGCGCCGGAACGCAGCCCCCTTTTCCCGTCTCGCTTGACGCCCCGGCGTGGCTGTGCCGCGCAGGAGCGCCTGATGGATCAGCCGCGGTCCTTCAGCGCCGCGCCCAGAATATCGCCCAGGCTGGCACCGGCATCGGACGAGCCATACTGCTCGACCGCTTCCTTTTCCTCGGCGATCTCGCGCGCCTTGATCGACAGGCCCAGCTTGCGGGTCTTGGAATCGACGGTGGTCACGCGGGCATCGATCTTGTCGCCCACCTGGAAACGCTCCGGCCGCTGGTCGGCCCGGTCGCGGGCCAGGTCGGAACGGCGGATAAAGGCTTTCATGCCGTTGTATTCGACCTCGATGCCGCCATCCTCGATCGCCGTCACGGTGACCGTGACGATCGATCCGCGCTTCACACCGTCGATGGCTTCCGAGAAGCTGTCATCGCCCAGCGCCTTGATCGACAGCGAGATACGCTCGCGCTCGATATCGACCTCGGAGACCACGGCCTTGACCACATCGCCCTTGCGGTAGTCCTGGATCGCATCTTCGCCGCGCTGGTCCCAGCTGATATCCGACAGGTGCACCATGCCGTCGATATCGCCTTCCAGCCCGATGAACAGGCCGAATTCGGTGATGTTCTTCACCTCGCCCTTCACGACCGTGCCGGCCGGGTGGGTTTCGGCGAAGACTTCCCACGGATTGCGCTGGGTCTGCTTGATGCCAAGCGAGATGCGGCGCTTTTCCTCGTCCACGTCCACCACCATGACGGTGACTTCCTGGGAGGTGGAGACGATCTTGCCGGGGTGGATGTTCTTCTTCGTCCAGCTCATTTCGGAGACGTGGACGAGGCCCTCGACACCCGGCTCCAGCTC
>JAFIED010000300.1 GCA_020832805.1 Pararhodobacter sp.
CCCCCCCTCGCCTGCGGCTCACCCCCCAGAGTATTGATCTGCAAGATGAAGGGTTAGACCCATGTCCAGCGAATGGCCGCTTTGGGAAGTATTCATTCGGGGTCAGCATGGCCTGAACCACCGTCATGTGGGCAGCCTGCATGCACCGGATGCCGAGATGGCGATCCGCCATGCGCGTGACGTCTACACGCGGCGCAACGAAGGGGTGTCGATCTGGGTTGTCCAGTCGGCCGATATCACCGCTTCCAGCCCGTCGGACAAGGGCCCGCTGTTCGAGCCCTCGAATGCCAAGGTCTACCGTCACCCGACATTTTACGACATTCCGGATGAAGTGGGGCATATGTGATGGCGCCGTCACTGTCTGACATCATGACGCCCGATGCCGCAGAACTGGCCCGCGCCGCAGGCGGTAAGGGGCGCGCCCCTCTGGAGATGGGAACGCCCGCGCATGACCTGTTTGTCGGTCTGGCCAGATTGGGTGATAACACCTTGATTCTGGGCCATCGCGTCAGCGAATGGTGTGGCCATGCGCCGGTGCTTGAAGAAGATATCGCGCTGGCCAACATGGCGCTGGATCTGATCGGCCAGACGCAGCTGTGGCTGGGGCTGGCCGGCGAGGCAGAGGGGCGCGGCCGAACAGCGGACGACCTGGCGTTCCTGCGCGATGCCTGGCACTTTTACAACATTCTGCTGGTCGAGCGCCCGAACCGGGATTTCGGCCATACGCTGATGCGGCAATTCCTGTTCGATGCCTGGCACCAGCCCATGCTGAAGGCGCTTGAAGGGTCCTCGGACGTGCGGATCGCCGAGATTGCCCAGAAGGCCGGCAAGGAGGTTGCCTATCATATCGAACGCTCGGCCGATCTGGTGATCCGCCTGGGTGATGGCACCGAGGAAAGCCATGCGCGCATGCAGGATGCGCTGGACCGGCTCTGGCCCTATGCGGGCGAGATGTTCGTGGGCGATGCGGTCGATCTGCGCCTGGCCGAGGCGGGCGTGATGCCGGCGCCCGAAGACCTGCGCGCCGCCTGGGACGAGACCGTGCATGCCGTGCTGAGCGAGGCCACGCTAACCCGCCCGGAAGGCGATTTTGCCCACAAGGGCGGGCGGCAGGGGCGCCATACCGAGGATATGGGTCATATCCTGTCGTCCATGCAGTGGTTGCAGCGCGCCTATCCTGGCGCGACATGGTGATGCCATGAGTGCTGACACGCTGCCCGATACGGAAGAGGTCTGGCGCTGGCTGTCAGAGGTGCCGGACCCGGAAATTCCGGTGATCACCATTACCGAGCTGGGGATCATCCGCGGTGTCGAGTATGACGCCGACACGCTGGTGGTGACAGTCACGCCCACCTATTCCGGCTGCCCTGCCACCAGCATGATCAACCTGCAGATCGAGGAGAAGCTGCGCGATAACGGCGTCGAAAAGATTTGCCTGAAGCGGCAGCTCTCGCCGGCCTGGACCACCGATTGGATCGCCGATGCGGCCCGCGAGAAGCTGCGCGCCTATGGCATCGCACCGCCCATTGACGGCACGGCAGCGGCGGGCGACATGGTGGCGGGACGGATTGCGCGGATGACGGGCGAGGGGCTGACCGTCAACTGCCCGCGCTGCGGCTCGGCCAATACCTTTCGCGTCAGTCAGTTCGGGTCGACCCCGTGCAAGGCGGCCTATCAGTGCCGCGACTGCCTGGAACCCTTCGACTATTTCAAATGTATCTGAGGCACGCCCATGGCCCGTTTTCTGCCGCTTGACGTTGTCGATGTCCGCAAGGATACCCGCGATGCCGTGGTTGTCACCCTGCGCCCGCGACCCGAGGATGCCGAAAAATTCGGTTTCATCCAGGGCCAGTATCTGACCTTTCGCCGCGAGTTTGACGGCGAGGAGTTGCGTCGCTCCTATTCGATATGTGCGGGGCTGGACGAGGGCTTTCTGCGCGTCGGCATCAAGCGGGTCGATGGTGGAGCGTTTTCAACCTGGGCGAACGAGAATCTGGCACCCGGCGCCGTGCTGGAGGCCATGGCGCCGATGGGCAATTTCCACACCGCGCTGGACCCCGCCGCCGCACGCCATTACCTGGGTTTCGCCGGCGGGTCCGGCATCACGCCCGTGCTGTCGATCATCAAGACCGTCCTGGCCAGAGAGCCGAAAGCGCGCTTCACGCTGGTGTATGCGAACCGGCAGGTGGCTTCGATCATGTTTCGCGAGGAACTGGAGGACCTGAAGAATCAGTACCTTGGCCGGCTGTCGGTGCTGCATGTACTGGAGGCGGAAGGGCAGGATATCGACCTGTTCACCGGCCGCATTGATGAAGAAAAACTGCAGGGCCTGTTCACGCATTGGGTTGATCCGGCCAGCGTCAGCCTTGCCTTCATCTGCGGGCCAGAGCCGATGATGCTGACCATTGCCAATGCGCTGCGGGCGCATGGGCTGAGCGATGACCAGATCAAGTTCGAGCTGTTTGCCTCTGGCCAGCCCGGGCGGGCCAGGCAAAAGGCGGTCAGTCATTCTGCCGATACGGCCGAGGCCTGTGAGGCGACAGTCACGCTGGACGGTACCACGCGCACATTCCGGATGCCGAAACAGGGCGAGAGCCTGCTGGACGCTGCGCTGGCCAGCAATCTGGACGCGCCCTATGCCTGCAAGGCCGGGGTCTGTTCGACCTGTCGCGCCAAGGTGCTGGAGGGTGAGACCGAGATGTTGGTGAACCACGCGCTGGAGGATTACGAGGTGCGGCAGGGCTATGTGCTGACGTGCCAGTGCTATCCGTTAAGCGACCGGGTTGTCGTCAGCTACGATCAGTAACCTGGCCTTCAGTCAGCGGTCAGCAACGGGGGAGAGCCGACCATGAACGACATGTCGATCGAAGACTATCTGGCGCATGGCGGCAAGCTGACCTCGCCCGGCAATGTGCCTGCGCGGTATCGCGGCGAGCTGATGCGCCTGATGGCCAGTTTCGTGGACAGCGAGCTGGCGGCCTCGGCCGGGTTTGCCGAGGTGATCAACGACGCGCCGGGTATCAAGAGCCGCATCGCGGCGGCGCGGATCGTGCTGGAAAAGGCGGATCATGCCGAACGGGTGTTGACCATCATGGCCGAGTTCGGCGCTGATACCGCGCGCTATGAAGGGGTCCATCCCTGGGCGGCCCGGGCGCAGCGCGAAGCCGATATCGGTACCTCTCGGCGCGGTGGCGACATGCGGTTGTCGGTGTTTCACTACCCGCTCGAAGGCTGGGTGGATGCCGTGGTGATGAATGTCTTGCAGGGGGCAGCAGCGGTGATTCAACTGGGCGAGCTTGGCAAGGTGTCATACCAGCCGCTGGCCGAGGTGTTTCGTGCCGTGACCCCGCGCGAGGCCCGCCACGCAGAGCTGGGGCGCGAGGGACTGGGCAAGATTGCCGCAACGCAGGAAGGCCGCGCCGCTGCAAGCCGGTCAGTGGCCTATTGGCGCCCGCGGGTGGCGGCGGGCTTTGGCACGGTGGGCTCTGCCCGCTTTGAACGCCTGAAACGCTTTGGCCTGCGCCATCAGCCCAACGAGGCCTTGCTGGCTGACTGGAACGCCCAGATCGACGCGCTGATGGCCGATCTGACCCTGAACTGACTTTACGGAAGGACAGCGCATGAACGCTCAAGCCCCCCGCCGCCTGAAAAGCTATATCTGCGGTGAATGGAAGGAGGGCGCCCGAGAGGGGGCACTTCTGCGCGATGCGGGCACCGGTGCCTCGGTGGCGCTGGTCGATGCCTCGGGCCTGGATATGGCCGGGGCGCTGGATTACGGGCGCGCCGGCGGGGCGAAGCTGCGCGCGCTGTCTTTCCATGAGCGGGCGCTGATGCTCAAGGCGCTGGGTCAGACGCTGATGGATAGGAAGGACGAATTCCACGCCCTGTCACTGGCCACCGGCGCCACGCCGAAGGATGGCTGGGTGGATATAGAGGGCGGCATCGGCACCATGCTGACCTATGCCTCAAAGGCCCGGCGAGAGCTGCCAAATACCCGCGTCCTGACCGAGGGCGAGGTCGAGGGCCTGTCGCGCGATGGTACTTTTTCTGCCCAGCACATCCTGACACCCCTGCATGGTGTTGCGATTCACATCAACGCTTTCAATTTTCCGATCTGGGGGATGCTGGAAAAGCTGGCACCCACGCTGATTGCCGGCATGCCCGCAATCATCAAGCCGGCCAGCCAGACCGCCTATCTGACGGAACTGATGGTGCAGCGGATCGTGGAAACCGGCATCCTGCCGGAGGGTGCGCTGCAGCTTGTCTGTGGTTCAGTCGGTGATCTGCTGGATCATGTGACCGGGCAGGATGTGGTCACCTTTACCGGTTCGGCCGCCACAGGGCAGAAGCTGCGCGCGCATCCCGCGATCATCGGCAATTCGGTGCGGTTCACAATGGAGGCGGATAGTCTGAACGCCTGTGTGCTGGGTCCGGATGCGGTACCGGGCACGCCGGAGTTCGACCTTTTCGTCAAGGAAGTGGCCCGCGAGATGACGGTCAAGGCGGGGCAGAAATGCACCGCCATCCGCCGCGCCTTTGTGCCGCGTGCCCATGTTCAGGCTGCCCGCGACGCGCTGGCCGCAGCACTGGCCAAGGTCACGGTGGGCCTGCCGGGCGATGCGGGCACGCGGATGGGAGCACTGGCCAGTCTGGACCAGCGCGAGGAGGTGCGCGCGCGCATCCGAGACCTGCAGGCCGATGCCGAGATCGTGGCGGGGGATCCGGGCGCGATCACGCTGGCATCGGGGGATGCCCAAACCGGCGCGGTCCTGACCCCGGTGCTGCTGGATTGTGACAAGCCCGGCGCGGCGGAAGCGGTGCATGATGTCGAGGCATTTGGCCCCGTCAGCACCCTGATGCCCTATGACGATATCGAGGAAGCGGTGGCGCTGACCCATCGCGGCAAGGGTTCGTTGGCGGCGTCGGTCTTTACCGATGACCCGGCGGTGGCCGAGGCGGTGGTGATCGGCATGGCGCCTTTCCACGGGCGCATCCTGATCGGCAACAGGGCCAGCGCGAAAAGCTCTACCGGGCTGGGCACGCGGCTGGCGGCGCTGGTGCATGGCGGTCCGGGCCGCGCCGGGGGCGGCGAGGAAATGGGCGGCATCCGCGGGGTCAAGCATTTCATGCAGCGCACGGCGGTGCAGGGCGCGCCGCGGCTGCTGTCGGCGGTGACGGGCCGCTGGGTCGATGGCGCCGATACCCGCGCCGATATCCACCCGTTCCGCAAGTCGCTGGCCGAACTGCGTGTGGGTGATCAGCTGATCACCGAAGCCCGCACGGTGACGCTGGAGGATATCGAGCATTTCGCCCAGTTCACTGGCGACACGTTTTACGCGCATATGGACGAGGAAGCGGCCCGCGCGAACCCCTTCTTCGACGGGCGCGTGGCGCATGGCTATCTGATCGTGTCCTTTGCCGCCGGGCTGTTCGTGCAGCCGGACCCGGGGCCGGTGCTGGCCAATTACGGGGTGGACAACCTGCGCTTTCTGACCCCGGTCAACCCCGGCGACACGCTGCAGGTGCGGCTGACGTGCAAGGAGATCAACCCGCGTTCCGGCGCCGAGCATGGCGAGGTGCGCTGGGACTGCCGCGTGACGAACCAGCATGACGCCGCGGTGGCGCAATATGACGTGCTGACCATGGTGGCCAAGTCCTGGCCGCCTGCGGGGTGACCGGGTCTGGGAAAGAACGCGCTTGAAGAAAGCGCGTTGCAAGGGCCTTGGGAAGGCCCTTGGTCCCGGCTGGCTCGGTTCAGAATGGAAAGAAGAACGGAATCACCAGCGCGGCGGTCAGCGCCATCAGCACGTTCAAGGGAATGCCGACGCGCATGAAATCTGTGAAGCGATAGCCGCCGGGGCCATAGACCAGTGTGTTGGTCTGATAGCCGATCGGCGTTGAAAAACTGGCCGAGGCCGCCATCATCACCGCCACCACCAAGGGGCGGGGATCCACCCCCAGACCATGTGCCAGGCCGATGGCGATGGGGGCCACCACCACTGCCACGGCGTTATTGGTGACCAGCTCGGTCAGCAGCCATGTCATGACATAGACCGACAGGATCAGCAGCGCGGGCGGCAGCCCGACCAGCAGTGGCGAGAGCGCGGCCACGATGCGCGCGACCGCGCCCGAGGCTTCCAGCCCCGCCCCCACGATCAACATGCCGAAGATCAGCGCCAGCAACCGGCCATCGATAAAGGAAAACGCCTCGTCCGCGTCGATGCAGCGGGTGACGAGCACGAAGGCGACGCCGAAAAGCGCCAGCACATGGATCGGTGCCACGCCCAGCGCAGACAGGCCCACCACGGCGGCCAGCGTGCCGATCACCACGGGCGCATGGCTGCGCCGGTAGGCGCGTTCCGATGGCTGGGTGACGGCGACCATGTCCATGTCGACGGCCAGGCGCTGGATATCCTCTGGCGCGCCCTCAAGCAGCAGCGTGTCGCCGACCTGCACCACCAGATCATCCAGTTGCCGGCCGATATTCTGGTTGCGCCGGTGCACGGCCAGCGGATAGACGCCATAGCGCCGCCGCAACCGCATCTGGCCCAGCGAGCGACCGATCATGCGGCAGCCCGGGGTGATCAGCACCTCGACCGTCTGGGTGCGCACAGATGACAGTTGATCGACCAGCCGCACCTCGGGATTGGCCTGCAGGCCCAGAACCTCGGACATCTGGGTGCGCAGGACCACGCGGTCGCCGGTTTCAAGGACCACCGCGCCCAGATCGCGGCGCAGGGAGGCATCGCCGCGCAGCACGTCGATGACCCGCGCACCGCTGCGCTTGAACAGGTCAATCTCATGCAGCTTGCGCCCGATCAGGCTGGAGCCCTCTGGCAGGGCCACTTCGGTAAAGAATTTCATCGGTGCCCTGTCGCCCGTCAGCGCGCTCATCGACGTGCGTTCCGGCAACAGGAAGCGGGCGAAAAGGGCCAGATAGGTCACGCCGACCAGCGCCATCACCACACCCACGCCCGAGATTTCGAAGATACCGAAAGGCTCAAGCCCGGCGCGCTGGCCCACGCCATCGACCAGCAGGTTGGTCGAGGTTCCGACCAGCGTGATGGTGCCGCCGAAGATGGAAAAGTAACTGAGCGGTATCAGCAGTTTGGATGGCTGGACACCCAGCGCACGCGCCAGCTGGATAAAGATGGGGATCATCACCACCACAATAGGGGTGTTGTTGACGAAGGCTGACAGGCCCAGCACCGTCATGGTCAATCCGGCCAGGGTCAGCACCGGATGTTTGGTGACATTGCGGGCAGCGGCGTTCGATATCGCATCCAGCGCACCGGTTCGCACCAGCCCCCCGACGATGATGAACAGCGCCGCAATCGTCCAGGGCGCGGGGTTGGAAAAGACCGCCATCGCCTGGGCCTGAGGCAGGATGCCGAGGCCCAGCATCAAGGCCGCGCCCAGCAGGGCCGTCACCTCGACCGGGAACAGCTCGCGCACGAACAGGACGAACATGCCGATGACGATTGCCAGTGCGGCGATGGCTTGCGCGTCGGTTCCAAGTTCAAGGCCGAACATCAGGGGACTCCGCAAGGGGCAAAAGTTGCGGGCGGGGCTGTACCAGAAAAAGCCCGGCAAACAGGGCAAGCAGCGCCAGCCAGACAGAAGAGGGATACCGTTCGCCCAGCAGCATCATCGCCCACAGCACCCCGCAGCCGGTAACCAGATAGGCCACTTGCGCGCCAAAGACCGCCCCGCATCGGCGCAGCACCAGAATGTAACCGGTATAGGCCGTCATGGTCAGCACCCCGGCCAGCATCAAGGCGCCAAAACCCGCCGGCGCCGCAAAGGGAGAGGCAAAACTGCCCAGAGCCATGTTGACCGGCAGCAGTACCCCCAGCGCAACCAGCGATGCGGCCCATAGCAGTTGAAACGGGTCGGCGCCCGGCGCGCGTGAGGTGGCGACATAGGCGCCTTCGAATGCATAGAACAGTGGTGCCAGCGCTGCCACGAGCACCCATACCCACAGCCCCGGCGCCGGCAGGCTGCCGCTGCCCGGGGCGGCAATCAGCACGATGGCGCCGGCCCCCAGCACCACCCCGGCGATGCGCCGCGGGCTGAAGCGTTCGCTGCCCAGGGCAAGGGCCAGCGGCAGCGCGAATATCGGCACAAGCGAGACGATGATCGAGGTGATGCCGGCCGGCAGATGGGTGGTTGCGCTGTAACTGGCCCATTGCGGCAGGGCGATGCCGAACAGGCCAAAGACACAGTAGAGCCTGAGCGAGGCAGCATCGCGCGGCAGCCTGTGCAGCCGGCCGGTGATGGCAAGCGCGCCGCCGATCAGGGTCAGGTTGATGGCAACATGCCAAAGCGCGATTCCCGGCGCCGCATGGCCGGCACTGGTAGCGATCTTGATCAGCGGAATGGTCAGCCCCCAGGCCGCGCCAATGGCAAGCAAGGCCGCATAGGCGCCGACAGGCTTCATCAGGGGCTCCTGGCGGGCAGGGGCGGCCCGGCAGGCGCCAGCCGCCCGCCCTGCCGCACGGGGTGGATCGCCAGTGCCTTGCCGGTCCGGTCGCAGGTTTCGACAAAGACACCGGAAAGCGTGGCTGCGCCGGTGGCCGGTTCAAAGCGCTTTGACGGCATGCCGGTAATGAAACGGCGCAGGGGCTCGTCCTTTTGCATGCCGATCACGCTGTCGTAATCGCCGCACATGCCGGCATCGGTCAGATATCCGGCGCCGCCGGGCAGGATCATGGCATCCCCCGTCGGCACATGGGTATGGGTGCCTGCCACCAGGCTGGCGCGCCCGTCGCACCAATGGCCCAGCGCCATCTTTTCGCTGGTTGCCTCGCAATGCACATCGACAATGATGGCCTGCGCCTGCCCGCCCAGCGGATGGGCACGCAAGACAGGCTCCAGCGCCGAGAACGGATCATCGAAGGGGCGCTTCATGAAGACCTGACCCAGCACCTGTGCCACCATGATGCGCCGCCCGTCGGCCAGGGTGAACAGCCGCGCGCCCTGACCCGGCGCAACCTTGGAAAAGTTCAGCGGGCGCAGCAGGCGGGGTTCGGTGTCGATAAACGAGATCAGTGTCTTCTGGTCGAAGGCATGATCGCCCAGTGTAACGCAATCCGCCCCGGCGGCGAACAGAAGCTTCACATGATCCGGGGTTATGCCCGCGCCGGCGGTGGCGTTTTCGCCATTGATCACCACGAAATCCAGCCGCCAGTCACGCCGCAGCCCGGCCAGCCGTTCGCTGACCACCTGCCGCCCGGCGCGGCCCATCACATCGCCCAGAAAAAGTATCCGCATCCCGCAGATGTATTCTGGCACAGGGGCAGAGGGAAGGGGAAACATGGTCTCCGCCCCGCAAGAAGCATCAAGGCGGCGACAGGCATGTCTGCACCTGCGTGGCAATCACGCAGGCATCCGGCACAGTCAGCCTGTGGGTCCGTCGTGCCGCCTGTCATAGGCCGCGTTCTGTTCCGCGGTCAGCGTTGAACGCGCGACCTGATAGGTATGGATCGAAAACACCACCGCCCCGGTCTGTGGCAAACGCAGCAGGCATTGGCGTTCAGAACGCAGGTAGCCGCCAGCGGCCTCTGATGGCGGGCGCGCTGTGCCCTCGGGGCGGGGCTGGTACAGCGCCGGGTCGGCATAGGCCAGCGCGTTGGCACGCCACAGTGGTCTGTCAGGGTGAATGGCGTCGAACAAGCGCTGCACCCGCCGCGCCATCCGATCATCGTAGTCATCGACCGGGTCATGGATGCCGATCAGGCTGCGGCCCAGCTTTTGCGCCAGTGTCCAACTGGCTGGAAAGCACAGGATGGCGCCGGTCAGGATATGGCTGCCAGCAGGGCCGGGCTGCAGGATACACAAATCTTCCTGTACCAGCCGGCCAAGGGTCAGCAGCGGCGCAGCGGGGTCATCGGCCACCACCCGCCCGTCCGGGCAGCGCCAGCCCGCCTTGTCGCGGTGAAAGCCAAGTCCGGGCAGATGGCGGGCGATCAAAGCCGCCAGTTCGCGCGCCGGGGAGGCGGCGCAGGGCGACAGGGCATGCACCCGGTCCGGTATCGTGGCGATCAGCCGTTCGCGTTCAGCCATCTGGGCGCCATAGGCATCATCGACCCGCAACCAGTCGTCCCTGTCCAGCGGCTGGATGCCGGGCAGGCGGGCCAGGCGGGGGTCCATCCAGGCAAGAAAGGGCAGGTGGCTGTTCAGGATCGGCGTGGCCGGGGGGCAAGGGGGCATGCAGGGCCTGCTTTGGTGGCGGTTCGACAGGGCAGGGCAGCGTCACACGGCAGTGATGCAGGGCGCGGTGACGCCCCGCCCCGCCTCAGGCGTCACGCCGGCAACGCGGGCCTGTGCACCATCCTAGGGCTGCGCGGGGACGCTGGAAAGCCCGTCAAGGAAAATGTCGGTGGCCAGATCGGCATAATCGGTACGGGTGATCGCCCCGCCCTCGCGGAACCACATGTAGACCCAATTCATCATCCCGAACAGGGACATCGTGGCGGGCATCAACAGCGGGCCGCTGCCCAGGGCGGGATTGATCTCGCGCAGGACAGTGGCAAAGCGGCGCACGATCTGGCGTTCGATCGCATGGATCATGGCGCGCTGTTCAGGGGCCAGCGTGGGCGTGCCATTGATCTGCACGCGGTGTTCGTTATCGGCGTCGCGGTAGTGTTCCAGCACCGTGTGCACCAGCAGCCGCAGACGGTCGCGCGGGGCAAGAGAGGGCGCGTCAGCGGCTGCGATGGCCTGATCGAGTTCCTGAAGATGGGTGCGGATGATGGCGAAGATCAGCGCGTCCTTGCCGGGGTAGTAATGATAGAGCAGCGCCTTTGAGACCTGCGCCTTTTCGGCAATCTGCGCCATCGACGCCTTGTCCATTCCGCCCTCGCCCAGCACCGCTGCAGCACTGGCCAGTATGGCGCGCTGTTTTTCAGGAAAGTCATCGGCGCGGGTACGGGCCATGCGGTTTTCCGACGCGTTGTCAGTGCTTGTGGACGGGTGAGGCGGGGGCAGGGGGGTGCGGCCCTTGCCCCCATGCGTATTGCAGGCAAGAGGTAAGGGCGCGGTCAGCCTTGCCGTGGCCGGTTGTCGACGACGCGTTTTGCCTTGCCTTCCGAGCGTGGGGCACCGCCGGGCTCATGCACGGTAACCCGCGCCGAAATGCCGATCACGCTCTTGATATGATGGGCCAGTTCCTTGCCAGATGCCGCGCGCGCATCCGGCGTGGCGGCGGCGGCGGTGGCCTCGGTATGCACGGTCATCGAATCCATCCGCCCCTCGCGCGCCAGTTCGATCTGGAAATGCGGCGCAAGGCCGTCGCATTTGAGGATCTGCTCCTCGACCTGGGTGGGAAACACATTGACCCCGCGCAGGATGATCATGTCATCCGAACGTCCGGTGATCTTTTCCATCCGCCGCATGCTGCGTGCGGTGCCGGGCAGCAGTCGCGTCAGGTCGCGCGTGCGGTAGCGAATGATCGGCAGCCCTTCCTTGGTCAGGGTGGTGAAGACCAGCTCGCCCATCTCGCCATCGGGCAGCACCGCGCCGGTGGCGGGGTCGATCACCTCGGGGTAGAAATGGTCTTCCCACAGGTGCAGCCCGTCCTTGGTTTCCACGCATTCATTGGCCACGCCCGGGCCCATGACCTCGGACAGGCCATAGATATCGACTGCATGCATGTCGAAGGCCTGTTCGATCTCGGCGCGCATGGCGTTCGTCCAGGGTTCGGCGCCGAAGATGCCCACGGCCAGCGAACTGTCGCGCGGGTCCAGCCCCTGGCGATGGAATTCATCCAGGATCGACAGCATGTAGCTGGGCGTGACCATGATCACGCGCGGCTTGAAGTCCTGGATCAGGGTGACCTGGCGCTCGGTCATGCCGCCGGATATGGGCACCACCGTGCAGCCCAGCTTTTCGGCGCCGTAATGCGCCCCCAGCCCGCCGGTGAACAGCCCGTAGCCATAGGCCACATGCACGATATCGCCGGCCCGCCCGCCCGATGCGCGGATCGAGCGCGCCACGCATTGCGCCCAGGTGTCGATATCGCGTGCGGTGTAACCGACCACCGTGGGCTTGCCCGTGGTGCCCGATGAGGCATGGATGCGCACCAGCTTTTCCCGCGGCACGGCGAACATGCCGAACGGATAGGTGTCGCGCAGGTCGGATTTCACCGTGAAGGGGAATTTGGCCAGATCGGCCAGGGTGTGCAGGTCATCGGGGTGCACGCCGTGGGCATCAAATCGCTGGCGATAGAAGGCCGAGTTTTCATACGCGTGAGCAAGCGACCATTTCAGGCGTTCAAGCTGCAGGGCCGCGATTTCGTCGCGCGAGGCGGTTTCGATGGGGTCGAGGTCGCTGGCGCGGGGGGCGAGGTCTTCCATGCTGTCTGTCCCTCAGGATTCGGTGGCAGGGGCGGCGGTGTCGGGCACCAGCGTGCCCTTGAGCGTGCGCGAATGGCCGCGAAAGACGGCGATCTGCTCGCCTTTCTGGTTGGTTACGGCGATGTCATAGATCCCCCCGCGGCCGCGACGCGAGATTTCCTGCGCGCGCGCCGTCAGCCGGTCACCGTAATGGGCGGGCGCGACAAAGGTGATCTGGGCCATCTGGGCGACGGCGCGCTGGTTGTAGCTGTTGCAGGCAAAGGCAAAGGCACTGTCGGCCAGCGTGAAGATGAAGCCGCCATGGCACAGATCGTGGCCATTGGTCATGGTGCGCGCGACATCCATGCTGAGTGTTGCGGCGCCGGGGCTGATGGCGTCGATCCGCATGCCAAGCTGTTGCGACGCGCGGTCTTCGGCCCACATGGCGGCGGCGCTTGCCTCGGCCAGTTGTTGCGGTGTTTTCGTGGTGGTCATGGCGTTTACCGGCCCTTGAACACAGGTTTGCGCTTTTCCAGAAAGGCGGTGACGCCTTCGGCATAATCATCGCTGTAGCCGGCCTGGCGCTGAAAGCGCTGTTCCAGATCAAGCTGGGCATCCATGTCATTGGTGGCCGCAGCCTGGATCGCCTGTTTTGTCAGACCCAGCCCCAGGGTGGGCCCTTCGGCCAGGCGCTGGGCCAGGGCTATGGCCTCGTCCATCAGGGTCTCGTCGGGCAGCGCCTTCCAGATCAGGCCCCAGGCGGCCGCAGTCTGTGCATCGACCGGTTCCGCGGTCAGCGCCAGCCCCTTGGCGCGCGCCTCGCCGACCAGCCGGGCAAGAGACCACGAGCCGCCGGCATCGGGCGCCAATCCCAGTTTCGAAAACGCCTGGATGAACCGCGCGGAATGCCCGGCCAGCACGATGTCGCAGGCCAGCGCAATGCTGGCCCCAGCGCCCGCGGCCACACCGTTGACCGCGCAGACGATGGGTTTGGGCATGCCGCGCAGCAATCTGATCAGCGGGTTGTAGAAGGTGCCGATGGTTTCGCCCAGGTCGGCGCGCTCTCCGCTGCGCGGGTCGCGCCCGCCCAGGTCCTGACCCGCGCAAAACCCGCGCCCTGCGCCGGTCAGCAGCACGGCGCGCACGCTGTCATCCTGCGCTGCCTGCTCCAGTGCGGCGCGCAAGGCGCGGTGCATCTCGGGGTTGAAGGCGTTCAGCTTGTCCGGGCGGTTAAGCGTGATCTGCATCAGCCCCCCGTCCCGCGCCACCAGTATGGTGTCGGATGCCGTCATGAAAGATGTCCCCCCAGGATTGTCGGTTGCGCTCCTCATTCGCGGCGCCCGGTTAACATAAACCGACCGGTCAGTCAATGAATTTTGGAGTTGACGGGAAGGGCCGGGATTGCAGCCATTTCCCGGGCGCCAACGAAAAGAACGAAGTTGTGCACAGGAAATTTCCCTTTACAGGCTTTCGCTTTTGACACACCATATCTAGTAAGGGGTACAGAAAAGAAACCCTGCCCCTTGGCCGCATATCAGCGTGTTGTGGAAGGGTATGGCAGCCCAACCACGCCGGGCGGCGGCAAGAGCAGAGAAAGGTGGGACATGGCGCTGTCTAACGACCATTTCCTGATGGATGAAATACACCCGATCGACATGGTCGAAACCCTGGCCGAGCATCGCGCCTGGGATTTCGACCGGATGGGTGATGACCAGATCGCCATGGCTGTCGAGGGGCAATGGCGCAGTTATTCGCTGACGCTGGCCTGGTCTGGTGCCGACGAGACATTGCGCCTGATCTGCACCTTCGAGATGGAGCCACCCGAGGCCCGCATGCCAGAGATGATGGCGGTGCTGAACCTGGCCAATGACCTGATCTGGGGTGGCGGGTTCACGTATTGGGCGGCGCAGCGTCTGATGGTCTGGCGCTACGGGCTGTTGCTGTCAGGTGGTCAGGTCGCCGCGCCCGAGCAGATTGACCGGATGATCGATGCGGCGATTGCCAGCTGCGAGCGTTTCTACCCGGCGTTTCAGCTTGTCGCCTGGGCCGACCGCTGCCCGGAAGAGGCGGTCAAGCTGGCCATTGCACAGGACTACGGTCGCGCCTAACCTGCCCCCGAAACGAAAGGGGGAAGCATGGACCTGAGCGAATTGAACGCACGCGGTCTGGTCTTGCTGGGCTGTGGCAAGATGGGTTCGGCGCTGTTGGCGGGGTGGCTGGGCCGGGGTCTGGCGCCGGCCAATGTGCATGTGATCGAACCGTACCCCTCGGACTGGCTGGGATCGACCGGCGTGCACCTGAATGGCACCTTGCCCGGCAATCCGGCCGTAGCGGTGCTGGCGGTCAAGCCACAGATGATGGGCGCGGCGTTGCCGCAAGTGGCCGGGCTGGGTGCGGCAGGGACGCTGTTTGTTTCTATCGCGGCGGGCACGGGGCTGACTGCGCTGGCGGCGGCACTGGGGGGGCAGGCGGCGATCGTTCGTGCCATGCCCAACACGCCGGCGGCAGTGGGACGCGGCATCACGGCGCTGATCGGCAATGCCCATGCGGATGCAGCGGCCATGGACCTGGCCGAGGCGTTGATGGGCGCCGTGGGTCAGGTGGTGCGCCTGCAGGATGAGGCACAGATGGATGCCGTGACGGCGCTTTCGGGTTCCGGCCCGGCCTATGTGTTTCATCTGATCGAAACCATGGCTGCGGCGGGCGTGGCGCAGGGTCTGCCTGAGGACATGGCGCTGCACCTGGCGCGCGCCACGGTGGCCGGGGCCGGTGCCCTGGCCGAGCACAGCGCTGCGTCGCCGGGCCAGTTGCGTGAAAATGTCACCAGTCCGGCGGGCACCACGGCAGCAGCGCTGCAGGTTCTGATGGATGACGAGCGCGGCTTTGCGCCCTTGCTGAAGCGTGCGGTGACGGCGGCAGCAGAGCGTTCACGGGAGTTGGGTCAATGAGCGGGGGGGCATCTGATACCATCGCCTTTGACGATTTCCTGAAGGTGGATATCCGCGTGGGCACGATCATGCAGGCCGAACCCTTCCCCGAGGCGCGCAAACCTGCGCTGAAGCTGCGCATCGATTTCGGACCCGATATCGGCGAAAGGAAATCGTCAGCCCAGATCACCGCGCATTACACGCCAGGGTCCCTGGTGGGGCGGCAGGTGCTGGCGGTGGTCAATTTTCCGCCGCGCCAGATCGGACCCATGCGCTCAGAGGTGCTGGTGCTGGGTCTGGCCGACGAGGCGGGCGAGATCGTGCTGATCGGCCCCGGCCATGCGGTGCCGGACGGGGCGCGCCTGTGCTGAGCCTGTTTCTGTCACGCCCGTTGCCACAGCGCGTGATCCACGCCGCGCAGGACGCATTCGCCGTAACGGTGCGCGACAGCACCGATCCGATGACTGGCCCGGAGATGCGCGAAGCGTTGCGTCACCATGACATCATCATTCCGACATTGGGCGATGCGTTCGATGCGTCGGTTTTCGCGGCAGTGCCAAAGCCCCGCGCGCGGCTTCTGGCGAATTTTGGCGTGGGCTACAATCACATCGACGTGGCGGCCGCCCGTGCTGCCGGGCTCGCCGTGACCAATACACCCGGCGCCGTCACCGATGCCACGGCCGATGTGGCGCTTTTGCTGATGCTGATGACCGCCCGCCGCGCGGGCGAGGGCGAGCGCATGGTTCGGGCCGGCGACTGGCAGGGATGGCACCCCACGCAATTGCTGGGCCTGCACATGAGCGGCAAGGTGCTGGGCGTGGTCGGCATGGGGCGCATCGGACAGGCGATTGCGCGCCGGGCGCATTTCGGCTTCGGCATGTCGGTGGTCTATCATACCCGCACGCCGCGCCCGCTGCCGGAACTGCCGGCGGCGCAGGCGCTGCCCTCGTTGCATGCGGTCATGGCGGCGGCCGATATCGTGGTGGTTGCCGTGCCTGCCAGCCCGCAGACGCATCACCTGATCGACTCCGCAGCATTGGCCACGATGCGCCCGCACGCCCATCTGGTGAATATCGCGCGGGGCGACGTGGTTGATGAGGCGGCCTTGATTGCAGCGTTGCAGGCGGGACGCATCGCCGGTGCCGGGCTGGACGTGTACGAGTACGAACCACAGGTACCCCTGGCGCTGCGCGCGATGGAAAATGTGGTGCTGTTGCCCCATATCGGCACCGCGGCACTGGAGGTGCGCGAGGCCATGGGCATGATGGCGCTGGACAATGCGTGCGCCCTGCGCGACGGGCGCCCCCTGCCCAATCAGGTGCCTTAGGCTGCCCCCGCTGGCTGTCAGCTGTTGAACGGAGTCATCTGCGCCACGATCACGGCGTTTTCGTCCAGCGCGCGTTTCATGAGCGCGCGCTCTTTCTCGTCGATCTCGTCCCCATGGCTGAGGCGCTCTTCAAGCGTGCCATAGCCGGATACATCCAGCGGGGCCAGGTCGGCCTGTTTCAGGATTGCCACGGTTTCGCGCACGGCCTCGGCCTCGTCGCGGCCGGCGGCGTAAACCACCAGGCCGGCGCCGGTGCTGCCCTCTGGCAGGCCGTCGCCTTCCTTTCGGCCCAGTTCCACAACCAGCGTAAACACCCGCAAAGGCCGGTTGTTGGATATGTTGGTGGGCTGGCTCATGACGTGGCTCCGAAATCGGCGCGGATGGCGCGGGCAAGCGTGGCGGCCCAATGCGTATAGGCCGCGGCCCCAGGGTGAAAGCCATCGGCCGCCATAACCGCGCTGTCAAGCAATTCCGCCTGAAACGGCAGGTGGCGGTGGCCCTCCAGGCGTGCCGACAGATCGGCCAGCGCCGCATCGAAACGGGCAGCGCGGGCACCCAGAAGCGCGGCCAGCGTGCCGGGCAGCGCCGGGAACCGCCCCATCGGCGGCACACCAGAGGCATAGACATGGCGCACCCCCAAAGGCCCGGCAAGGTGGTCATGCAGGGCCTGCTGATGCGCCAGCCAGTGGCGCATCGGCACCTGGCGGATCACATCGTTCACGCCCAGGGCCAGAACGGCGGCGTCATAGCGTTCGCCAGGGCCAATGGCGCCGCGCAGATGTGCCAGCGTGGCCGCGGTAGTGGCGCCGGATCGGGCGATCAGCCGCCAGTCGACGGCAAAGTGATCTGCCAGCGCCTGGGCGAGTTGCCCTGACAATGCCGCGTCCTGCAAGGCGGCGCCCACGCCTGCGGCCGAGGAGTCGCCGGCAATCAGCAGGCGCAGGGTTGGCCCCGTTCCCTGACGACCTTGCCGAGGTCCGGCGGCCTCGGGCAGGCGCGGGGTGCGCAGGGCGACCCATCCGCCCTGCAGGGCCGCCAGGGCTATGCGATGAACCGCCGGCCGGGCAGGGGGGCGCGTCATCGCCGCCGCCGGTCAGTCGCGCAAGAGGTCGTTGATCGACGTCTTGGCGCGGGTCTGGGCATCCACCTGCTTGACGATCACGGCGCAGTACAGATGCACGCCGCCGGTCGAGGGCATCGAGCCCGCCACCACCACCGAGCCTGCCGGCACCTCGCCATACATCACCGCGCCGGTCGCGCGATCAACGATCTTGGTGGACTGGCCGATGAACACACCCATGCCCAGCACCGAGCCCTCGCGCACGATCACACCTTCAACCACCTCCGAGCGCGCGCCGATGAAACAGTTGTCCTCGATGATCGTGGGGTTGGCCTGCATCGGTTCCAGCACGCCGCCGATACCCACGCCGCCGGACAGATGCACATTCTTGCCGATCTGCGCGCAGGACCCCACCGTTGCCCAGGTGTCGACCATGGTGCCGCTGTCGACATAGGCACCCAGGTTGACGAAACTGGGCATCAGCACCACGCCGGGTGCGATATAGGCCGACCGGCGTACCACACAGTTGGGCACCGCGCGAAAGCCGGCGGCGCGCCAGTCCTTTTTCTTCCAGTCGGCGAACTTGCTGTCGACCTTGTCCCACCAGCTGCCGCCCTGCGGGCCGCCTTCGTGGCGCTCCATGTCTTTCAGGCGAAAGCCCAGCAGCACCGCCTTTTTCGCCCATTGGTTCACATGCCAGTCGGTGCCGCGCTTTTCGGCGACGCGCAGTTTGCCCTGATCCAGGGCCTCCAGCGTGGCTTCTATGGCCTCGCGCGGTGTGCCCTTTGTATCCGGGGTGATGGTGTCGCGGGCTTCCCAGGCGGCCTCGATGGCGGCTTCCAGCGATGCGTCGGGCAGAGCAAGGGTCATGGGGCGTTTCCTGTGGCTTGAGTTTAGGATGCGCTCTGGTATCGCGCCTTGGCAGGCTATAGCCTTGCACGCCACGGCAGGCAATGCAGGCAGAGGATCAGCGCATGAAACAGAACCCGGCATTTCGCCCTTTTCCGGATGCCGAAGAGGATTTGCGCGCCTGGCGCGGCGCCCCTGATACACCCCAGACGCGCAGCCCCTCTTACAGACTGGCCTTTGCCGATACCGATTTCCTGATGCAGGATGCGCTGCGGCCGGTGCGATTGCAGCTTGAACTGCTGAAGCCCGAGATGATGATGGCCGAACGCGGCATCAAGTCGACCGTGGTCATGTTCGGCGGTGCGCGCATTCCCTCGCCAGAGCGGGCAACGGGCGCCGTGCCGGGGCAGGCGGCGCTGGCACCGTATTACGCGCAGGCGCGGGAATTTGCGCGTCTGATCACCCTGAAGAGCGTCGCCACGGGATGCTGCGAGCATGTCATCGTTACCGGCGGCGGGCCGGGTGTGATGGAGGCGGGCAACATGGGCGCGGCCGAGGCCGGCGGCATTTCCATCGGGTTGAATATCGTCCTGCCGCATGAACAGGCGCCAAACAGCTTTGTGACGCCGGATCTGAGCTTCAATTTCCACTACTTTGCGATCAGGAAAATGCATTTTCTGATGCGCGCAACCGCGATCACGGTGTTTCCGGGCGGGTTCGGGACGCTGGACGAGTTGTTCGAGACCTTGACACTGATCCAGACACGGCGGATGCGGCCAATCCCGTTTCTGCTGTTCGGGCGCAGTTTTTGGGAAAACGTGATCAACTGGCAGGCGCTGGCCGATGCCGGCACCATTGCACAAGACGATCTGGACCTTTTCCGCTTTGTCGACACGGCGGAAGAGGGCGTTCAGATCATCGACGCCTGGGAGTCAGGCGCCCGATGATGCGTCAGGCGTTGCTGCGCCTGGCGGATGGTCAGCCAAATCCGCGCAGGGCTGCCGGCAAGCTGTCTGTGCCGCTGGAAACGGCTTCTGGTGCGGCCTGGCTTGCCGCCGGACCATCGGCAGGCTCGATCAGGGCGGCAAGAGCCGAGCGCAGCCGGTCAAGTTGCAGCGGCTTGGTCAGGCAATCATCGAAGCCGGCCTGCAGATAGGCGGCCACCTGATGGTCCATCGCATTGGCGGTAAAGGCCAGGATGGGCAGATGTCGGCGCGGTTCCGAACCCTGCTCTGCCGCCATGGCCTCCCGCTTGCGCAGTTTCTTCAGGACCGTGATCCCATCCATTTCCGGCATCGAGATATCCAGGATCACGGCGTCGAAATCTTCGTTCTCATAGGCTTTCAGGGCACTGGGGCCATCGGCGGTCAGCACGGCAGAGATGCCCAGCTGCCCCATCATCGCACCCAGGATCATGCGGTTGGTGCGGTTGTCATCGGCGGCCAGCACGCGAAGCCCCTGCAGGCGCCCGTCATTGACCAAAGCGGGGGCGCTGACCGTGTTCGTCGTCTCTGCCAGCGCGCGCAGCGGCAGCGTGATGGATACGCGCGTGCCCTTGCCGCTTTCAGAACTGAACGTGATATCGCCCGCCATCAGTTCCACCAGCCGCTTGACAATCGGCATGCCCAGCCCTGTACCGCCGAACTTGCGCGCGATGGCGGTGTCTGCCTGGCCGAATTCCTCGAACACATGTTGCTGTTCTTCGGGGGTCATGCCGATACCGGTATCGACCACCTCCAGCGCAATACTGTCCGGCTGGCTGCAGTCGATACTGACCTGGATCGTCCCCTGCGAGGTGAATTTCACCGCATTGCTGATGACATTGTGCAGGATCTGCAGCAGCCGGTGCGGGTCGCCCATCCGGCGGGTGCGCTGCCGGCTGGACAGCGTGACACCGAAGGACAGTTGCTTTTCCGCCGCCCTGAGGGTGTGCACAGCCTCTATCCGGTCGGCGATCTCGGCCAGATCGAACGGGATCTGTTCGATGGCCAGCTGGTCCGCCTCGATCTTGGACATGTCCAGAAGATCGTTGATGATGCTCAACAGCAGGGTGCCCGACGCATGCATGACGCCCAGCATGCGCTTCTGGTCAGGGTCGTCGATCAGCCGGCGCAGCACATCGGCAATGCCCAGCACCCCGTTCAGCGGCGTGCGCATTTCGTGGCTCATCCGCGCCAGAAAGCGGGTCTTGGCCATATTGGCGCTGCGCGCTTCCTCCAGCGCGGCGGCGCGGGCAGCTTCGGCAAGGACCTGTTCGGTCACATCGACCAGCGCATAGACCACGCGGGCCTGCTTGTGCCCGGAATCAACCGGCGCGGCATGAACCGCGCAATATCGCGGCCCGGCCGGCCTGTGCAGGGCAAATCGCGCATCCGCAACCGGCTGACCATGCCGCAGGATCTCGGCAAAGGGGGTGGCGCCCGGATTCAGGCTGGGAATATGCGCCTGCGTTGCGGTGCCGCCTGTTGCCGGTGTGCCATCCGTGGCCTGGCTGCTTTCGTCCAGGGGCACCATCGTGGCATGCAGCGCATGATGGGGCATGCCGTGCAGCTTGCTTTGCGCAATGCCCAGCAAATCCGTGGCCGCGTCATTGGCAAAGGTGATGATCCCGTTGCCGTCAAGCACCAGAACACCCATGGCCGACGTGGTAAGCACGCTTTGCAGGAACGCCTGTTCCGATTCCAGTGCCTGCTGGGCTGCCTGACGCGCCCTTTCGCTGCTTCGCCGGGTCAGGACAGAGCAGATGACATCGGCAACCGAGCGCAGCAGGTAGATTTCGCCCGGCAGGAAGGCGTGGCTGTTCTGCACCCCGTCAAAGCCCAGGATGCCGAAAAACCGCCCTTCCCACTGCATGGGCACCATCAGGATCGAGCGGATTTCCTGTGATTCCAGAATGACACGGGTCGGCGAGCCCTCCTCAAGGGCGCTGACATCAGGCACATGAAAGGTCTCACCGGCGTTGAGCGTGTGATAGATCGGGCCATACAGCTCCCACGGGAGTTCCTGAAGCTGGTCTATCGCGGCCTCGATTCCTGGGGCACACCATTCATGGGTATTCGTGGTGAACCCTTCACCGTTGACGAAAACATAGGCGCGGTCGCGCAGACAGTAGCCACCAAGACGCCCGATCGCCCTGTCGATGGAACAATCGGTCTCTTCGGTCGGTGCGCGCAGGAGATCGTTCAGGATCTCGACGACGATCGCCTGCAACCGTGTGAGCCGCGTTTCGTTGGTGATGTTTTCTGTTTCCATCGTTGCCATCGACGCGAAAGATATGGCATTATTTTCGTTCATTTTCGACATTTTTGCAAATCTTTCGCGCTCCGAAGATCAGTGTCGCACCAAAAAGGCAAAGATTTCGTGAACCCGGGTGCATTCGCCACAAGCGATAGCTGCAACCTTAGGGCGATATTGATTGAAAAGATAGGGTCTATACGTGTGCAGAAAATGCCGCTTTTCGCCAACCAGGCTTGCAACCCTTGTCATGATGGGGCGGCACGGGTAGCCCTGCATTTGAAAAAACACGACTGACATGCCAGGAGGCGGGCAATGGCACAACAGGAATGCGATCCGGTTGATCTGGCGGCAAGGCTGGTGCGTTGCCCGTCCGTCACGCCGCAGGATGCAGGTGCGCTTTCGCTTGTTCAGGCGTGCCTGGAGGCGGCAGGGTTCGAATGCCACCGCGCCGACCGTGGGGGCATCGCCAATCTCTTTGCGCGGCTTGGTCCGCGCCAGGCCCGACGCACGCTGGGGTTCAACGGCCATACCGATGTCGTGCCGCCGGGCGATGCCGGGCGCTGGCGGTTTGACCCATTCGCCGGCACCCTGGCCGAGGGGCGGTTGTGGGGGCGTGGCGCCTGCGACATGAAATCAGGCGTGGCGGCCTTTGTGGCGGCGGCGGTCGATTTCGCGGCCGAATGCCCGCCCGATGATGCGCTGATCCTGACGGTCACCGGCGATGAGGAAGGTGACGGGGTGGATGGGACCGCCGCGCTGTTGGACTATATGGCAGCTAGGGGGGAACGCATGGATCACTGCCTGGTGGGCGAGCCGACCTGCCCCGAGTCGATGGGCGAGATGATCAAGATCGGTCGGCGCGGTTCGTTGAACGCGCAGATCGTGGCCGAGGGGGTGCAGGGTCATGCGGCCTATCCGCACCGGGCCAGGAACCCGTTGCCGGCGCTTGTTGCCCTGCTGGACCGGCTGGCGCGGCATGAACTGGACCGCGGCACGGCGCAGTTCGACGCGTCCACGCTGGCGCTGACGACCATCGACACGGGCAATCCGGCCACCAATGTGATTCCCGCGCGGGCAACGGCAGGGCTGAACATCCGGTTCAACGATGGCCATGACGGCGCCGATCTGACGCGCTGGCTGCACGATGAGGCAGCACGCGCCGAGGCCGAGAGCGGGGTGCGGTTTTCTGTGTCCGCAAAGGTTTCGGGCGAGGCTTTCGTCACCGAGCCGGGCTGGTTTACCGATCTTGTAGCCGGCGCGGTCGAGGCCGAATGCGGGCGCCGGCCGGTGCTGTCGACCACCGGCGGCACATCGGATGCGCGCTTTATCCGGGCGCATTGCCCGGTGGTCGAGTTCGGGCTGGTCGGGCAGTCGATGCATCAGGTGGATGAACATGCCGAGATCGCGCATATAAGGCAGCTCAAGGCGGTCTATCTGCGCCTGATGCGGGACTACTTTGCGTGATGCAACGACAGACAGGGGGCGCTGCCCCCGTCGCCCGGGCCGGGCGCCCCCGGAGTCTTTTTGGGAAGCTGATGGGGCAGGGGG
>JAFIED010000004.1 GCA_020832805.1 Pararhodobacter sp.
CCCCCCCCCCCCCGCCCGGGGGGGGGCGCCAGTCCGGGGCCCGCCGGCTGGCGCCCCCCGGGGGGGGGGGCGGGTTCTTGCCCGCGGGGCCACACCTTCCGGGCGCGGCGCCGGGGCTGCCGGTCACCGACGCGTTGTGGCGCGCCGATCCCGGCAGCCGGACAGCCGTGGTGCAGGGCATCAAGTCGCGTGACGGGCTGTTTCGCGCGCAAACACCGCAAGCTTTCGACTTTGGCGCCATTCTGGCCGCCCATCGCGCCCATCGCGGTGGTGCGGCCGATGATGTAGAGGTCGCACTGGCGGCCGGCCTGCGTGTCGCCGTGGTCGATGGCGACGAGACCAACATCAAGCTGACCCACCCCGTTGACTTTGATCGTGCGGAAAGGTTCCTGCGTGAAAGTCAGACAATCAAGGGCCATACAGGCGAGGGCAAGACAATGGACATCCGCACCGGCAATGGCTTTGACGTGCACCGCTTCGGTCCCGGCGATCGGCTGTGGCTGTGCGGTGTGGAAATCCCGTACCTGCGCGGGCTGCAGGGCCATTCCGATGCCGATGTCGGCATGCATGCATTGACCGATGCCCTGTATGGCGCACTGGTCGAGGGCGATATCGGCCGCCATTTCCCCCCGTCCGATCCGCAGTGGAAGGGCGCGGCAAGCGAAATCTTTCTGCGCCATGCATCAGACCTTGCCCGCGACAGGGGCTTTGCCATCAGCCATGCCGATGTCACGCTGATCTGCGAACAGCCAAAGATCGGCCCCCATGCCGGCGCCATGCAGGCGGCACTGGCCGCGATCATGGGGGTCGAGGCCGCGCGCATTTCCGTCAAGGCGACGACATCCGAACGGCTGGGCTTTACCGGGCGCGAGGAAGGGATCGCGGCGCTGGCCACGGCAACGCTGGTCAAGCCATGACGGCGGCGCGCTTCATCGCCACCTGGTTCGGCGCCGGCCTGCTGCGCCCCGCACCCGGCACATGGGGCTCGCTGGCCGCGCTGCCCTTTGCCTGGGCGCTGCACATGCTGGGCGGTTTCGTCGCGCTGGCGCTGGCCACGGTGCTGGTGTTTCTGCTGGGCTGGTGGGTGTCAGCCATTCAGACGCGCAACACCACCGACCCCGATCCGTCAGAGATCGTGATCGATGAGGTGGCAGGCATGTGGCTGGCGCTTTGGCCCGTGTCGTTCGGCGCGCAATGGATGGGCGCCGATATCCTGCGGTTGTGGCCGGGCTGGGTCGTGGCCTTTCTGGGCTTCCGCCTGTTCGACATCTGGAAACCCGGGCCGGCGGGCTGGGCAGACCGGCTGCACACGCCCCTGGGGCTGATGCTGGACGATATCTTTGCCGGGCTGTTCGCGGCGCTGCTGGTGGTGGCACTGGCCGCGCTGGCGCATGGCTTTCTGATGTAGGGGGGCCGTGATGCGCAGGCTCAAGCACCGTATCCTGGAACGCGCCCGCGCCCGTGGCCTGCAGTTGGCCAGCGCTGAAAGCTGCACCGGCGGCATGATTGCCGCCGCGCTGAGCGACACCGCCGGCTCATCCGCAGTGTTTCTCGGGGGCTTTGTTACGTATTCCAACAGCCTGAAGCGTGATCTTCTGGCCGTCAGCGATACAGTCCTGGCACGTCATGGCGCGGTGTCGGAACCTGTCGCCCGTGCCATGGCCGAAGGCGCGCGCGCGGCCACCGGGGCGGATATCGCGGTATCGGTCACCGGCATCGCCGGGCCTGGCGGCTCTGAACACAAACCCGAAGGGCGCGTCTGTTTCGGCCTGGCCGACGCCAGCGGCACACGCACCGAGACGGTGGATTTCGGCCCCCTCGGCCGCGACCGGGTGCGCCGCGCCGCGCGCGACCACGCGCTGACGCTGCTGTTACAGGCCATCGGCTGAGCCGGGCGGGCCAAGCGCCTTTCCAAGGCGCTTGCAACGGCCTTTCTGCAAGGCCGTTCTGCCCCGCGGCCGCCCCGGCGCCGATGCCGGGCTCAACGCATCCGCAGCGCCCCGTCGATCCGGATGCTTTCGGCGTTCAGATAGGCGCATTCGATCATGAAACGCGCCAGTTTGCCGTATTCCTCGGGCTGGCCCAGACGCTTTGGAAAGGTCACATCGGCGGCCAGCGCCGTGCGCGCTTCCTCGGACAACGTCATCAGCATCGGCGTCAGGAAGATACCCGGCGCGATGGTATTCACGCGAATGCCCAGGCTGGCCAGGTCACGCGCGATGGGCAGCGCCATGCCGACCACCCCCGCCTTGGACGCCGCATAGGCAACCTGCCCCTTCTGCCCGTCAAAAGCTGCAATCGAGGCCGTATTGACGATTGCGCCGCGCTCTCCATCCGCGTTGGCCTCGTTGCCCGCCATCACCTCTGAAACCAGGCGTATGCAGTTGAACGTGCCCACCAGATTCACATCGATGGTGCGGCGATAGGCGTCCAGCGGGTGTGCGCCATCGCGCCCCACCGTCTTGATCGCATAGGCAATGCCGGCGCAATTGACCAGCGCGTTGACCTTGCCCATGGCCTTGACCGCCGCGGCGATCCCCGCCTTGATCGATGCCTCATCGGTCACGTCGACCTCGGCAAATGTTGCGCCGATCTCGGCTGCCAGTTCCTCGCCGCGGGCGCGGTCGCGGTCGAACAGCGTCACCTTTGCCCCGGCTGCCGCCAGTTCGCGCGCCGTTGCCGCCCCCAGCCCCGATGCCCCGCCGGTTACGATGGCTGCCGTTTGCGTGATATCCATTGTGTTGCGCTCCTCCTTCGCGTGCCGGGCCGGCCGCGGTATCCTGGGCCGGCGCCCGGCACTGTTGCCGTCACGCCGATGTTTTCGCCCGGCAGCGCCAACGCTGTCCAGTGCCGATCAGATTCTTTCCTGGGAAAGTAATAAGTGACGCCGCGTCACCTTGCAGGCAAGGCGCGGCCGCAGGGTTGCCGGCATCTTGGATGCGGCCCCCAATTCCGGGGCAAATGGGCCGCGCGCCCGGGCCGGAAACGATCGTCAGGACTGGAGCGGGTAGCGGGAATCGAACCCGCACGACCAGCTTGGAAGGCTGGGGCGCTACCATTACACCATACCCGCGCTGTCATAGCAGATAACGCCTGTCCGCGCCTGCTGCAAGGGCCGATGCCGCTGCCGATGCCTGACGGCACCGCAGCATCAATCAGCGCTTTCGATCCACCTTGCCGAATTCGGTTTCCAGCAACGCGCGCAGTTTTCGTGCGGCACCGCGCGCCGCGGCCTCGACATTGGCATCGTTATGCGTGGCGGCAAGCGGGTCCATGCCCTGTGGCCGCCCCTCGATCATGCAGCGAATATCATCCGCCCCGCCCTTTTGTCCGTTCTCGTCCTGCAGATGCACCTCGGCGCGGGTCAGCCGTGCCAGGGTATGCCCCAGGCCCTGCTCGACAATGGCGCGCACAACTTCTTTCAGACGCTCGTCGCCCTGAATGTGGCGATCGGTGTTGATCTTGATTTGCATGGAACCCTCCGTTTTCTGGGGGCATACCTAATCAGGTGCGGCGCAGGGCGAAAGGGGGGCAAGCGGCAGATCGCCACCACCGGCGGGGCCGGCACGCGGAAATCAGAGATACTGACGCTCGTCCAGCGCCCGTGCGATCTCGGCCCTGACCAGTTTGCGTACCTGCAAGGTGATACGCTCGCCCAGTTGGCCGCGCAGCTCTTCGCGCACCAGTTGGGCAACGAGGGCGCGCAACATCTCCTCGTCGATCAGCGTTTCGATGATTCCATCGCTTTCCGGGGCGCCTGCCGGCGCGTCATCGGGCGGTTGGGTCAAGCCGGGCGCAGGGCCGGCAGGGCGCGGGTCTGCCGAGGATGACGCGGCTGGCACCTTCATTGGCGCGTCCTGTGGCTGGTTATCCATCACCATGTCTGCCCGAATCTGATCCGGTGCGGCACTTGCCGCGGCCGCATCGGTGATCGACGACGTCTGCGCCAGCGCTTTGGCAGTGGCTGCAGCAGGCGCCGGTTCGTTCGGCGGGGCAATTGTTGCCTCTGTCACCGGCCGGGCGGGCGCCGGGGCCGCGGGCGGCGGGGTTTGGCACGGCTTGTAGCTGGTGGCCGGCGCCGCCGAGGCCGCGATTTCCAGCTTGTCGAGCGTTTCCTGCAGGCGCTGCAGCTCCAGCGCACGCGGGTCCGGTGCAGGGGGCGTTTCAGGCCGGGCCGCGGGTTGCGGCGGGGCGCTTTCGGCCAGGGCGGCAGGCGGCTCCCCTGGTTCGGGGTGCGTGCGGCGCTCTGCGGCCAGGACGAGCGGCTTATTCGTGTCGCTGGCGGCGTCCTGCGTCACGCGATGTGCCGGGGTCAGCACAAGCCGGTTTTTGGGGGCGTGGCCGTTTTCTTGCGCAACAAGGCGCCGGATCGAACTCAGCACATCTTCGATATCGTGGTTGCTCATCGCGTCTGACATGCCTGCCTGCCTGTTCTGGGGTGCGCCCGGCGTGCTTCTGCGGCCAGCCGGTTTTCTTTGGACGCAAGACAAAGGATACAGCCGCGCGGCGCGCGAAACAACCGCGTTGGTGCAGAATGCTTATCGCCGGGTTGCGCAGCGCGTTCGGGGCGCGCTGACGCCGCCGGGGTCAGGGCCCCAGATTCAGCACATCGCCCCCTGCGCCGGTGCCATGCCGCCCCATGATCCTGTCCAGCCGGTCGCCCTGTTCCGACCGGGGCGCGCTGACGGGCCGGGAACGCGCAAAACCGGCCGCATAGGCCTCGACATCATAGGTGGGTATGCCCAGGTTCAACGACGCAACGGTCAACTGGCCGGTTGCCTGCAACAGCGCATACGAGGCAAGCTGCACCCCCGCCGTGGCTGCAATCCGCGCCGAACGGGCGTCAAGCAATTCCTGTTCGGCATTCAGCACGTCCAGCGTGGTACGCGAGCCCAGCTCGGCCTCGGCGCGCACGGCATCATAGGCGGTCTGTGCGGCCTCGATCTGCAGCGCGCTGGCTGCCAGCCGGGCGCGGGCAACCTCTAGCTGTGCCCAGTTTGCACCGACCGATTGCAGCACCCCGGCCACCTGCTGGTTCAACGCGGCGCGCTGCGCCTCGCGCTGGGCAACGGCCTGGCGCTCGCTCGAATTCAGCCGGCCACCATCATACAGCGGCACCGCCCAGGTAATCGAGCCCGACAGGTCACGCACCACACGCCCGCTTTCACCGGCAACACCTGCCCCCACTTCGCCCGTGACGGCACCCAGCCGGCCGGCCCGCGCCGATTCAACCATCAGATCCGCCGCCGAAACCTGGTGCTGCGCCTGCAGGATTGCAGGGTGCTGACGCCGGGCCAGGGCTTGCCCTTCGGCAAGCGTGGCGGGCAGGCGTGGCAACCGCGGGGGTTGACGCAGATTGTCTGGGTAGACGCCAACTGCCAGGCGATAGTCCTCGCGCGCGACGGCCAGATCGCCCTCGGCCGCCGCCAGCGCGGATTGCGCCGCGGCCAGCCGGGCCTCGGCGATGGCAACATCGGTGCGGGTGGAATCGCCCAGCTCGAACCGTTGCCGCGCGGCACGCAGTTCCTGTTCGATCAGGGCCATGTTGGCGCGGCGCAGCGCCACGGTATCGCGCTGGCTGATCACGTTCAGATACGCCTGCGCCGCCTGCAGCAACACCTGCTGTTCCACCACGATCAACCCGGCGCGGGCCGAGAAAACCTGTTCGCGCGCGAAATCGATCGCCAGCCGCCCGCGGCCGAAATCGACCAGCGTGATTTCGGCCGAAAGACCGAAATTCAGCCGGGCTGTCGAATTGGTGACCGTCGGTGCGCCGCGCATTTCGATACGCTGCTGGCTGGCGGTGGCGCGGGTGATGAAATTGACAACCGGCAGCAGGCGTGACTGGGCCTGAAACAGATCCTCGTCGGACACGCGCAACAAGGCGCGATTCTGTTCCAGCAACTCGGAATTGCGGTAGGCTGCAACAAAGGTGTCGGCCAGTGTTTGCGCCGCGGCCTGTGGCATCGGCATCAGGGCCAGCCCGACAAGCACCCCCAGCACCCTGAGCATTCTAACATTATTCATCGCTTTCTCCCGTCGCCTTGCTGCCCTGTCATCCGGCAGCCCTGACGGGCGAGGCCCCGCCTGCCCGGGCCGAAATGCCGCTTTAGAACACAAAACTGCGCCGTTGCGTGAACCCGTCCAGAACCGGTGCGGCGGCATTGAACAGATCGCGCCAGTGGATAGCGTCGTCACGCTTGACCCCAAGGCGCACGACACCATGCATGGCGCTTGGCATGAACAGGGCGACGACGCGGCCGTTTTCCTTCAGCTGCGCGGCCAGTGATTCGGGAAAACGCTCGATTCCACCCTGGATCATGATGGCGTCATAAGGGCCATGCCGCGGCGCGCCCTCGGCCAGATCGCAGCGCTCGACCAGGACATTGGGCGCGCCGGTTTCCTGGAAGGCCGCCTCGGCCTCGGCCGCCAGGGCCTCGTCCGGTTCCACGGCGACAACCGCCTGAACCATCTGCGCCAGGACCGCGCTGGAATACCCCATCCCCGGCGCCACATCGAGCACCAGGTCGGTTCCCGTCAGGCCCAGCGCATCCAGCATCTTGGCAAAGGTGCGCGGGTCCAGCATCACGCGCCCGGGCGCAACCGTCAGGTTCTTGCCGGCATAGGCGGCCTCGACCAGATCGCCGGGCACGAATCGTTCGCGCGGGATGTCCAGCATCGCCTTGATAATGGGAAATTTCGTCACGTCAGAGGGCCTGACCTGAGTATCGACCATCATCAGGCGGCGCGCAGAATAATCAGGCATCGGGGCATTTGTCCGTGGTTTGCTGCGCCATCTCATGCCACAGTTTTTTGCCGGATGGCAACAGCGTGGCGGTGCGTTTGCTGCTCTGCCCCGGCATTGTTGTAACCATGTTGCGCGCACAGCCCGGGACAGGGCTGGCGCGACGAGAGGACGAAAGGGAACTCATGCTAAAGGAATTCGGGGCCTTCATTGCCAGGGGCAACGTGATGGACCTGGCGGTCGGCATCATCATCGGGGCGGCCTTTACCGCGATCGTGTCGTCGCTTGTGGATGATCTGGTCAACCCGCTGATCGGGCTCATCATCGGCGGGGTCGATTTCAGCGGGATCAGTTTCGGGCTGCGCGACGCACAGTTCATGATTGGCAATTTCATCAATGCCGTGATCAAGTTCCTGATCATTGCCTGGGTGGTTTTCCTGCTGGTCAAGGCCGTGAACCGGATGCGCGACCGGCTGATGCGGCAGGAAGAGCCCGCCCCGGCCGAGCCGGAAATCCCCACCGGCCCGCGCCAGGAGGAGCTGCTGGCCGAAATCCGCGACCTGCTGAAGGCGCGCTGACGCCGGGATCGCCCGGCCAGTTGCAAAAAGGAAAAGGGCAGCCACAGGCTGCCCTTTTCGCATTCATGTGCCAGCCGGCAAGGCCGGCCGCCATTGGCTCAGGCCAGCGACAGGTTCGTCGCCGACTCGCGGCCGTCACGGCTGGTTTCCAGGTCAAAAGTGACCTTCTGGCCATCGTCCAGGCCACGCAGGCCGGCGCGCTCCAGCGCGGTGATGTGGACGAACACGTCCTTTGAACCGCCTTCGGGCTGGATGAAGCCATAACCCTTGGTGGCGTTGAACCATTTCACGGTGCCATTGGCCATCGTGATTCTCCTTGCAGAACGCTGCCCGCGGAAGTGCGGCAGCCTGGCGCAGTCAAGTCCAAGATCGAGTGCGCCGTGTCGTGGGTGGACAGTTCAGCAGGATCGATAGAAGAAGTAAACTCGCACCCGAACCATGCCTGAAAAACACATCCCACACAAGGGTCTTGATGGGCGGGCCGGCAGCCGCGCGCCTAGGGGCACAGGCCGCCGATATCCAGATAGCGCCCGAATACCCAGCCCGTGGGGCGCGGATCGCCGCGCATCGGGCGCAGGCAACGCCCGCTCATGCAACGCACCATGTACCAGCTGCCGCTGCGCTCCCAGACGGCGATCTCGTCGCCCAGATACAGTTCGCCGATCTGCATGAATTGCGTGCCCGGCCCACTGCGCACCGCCAGAAACCCGGCGCCGGTGGCGGGGTTGTACTGGCTGACCGGGCGCACGCCGATCACGAATCCCGTGCAGTCGCCCGCGGAGGCTGGCACCGGCAGCGTCATAGTCAGAATGACTGTTGCAGCGAGAAGGGCAAGAGTTTTGCGGATCATGAGGACTCTCCGGTTGCAGCGCGAACAATTGCCGCGGGATCAGTACGATGCATCCTGTGCCCCCTGCGCTGTCTGCGGCGTGATGTGGCGCGGACAGCGGGGATTTTGCATGAATTTATGACAGTGCGATAAAAAGTTAGGGGAGCGGAGCCAGGCGGGCATTGCCTTGTGGTTGTCCATCGGCGGCCCC